>JBGPKT010000015.1:0-31272 GCA_041486115.1 Nitrospiria bacterium | reverse complement strand
GAAAAAATCGAAGGTAACCCCGGAGATACCATTGAATTTAACCAGGTCTCTTTGCTTCACCTCGATCAGCAAGAGGTTAAAATCGGAACCCCCCTGGTTCAAAATGTCAAAGTGATCGCCGAAATTCTTGGTCAGGACAGATCAAAAAAAGTCATTATTTTCAAAAAGAAACGGCGAAAAAACTACCGCCGGACAAAAGGCCACCGGCAATCATTTACAAGAGTCAGGATTAAAGAAATCACAGGTTAATTAAAAACATTCCTGACCCTGTATCAACGGTCAGCATAGGGAAAAAGATCATGGCACATAAAAAAGGCGTCGGCTCTTCAAAAAACGGCCGGGATAGCAATGCCCAACGGCTTGGAGTAAAGCGGTTTGGCGGCGAGTTGGTCTCCGCCGGATCGATTATCGTTCGTCAAAAGGGGACGCCCTTCCATCCGGGTGTCAATGTGGGTATCGGAAGGGATGACACCCTTTTTGCCAAGATTGATGGCCATGTTAAATTTGAGATCAAGGCCAGAAAAAGGAAGTTCGTCTCTGTCTATCCAGCTCCCCCCGCCGCTTCGTAAAGCGTCTTTATCGAAAACCGGAGCGGAGAGGGTCTTCATGGTTAAAAATGATTGCGCATCTGGAGACTCCCCGTCTTACGCTTGATTTGAATGCGGACGAAGATCCGAGAGCCTCTCTTTGCGTCTCTCTGACCGCACAGCACCCTTTTAACTTTAACAGAAACACTCCGGACATTCCCTCGGCCGTTCAAAGCCGCCTCTTTTTTTCTTCACCCGGCCCTCCCTCCAATTATAAAATTATTCTTAAAGAATCGAATAAAAAAATTGGGTTGATCGGTTTTTTTAAATGGGATCCCGTAGCGAAGTCAGGAATCGTCGGCTTTTCAATCGATAAGCGCTACCGGAATCAGGGCTTGATGACCGAAGCTTGCCGGGCTTTTATTTCGGCCTGGTTTCATGAGGGAAAGATGGAATGGATCGAAGGAAGATGCCAGCCCGACAATAAAGCTTCAGAAAAGGTACTAATCCGCTCGGGAATGACAAAACGAAGCGTCGTGGAAGAACCCCTCTTTCAGGGGAGCCGGCTGTTCACGCTGGGTGTTTACGGTATCAGCCGCAAAGAATGGGAAGCGTTTCAGCCTTAACAGGGCAATAAAAACTTCTCTCCGGGCTGTTTAAGGGTGTTGTAGAACCCTTTTTAATAATGATAAACTAAGAGCTCACTATGCAATTTATCGATCAGGTCAAAATTTATTTAAAAGCAGGCGACGGAGGGAACGGCTGTTCCAGCTTCCGTCGTGAAAAATTTGTCCCCCGAGGAGGTCCCGACGGCGGAGACGGCGGAAAAGGGGGGAGTATTATTTTTGAAGCCTCTCCGCATCTCAATACCTTATTGGACCTGAGATATCAACAGAATTATCTGGTTAAACATGCCGAACATGGCCAGGGGAAAAAAATGTACGGCCGGAATACGCCCGACACGGTGATTCCGGTCCCCGTCGGAACCCTCGTCAAGGATTTCTTTACTCAGGAGGTTCTGGCTGATTTAACCGCTCCGGGAGAAACCTGCCTTGGCGCGAAAGGGGGCAAAGGGGGCCGTGGGAATGCTCATTTTGCCACTCCGACCCATCAGGCTCCAACGCATTGCGAACCGGGCCAGCCCGGAGAAGAAAAGACCCTTGTCCTCGAACTCAAACTCCTGGCTGATGTTGGATTGGTCGGGTTCCCCAACGCCGGAAAGTCGACTTTGATTTCAGCCATCTCTTCTGCGCATCCCAAGATTGCCAACTACCCTTTTACAACGCTGACTCCCCAGCTGGGTGTTGTCAAATGGGGGGAACAGAAAAGTTTTGTGGTGGCCGACATCCCGGGTCTGATCGAGGGAGCGCATGAGGGAAAAGGGCTCGGGTTCCAGTTCCTCAGGCATGTCGAGCGGACTTCGATCCTCTTTCATCTCATCGATATTTCCGAAGCCTGCGACGACGATCCCGTTCAGAGCTTTCACGTGATCAGAAATGAACTCTCCCTCTATCATCCGGACCTGGTTTTAAAACCTTTTGCGGTAGGGGCGTCAAAACTCGATATTAAAGGGGCAGACGAAAAACTAAAGAAACTTCAGGATTTTTGCAAAGAGCAGAACTATGATTTTTTTGCTTTTTCAGCCGCCACCCATGCCGGCCTTGATCCGGTCATTCATTATCTTGGAAATAAAGTGTATCAACTCCGGTATCGGGAAGTCCTTGTGAAATGAAAAATCGCCCTCATCTCTTTAAGAATGTCCAGCGGCTGGTGATCAAAATCGGAAGCCGGATTATCGCGTCAAAAGGGAGCGGTTTAAATAAAGAAAGAATCGAACAGCTTGCCGAAGAGATCGCTCACCTAAAAAAAAAGGGGGTCGAAATCGTCCTGGTCTCTTCAGGGGCGATTTTAGCCGGAATGGAAAAGCTCGGCTTGAAAGAGCGGCCGAAAACTATGCCTTTAAAACAGGCGGCTGCGGCGGTCGGCCAGAGCCAGCTGATGCGGATTTACGAAAAAACGTTTGAGGCCCATCATCTGCCGGTGGCCCAGATTCTCTTAACCGGCGAAGACCTGGCAAACCGGAAACGGTTTTTAAATTCGAGAAATACTTTTTTTACTCTGTTTGAGCATAACGTCATTCCGATTGTCAATGAAAACGACACCGTCTCGGTCGAAGAAATCAAGTTCGGCGATAACGACCATCTGGCGGCGCTGGTGACCAATCTGGTTGATGCCCAGCTCTTAATCATTCTGACAGATGTTGAGGGCCTCTTTACCTCCGATCCAAGAAAAGTCCCCAACGCTAAACTGCTTTCTTATGTCGAAGAGATTTCGGCTGAAATTGAAAGAAGCGCTCTTGCCAGCGGAACCCTGGAAGGGACCGGGGGGATGAGTTCCAAGGTTCAAGCGGCCAAAAAAGTAGGCGTTTACGGGGTGCCGACGCTCCTTTTAAACGGCAACCGTCCCGGGATTCTGACCCGGGCTCTGGCCGGAGAACCGGAGGGGACTCTCTTTAAATTGAAAAGCGAAAAGCTCAACAGCCGGAAGCACTGGATTGCCTTTTCGATCAAGTCAAAAGGAGAAGTCTATCTCGACAAAGGGGCGGCGGAAGCCCTCCAGCATAAAGGGAGAAGCCTCCTCCCCTCCGGCATCAGGGAGGTCAAAGGGGCTTTTATGGCCGGCGACGCAGTCACCTGCCTGAATCCCGAGGGAAAAGAGATCGCCAAAGGGCTGGTCAATTATCCCGCCAAGGAGATCGATCAGATCAAAGGGATTAAAACGTCTGACATTGAAACGGTCTTGGGTTATAAATTTTCTGACGAGGTGATTCATCGGAACAACCTTGTTATTTTGGAGTAAAGAGTATGATCAATTATCGGACCTATCTTGAGCCGCTCTGCAAAAAAGCGAAAGAAGCCGCCAGAGCGGCGGCGAATTTAAACACCGCCAATAAAACCAATGTCCTTTTAACCATGGTCGATCTTCTTTTTAAGCGTGAAAAAGAGATCCTTCAGGAAAATCTGAAAGACCTTGAAAACGCACGGGAACAGAAGCTCGATCCGGCTAAAATCGAACGGTTGACTTTAAACAGGAAAAGAATCGAAGAGATGGCCGCGGGTCTGCGCGAAGTGGCCGCTCTTCCCGACCCGGTGGGTGAAATCCTTCAAATGGAAAGAAGGCCCAACGGCATGCAGGTCGGCCGGATGAGAGTCCCTATCGGGGTGATCGCGATTATTTACGAATCAAGGCCGAATGTCACCGTGGATTCGGCAAGCCTCTGTTTAAAATCAGGAAACGCGGTCATATTAAAAGGGGGTTCCGAAGCGCTTTATTCGAATCAGATCCTGGTGAACCTTTTCTCAGAATCATTAAAAATGTTCGGCGTTCCCGAGGGGGCAGTGACTTTTATCAACAAAACCGACCGGGCCGTGACCTCCGAGCTCTTAAAAATGGACGCCTATATCGATCTGGTGATCCCCCGGGGCGGGGAGGGCCTGATCAAGGCGGTCACGGAATCGTCCCGCATTCCGGTGATCAAACATGATAAAGGCTTATGCCATATTTATGTCGATGAAGAGGCCGATCTTGAAATGGCGAAAAAAATCGTTCTGAATGCCAAAATTCAACGACCCGGAACCTGCAACGCGATGGAGACGCTTCTGGTCCACCAGAAGACCGCTCCCCTTCTTTTACCCGAACTGCTGGAAAAGCTCAGCCAGAGGGGAGTTGAAATAAGAGGATGTCCTGAAACCCTTAAATACGCCTCTTTTGTCAAACCCGCAGAGGATGCGGATTTTCATACCGAATATCTTGATCTCATCCTTTCGGTAAAAGTGGTCTCCACGATGGACGAGGCCATGAACCATATAGACCAGTACGGATCGCGCCATACCGAATCGATCATTACCGAAAATTACACCCGGGGGCTCCGTTTCTTGAATGAAGTCGATGCTTCCGCGGTCTTAATTAACGCTTCGACCCGGCTCAATGACGGATACCAGTTTGGTTTAGGAGCGGAAATCGGAATCAGCACCAGCCGTATTCATGCCAGGGGTCCCATGGGCCTCAAGGAGCTGACCTCTATGAAATATGTCGTATTGGGAAGCGGTCAGATCCGCGAATGAAAATCGGCATTCTCGGGGGAACCTTTAATCCGATCCATCTCGGACACCTCCAGCTGGCCCTGGATGTGAGGTCCTTATTAAGCCTTGATGAGATTCTATTCATCCCCGCAGGGAACCCTCCTCATAAAACCGATGAAGAACTGGCTTCTCCCCCCGACCGGTTTGAAATGGTCAGGCTGGCCATTTTGCCATACCCATTTTTTAAAATATCGGATATTGAAATTAAAAGGTCTGAAAAGTCTTACACCATCGATACCATCAGGGAGTTAACGAAACAATCCCCGGTGGATACATTTTTTTTTATTATCGGCCTGGATGCGTTTATGGAGATCGAATCGTGGAGAAAACCCCGCGAACTTCTCCAGTCGGTCCATTTTGTTGTTGTTTCAAGACCGGAATTCCTGTTCAGCCGGTTAAAACAGCTCCTCTTTTTTAAAAAGTGCTCTACGGAAACCCTCCGGCAACTCGATCAACAGGCCCATGCCAGGGCAGATCTTCAATTGGACGATTTTGCTCCCATGACGCTGCTCCATATCGATCCTAAACCGATCTCCGCCTCTGAAATCAGAGAAACTCTTAAAAACAGGGGCAACGTCGAAAATAATATCTTGCCCGGACCGGTTAAATCTTTTATAATTGAAAAAAACTTATATTAATCAAGTCAAAGGGTTATCATAACGCTGACATCTAAAGACAAGGCGATTCTCTCGGCCCGTTCAGCTCAAAATAAAAAAGCTGAAGATATCTTGATTTATGAGGTTAAAAACACGACCTCGCTGACCGATTATTTTGTCATTTGTACGGCGGATTCTCAGCCCCAGTTGAATGCGGTCATAAAAGAAATCGAACTGCAATTGGGGGGGGAAGGGGCCCACCCTCTTGGCATAGAAGGCGATAAGCTTTCTCACTGGATTCTTCTCGACTATGGAGATCTTATTATCCACATTTTTAGAAAAGAGTCCCGCCTGTTCTATAACCTCGATGGGTTGTGGGGAGACTCGCCCAGAATTGATTTCAAAGTCAAAGAACCTGCGGTTAAAACCAGAGCGGTAAGAAGCATTTACTCACAAAGGAATGTCATGAGGTTCTTTTTAGTTATCTTCGTTTTCCTGATGCTGATCCTGGGTTACGTTGATTTTTTAAACCCGGCTCATGTTGCTCTTCATATTACACAGGCCACATCCATTGATATTTCTGTGGCCGGGCTTGTTTTATTTTCGATTGCTTTCGGCGGCTTCTTTGTTATTTTCTCGGCGGGAGTCCGCGAAACAAAAAATCTCTTTTTAAACTGGAAGTTTTCCCGCCAGCAAAAAAAAGAATCCAAAATACAGGAGATGTATACGGAAGCCGTCAACGCTTTTCTTTCGAAGAAAAATAAGGAAGCGATGGCTCTGTTCCAGAAAATTCTTATTTTAAAGCCGAACCATATCGATTCGCTTCTCCGCCTCGGAAACGCGTATCGGATCGAAAAAAACTTCAATGAGGCCATCCGGCTTCATAAAAAATCAAAAAATCTGGATGAACAGAACAAAGAGATTATTTTCGCCCTCGCCAAAGATTATGAAGAGGCCGGAAGATATGAGGAGGCGGTCAGCGCTCTTAGAGAGGTTATTGCATTCGAAGAGTCCGATATGAACGCTTTGACGAAACTGCGGGACCTCTCCGTTTTGCTTGGACGATGGGAAGAGGCGCATTCCATTCAGGAAAAGATCATCAAGA
This sequence comes from Nitrospiria bacterium, assembly GCA_041486115.1. Taxonomy (GTDB): domain Bacteria; phylum Nitrospirota; class Nitrospiria; order JACQBW01; family JACQBW01; genus JACQBY01. Next base: position 24,902 of record JBGPKT010000015.1, on the reverse strand, counting down.
GCAATTTAATTTATTCATCCCAGGGAATGAGTGAAGCCCATGACCTCTTCCTCGGATTTAAATATGAAGTCGGGAAACACTTTCTTGAAAATGACGACCTTGAACAGGCCAAGAAATATTTTAAGAGCGCCTTTAAAATGGATAAAAACTTTTTGCCTGCCTATATCGGCCTGGGGGAAGTTCTAATTAATGAAAATAAGATGGAGGAGGCGGGAGAGTTCTGGGAAAAAGCTTTTCTTTTAAACGGCAATCATATCCTCCTCTTCCGGATTGAAGACCTATACCTCGAAATGGGCCAGCCGGCCCGGATTATCAGCTTTTATCAGAGCATTGTCAGGCGCGATCCTTCGAATATTGTCAATAGATTTTATTTGGGGAAAGTCTATTACCGGCTTGAAATGATTGACGATGCCTATAACATTCTCACCTCCATCGAACAGCATGAAGGCCGTTTTCCCGACCTGCACAAACTATTAGGATTGATTTATGTCCGAAAGGGAAGGCCGGCACAGGCAATTGACGCCCTTAAAAAAGCCCTTCATTTAAATGAAGTGGTCAAAATCCCCTACTATTGCCCGGACTGCGATTATCATACCCAGGAATGGTCGGGGCGCTGCCATCGTTGCGGGCGCTGGAACTCTTATAACGCCTATCCGATTATCGAAGGCGCAACGCTTGCCCCCGCAGACTCTTTTCTTGAAGTAAAACCATAACGGACATCCTATGGCAAAAAGGCCCCCGGTTCTATTGATTATTCTCGATGGATGGGGGATCAATCCCGATCCCGCGTCAAATGCCATTGAGCAGGCGCGTCTCCCTTTTTATCGCTCTTTAATGAAAGATTCTCCCCATTGCAGGATCATGACTTCGGGCGAGTCGGTCGGCCTCCCCGACGGGCAGATGGGAAATTCCGAAGTCGGACACCTCAACATTGGCGCCGGGCGGATTATTTATCAAGAGCTCCTGAAAATTAATAAGTCCATCAATGACGGGTCATTTTTTACAAATGACGCCTTTTCGTCCCTGATGAAAAATCTGAAACAGGAGAATAGATCCCTTCATTTGATGGGACTTCTCTCCGACGGAGGGGTCCATAGCCATATCGAGCATCTTTTCGCCTTATTAAAAATGGCTAAAAGTTCGGAGTTGAGCAGAGTCTTTATCCATCCTTTTCTGGACGGAAGAGATACCCCTCCTAAAAGCAGTCTCGTCTTTATGCGTCAGCTCCTTGATTTCATCCAAAAAAATCGAATCGGCCAGATTGCCACCCTTTCCGGCAGGTATTACGCCATGGACAGAGACAGGCGATGGGACCGGGTTAAAAAAGCGTACAACGTCATGGTTCTTGGAACCGGACCTGCGGCATCAGACCCCATTGCCGCGATCGAGCAGAGCTACAAGGAAAATAAAACCGATGAATTTCTAATTCCGGTTGTTATGACCGGCGGGGGAAGACTCCCGATCGGACCGGTTCAGGATGGAGACGGGGTTATCTTCTTTAATTTCAGAGCCGACCGCGCGCGGGAAATCACTGAGGCTTTTACCTCCGGACATTTCACACATTTCGACCGGGAAAAGATCCCCCGGCTCACCGGGTTTGTCACCATGACCCAATATGACGAGACCTTTAAGCTCCCGGCGGCATTTCTTCCCTATGCCTTAAATGCGCTTCTCGGCGAGATCATCAGCGGCCTGGGAATGAAACAATTAAGGATTGCCGAAACGGAAAAATACGCTCACGTCACCTATTTTTTCAACGGCGGGAGGGAGACGGTCTATCCCGGAGAGGAACGGATTTTGATTCAGTCCCCACGAGATGTGCCGACCTACGATCTAAAGCCACAGATGAGCGCTCCGGAGGTTACAGAAGCCCTGGTGGCTCAGATTAATTCTGAAAAATTCCAGTTTATCGTCCTGAATTTTGCAAATCCCGATATGGTCGGGCATACCGGCTCTCTTCCGGCGGCCATTGAGGCGGCAGAAACCATCGATCAATGCCTTGAAAAGATTATTAAAACCGTCAGGAATTTCCATGGGACGGCCATGATTACAGCCGATCACGGAAATCTAGAACAGATGGTCGATCCGAAAACGGGGGAACCGCAGACCGCCCACACTACTTTTCCGGTCCCTTTTATCCTCATTTCGGATACCCCTTATTCTCTAAGGGATCAAGGGATTCTTGCCGATATCGCTCCGACGATTCTGGAGATCATGGGGATACCCAAACCGGCTGAAATGACAGGAAATTCGCTGATTAAACGGTAGCTGCTGATCATGTAGAAAAGGTCAGAGAATTTTTATGCGGTTGGCTTTTAGGAAGGCTCCATCATAATCTTTAATCCATCGACCCATCCGGCACAACACTTCCTCTTTAAGAGGACTCGATATGGTTAAAGGCTCGCTCCCTTTGTAGAGGCCGGGACCTTTTGGCTCAAGGGTAAAATCGATCCAGACCCCTTCTTTGGCCAAAATATCCATCCACTTTAAAACCTCTTTTGAAGAGGCAAATTTGTCGAGCTTATATTTCAGTTTCCTTAATATTGGGGAAAGATCCTCCATATTTTAAAGATACCATGCATTTCAGGCCTGTCAACGCCAAAGCTGAGAAGAAAACATATTTAAATCTGTCAGAATTCAAACCGGATACTGAAATATTTTGATTACAACTATCCATTCGTTGAATCAAATCGGGATTGGATTTATCTCCTGTCTCGAAAACATCGACCTGACTATTGGAAGAATCGGAGGACGTCCTAGAAAGAGCCTGGATATGAATACAATTTATCAACTGCACGAGGAAGGGCTGTCTCTGGGACAAATCATCTAGAAGATTGGAATCTCCAAATCCACACTGACAAAACGCCTTAAAACCAGTCGTACCCAAAACCCAGTTGAAATCGCACCCTAAAAACCCAATAAAAATGTCACTTTTTTATTCCGTAGAAGCCGTGCCCAAAATACTTGTTTGATGGACGAGGGCATATCGGGAAGGAATAAAAGCACTTCCTACTAAGAAACACTTTTTGAGATCTGTGAAAAGTACCGAATAAGCGTTGAAATAATCAGAAAAAAATGAACTTTAAGGTATATATTCAAATTGAAGATACTACCTCTTTTTGTGCACTGGTCATGGATTCCCCACGGCCGTAAGGCCGTGGTACCTTTACTAAAATTCAAGCTTCACTTGTCCCGTTCGGGAACGTGCTCTCACCCCGTCTTTACAGACTTGGACCTGTCACGGAATATGGATCAAAAAATCACCTTACGTTCGTTGTTCCACCATTGGAGAGCGATAGGTTTGTTGCAAGATCGATTGCCTGAATAACGTAGACATAAGTCCCTGATGGCACCAGAACCCCGCTGCCATTTTTACCATTCCAGATTACGGAACTCGCCGCCCCCCCTGCGGGACAGGAGACTCCCGATTTCGTTATTGTCCTCACCAAAGTACCGGACAAATCAAATATCCGAACCCTTGCGTTACAAGTGACCGATAAATTGTCCGAAACGGTGAAGCTGATTGTCGTAGATTGCCCTTTACTAGGCCTAAAGGGATCGGGGCTATCAGACACCCCGCTTACTACCGGCCGAGTGGTATCCAAGACGATACTGTCGGAGAAGGTTCCAGAAAGGTTCCCCGCCACATCGGTATACCGAACATAGACTGCCTTGGTCCCATCACCGGCAGGCAAGGTCCAAGCTTTGCTCGTCGCAAAGGGTTCCAGGGCTGTAAAGGTTACATTGTCGTTGCTGAACTGCATCTGGCTGCATCCGCTTAAGGTATCGGTGCAGGTCAGTGTCAGGCTGACCGAGGGGGTATTCGTCCAAGCGGCGTTCCCGTTAATAACGATTGTTCCAGATGGGGGAACCGTATCATTGAAGGTTGCTGTACAACTCTTGTCGGCAGTCATCACCATAGAACCGGTGGCACATTCCGCCGCGTTCGGCCCACTCCACCCGACAAAGGTCGATCCGGCATTTGCGGTCGCTAAGACCGTGGCAGTCTGATTATAGTTATACGTTCCCGCCCCGTTCACCGTTCCAGAACCAGTGCCAGCCGTTGCCAAAGTAAGAGTGTAGGTATTAAGAGTAAACGTTGCCGTGCAACTCTTGTCGGCCGTCATCGCTACAGAGCCGGTGGCGCATTCCGTCCCGTTCGGCCCACTCCACCCGGCAAAGGTCGATCCGGCATTTGCGGTCGCTGAGACTGTAGCGGTTTGATTATAGGGATACGTTCCCGCACCGATCAGGATCCCTGACCCTGTTCCGGCCGGTGCCAGAAGCAGGGTATAAGTATTGAGTGTGAAGGTTGCCGTACAACTCTTGTCGGCTGTCATCACCACAGAGCCTGTGGCGCATTCCGTCCCGTTCGGCCCGCTCCACCCGGCAAAGGTCGAACCGGTATTTGCGGTCGCTGAGACTGTAGCGGTTTGATTATAGGGATACGTTCCCGCACCGATCAGGGTCCCTGATCCTGTTCCAGTTGTAATCAACGAAAGTGTGGCGGTTTGAATGTTGACAGTCAACGTTGTTATTCCGCTAAAGATTCCGAAGGAAGCTGCGATCGTGGTCGTTCCGGGATTAAGGCCGGTGGCCAGGCCGTTGCCGTTGATCGTTGCAACGGATGGATCAATGCTGGTCCAGACTATGCCACTAAGCCCGCTGACCCCAACCGGCAGTAAGGAATCAAAGAACGTGCCGTTCCCGAGCTCGCCCCAGCCGTTATAGCCCCAGCACTGGACCGTACCGCCAGTGAGCACTGCACAGGTGTGAAGATCTCCAGCTTCGACGAAGGTAGCCATCGCGATCCCGCTCACAACAGTGGGTGTGCCAGTAGACATGGTCGTGCCGTTACCGAGCTGGCCATAGCCGTTAAAGCCCCAGCACTGGACCGAGCCTCCCACGAGAACCGCACAAGTATGCTGTCTATCCGCAGTGATGGCAGTGGCCGTAGTGATATTTTGAACCGTCACTGGGACCGGCTGAATCGTATACCCACCGCTACTCCCACCAAGTTGTCCGTAAATATTCCATCCCCAGCATTGGATAGTCCCGCCAGTAATTAACGCACAGGTATGCTGGTGCCCGGAAGCAATGGCCGTTGCGTTCGTGATTCCTACACCGACCGGAGTGGTGGAATAGCTGTTTACGGCATTCCCAATCTGACCATAGTCGTTTCTCCCCCAGCACTGGACCGTTCCATCAGCGAGTACCGTACAAGTATGAGAGTAACCGGCAGAGAGAGCGATAGCGGTCGTAATCCCGCTCACAGCTACAGGAACAAGAGAAGTTGTCGTCGTGCCGTCCCCGAGTTGACCAGCGTAGTTCGTCCCCCAACATTGAATCGTGCCACCCAGAAGGAGCACACAGGTGTGATCACCCCCTGCGGACAGAGCAATGGCGGTCGTGATCCCGGTCACGCTCACAGGCGTCGAAGAGTATCCTTGACCCCAGCATTGGACCGTACCGTCAGATAAAAGAGCGCAGGTATAAGAAGCCGCAGCCGAGACGCCGACGGCGGTCGTGATCCCGATCACGGTCACGGGGGTGGAGGCATTAATTGTCGTCGATCCATTTCCGAGTTGCCCGTTGATTCCCCATCCCCAGCACTGGACCGTGTGGTCCGATAAAAGAGCACAGGTATGGTAAGCCCCAGCGGCCAGAGTTATTGCATTAGGGGGCCCACTTGCCGTAAAGGGCTGCGTCTGGCCGACGATGATGGTTGGATTCTGTGGGCTGATCAAAATAGTCGTCGTCACGGGTACATCGACAACCGTGAGAGTCGCACTCCCGCCGCCGCTGTTCGATGTCGCCGATATGATCGTTGTCCCAGGGCTTAACCCGGTTGTCCGGCCGGTAGCATCGACTACGGCAACGGCTGGGTTGCTGCTGCTCCAAATCACTCCGGTAAGCAGAGAGGTGGCTCCATCGCTAACCACGCCAGTGAGCCCGCTGACCCCTACCGGCACTAAAGAATCAGAGAACGTTCCATTGCCCAGCTCGCCCAAGGCGTTATAGCCCCAGCACTGGACCGTGTGGTCAGTGAGTACTGCACAGGTGTGAAGATCTCCAGCTTCGACCAAGGTAGCCGTCGTGATCCCGCTCACATTAGCGGGTGGGTAAGGAGAAGTGGTCGTGCCATTCCCGAGCTGGCCATAGCCGTTATAGCCCCAGCACTGGACCGTGTGGTCAGTGAGTACTGCACAGGTGTGCTCCCTATTCGCAGTGATGGCCGTGGCCGTGGTGATATTTCTAGCCGTAAGAGGGACCCGCTGAATAGTATACCCGGTGCTATTACCGAGTTCTCCAAAATTGTTATATCCCCAACATTGGACCGTGCTATCGGTAATCAAGGCGCAGGTGTGCTGGTCCCCAGCGGCAACGGCCGTAGCGTTCGTGATTCCTACGCCGATCGGCATGGTGGAATAGTTGTAGACGGCATTCCCGATCTGACCATAATCATTACTCCCCCAGCACTGGACCGAGCCATCGGCGAGTACCGCACAAGTATAAGCGCCACCGGCGGAGACAGCGATAGCGGTCGTGATCCCGCTTACGGTTACGGGAATAAGAGAGTCTGTCGTTGTACCATTCCCTAACTCACCGGCGTAGTTGCGCCCCCAACACTGAATTGTGCCACCCAAAAGGAGCGCGCAGGTGTGATCACCACCGGCGGAGACAGCGATGGCGTTCGTAATCCCGCTCACAGTCACAGGCGTAGAAGAGGATGCCGTGGTGCCATCCCCGAGTTGACCAGCGCTCCCCCAACACTGGATCGTGCCATTCAAAAGGAGCGCACAGCTGTAACTACTCCCGTAATCACCCCCGGCAGTGACAGCGACGGCAGTCGTGATCCCGATCACGGTCACGGGGGTGGAGGCATTAGTATACATCGTTCCATTTCCGAGTTGTCCGTTGTTGCCCAATCCCCAGCAATGGACAGTCCCGTCGGATAGAAGAGCACAGGTATGGTAAGACCCAGTAGCCAGACTTATCACGGCAGGAGCTCCCCTCGCCGTAAACTCCTGTGTCTGGCCGACATTAATAGTGGAATTGCCTGGAATCACATCAATTGAGCCTATCGGTATCTGGGCATAAACCCTTCCTGCAAACAAAGAGTTTATGGAAAATGGATTTCCTAAAAGGATTGCTAAAAAAATAATGGTCAATCCAAATCTTTTTTTAAATGAATTCATAACGTAACTCCCCTTTGAATGATTTTTGAAAATTTGAAATCCTGTTTACCTGTTTATTCCCATGAAATTTATTTGATTTATGATAGGGCGTGATTTTGTATTATTTGAAATATTTGCTCCATAAAAAAAGCCGGGCCACCGATATGACATAACTATCTTGTCACCTCGGCAGCTCGGCTTTCTTAACGTCTGATGTACAAAGAACCTACTTCTAATAGACTTAAGACCCGTTGCTTTGCGTCCCGCTGTTTCCAGCAGTTTGCCTTGATAGAAGGTGGATATCCTACATTAACTTTTAATGCCTAAAGAATAATAAAAAAAAACTAACGTTTTCGAATTTAAACTTTCCCATAAAATTTGTCAATAAACAATTTTTCACCAATGTTAACGACCTTAAAGGGAAGGAAACGATAAAATATTGAGACTATTTTCAAGCTTCAAAAATAATGACACAGCCAGAGCATCGAGCATCTGTTCTTTCCTTGATTCCATTGGAACTGGCAAGAAATGGACATTTTGATAAAGCACTTCGCTTCATCGATGAAAATATGCGAGGGGAATATTCTATTGAAGGTTCCTTAATCGGCGTTATAGAACAACAAGCTAATTTTGGAAAATAGGGACAGACACTATTTTCTTTGACTATTTCTTAAGTAAAAATCCAATAAATAGTGTCTGTCCCTATTTTGTCCCTATTTTAAACTGATATTTCAAAACCTGCCAAGGTGTTTTTTTTAAAATCCCTTCTCTCCTCCTGGAAGTTGTTGGGAGGAGCGTAAGGCTAACCACGTCCAGATAGCACCTGAGAGATCTATGATCCCAAAGAGGAGGAGAGTAGGTTTAACAAAATTTAACGCAATAAAAACAATAAAAATAACAATGATCGGGACACGAACATGAACCGACCAGACAAAAAATAGTCTCACTTCATTGCGAGCTGCCTGAATTTCGCAGTATCCCAGAATAACCATTAATATTCCAACTATACGTATCCACACCTCGACTGTCATTGGAAAACCAAACACGTTGAGCAAGAAATTCGGTGCCACCAGCAGAGTGAGCCCAACAGTAACCATGTATATGCTGAAGACAAACATACTTATTGCCGCTTTACTCATTTTTACCTCCTTTGTTCTATGCTGGACGCTCAAAACCGTTTCTTTTCATCTTAACCTTTTTAACTCCGCAAAGCAGTCCACATGAGGCCGAGCAGTTTCCATTCCGATGGTGAAGCTTCGAAGTAAGCCAGTTTCTTGCCAAACTTGAATTGAAAATAGAAAATAGTGTCTGTCCATATTTACTCTATTTTCCATAGATTAATCAAAGTTTTTTAGACTTCTCAGTATTCAAACCTCAGACTCGTGACCCTACCCCTTTTTTAAGCCACCGACAAGTAGAGGTTTACAGAATGAGAACGGTCAAACTCGGGCGGATAAGGATTGCTGGTGGTAACCTGCTATGACTTTGGATCGGGGGGATATGCGGAATACAGGAAGAACTGCCGTGCTAACCGGCACCTAATATTTTGCGTTCTCACTTTGAAAATTCAAAATTTGCAACTACTTTTCCGGTGGACCCCACTTCGAGCTCCCTTTCCTGGATACCAAGAACAGGATGCCAAGCTATAAGTTTGTATTTTCCAGGAGGAACTTGTTCGATCGTATAACTGCCAGAAGGCCCTGCGATCGCATAGTAGGGATTTTCGACAGGATAGAACCAAGCCTGTTCGTAACTGTGGTTCTGGCAATACAATAACAGGACATTTCCCGGTTCTTTAAATTTGACCTGTTTTCTAACCATGTTCCATTTCTCAGGTAGCGGCCAACTACGAATCATGTTGAAGTTCGTTCCATTCTGCCTAAACTCCAAGCCATGAGGATTGTGAAGAACTCCAGTAAGAGACTTGGGATCATCCAAGTCAGCATCATCGTTCAAAACCCGAATTTCTCCACCATTTACCACCACCCCAACAAGAGTTGAAGGCCCGCCCTGTACCAAAAATCGACAGTGATCAATCTTCACATCAGTTCCATTGAACGGAAACCGCTTTCCCCTGATGATGTCTTGTATATAAACAACAACATCCTGAAGATTACCATTGTTGACCGTCACCTCTCTGATGATACGATGTCCCTTCCCATCGCTGTCAACTTGTGAACAATACTTTTTATTAGCGAATCTCGCTAAATCAAAAACTTCACGGACCGGTGGTGTCCCCTTGTAGGTAATTTTTCCTTCAACAACTGCCTCTCCAGTTTTTCCCTCTTCATAGCCCGAGGCAATGGAGAGTTCCAGGAAACCCGTGATTGTTGCCAAACCCACCAATACGACAATCTTGAAATTGAATCTGTAACTCTTCATGTGTAACAGTATAGATTTTTGGGGTAATTAAAAGTTAGGATTACGTTTGAACTCTACATAGTTTTTGATTTTGGATCAATGCTTGATTACCAGGAAGAACGGTTCTAAAAGCCTTGGAGCTCTGAATCCCTCTTCCCGACGGAGTTTTTGGAAATACCTAGCTCAGAATAAAACATTCAGGATGGAATTAAAAAGAGTTAGGAAAGTTCAACCTGGGGCACAACTTTTTAGGAGGTTTAGATAAGATAACTATTTGATTTTATTAGGAAGATAAGGATGCCGAAGGGGGGATTTGAACCCCCACGGGTTGCCCCACACGCCCCTCAAACGTGCGTGTCTACCAGTTCCACCACTCCGGCATTTTTTGACTAAACTGAAAGAATAAACCTAAAAACCTTAGCTCCGTTGCGGACTCACTTCGCCCCGCTAGCAAGATGACCACCCCAGGATGAATCTAATTGGAGTAAGAGATTTTTTTACCATTATAGGAGTTAATTTGTCAATTGTAATAAATATTTAGCCAACAAATCTTATTAGAAAAAAATCTAATCCTTCTCGCATTTTGGAATTATTTCAGAATTTTTTGGATAAAAAAAGGGCCAGTTCAGGATCCTGTCTGGTTAAAAATCGAATGCCGTAGATCAATCCCTTTCCTCTAACTTTGGAGCAGTGAACAATTTCTCCCTGAGTTCGGAATATTAAAGATCTATTATAGATGAACAATTCTACATTTTTTGTCACTGCTTCTTTGGAGGCTAACCGAAGAGAAGCTCCCCTGTAACTAATATCCTCGGTTTCTCCTTTAAACATTCTTTCCCCAACTCTGAGTTCGCATTTAAATCGTCTGGGAAATCTCGGTGATAACCTTCGGGCAATCTTCTCTTTGAAAAAGATCTGGAATGAAAAGGAGGTCGCTAAACGACGGTATTTAGATATTTTTGCTGATTTTTGACGAACTTCTTCCCAGAATTCAGGAACACAATAAATTTGACGGATCAAACATTGACGTTGTCCCTCTTTAATTTGCAGAAAGCGGATTCCAATACTGATTTTTCCGAAAGGGAGCAAGTCATAACGAACGACCTCTCCTTTTAATTCGGTACTCTCTCCCAGCTCTCCGATTAATTGAACTTTTACATCCGGAGGAAGAGATAATCGAAAAGCAGGACTATGCGTATTCGGTGAGGCATGAAAGATCTTAATCTTATCTTCCGTAGGAAAGAAAAGTGGCGGAGGATCCTTTGAAATTAACGATAATCCGGTTTCACTTAAATCGGAGGTTGTCCCGGAAATGGACTGATTTCTGAAACTAATCTTGCATTTAAGTGACCTGAAAATCCGCGGGGAAAAACGGTTTTGAATCCGCTCTCTAGCTAAGACGATTGCTCCCATCACAATCATCAGATTGTAAAGGTTCCAAAAACTGCTTAATAGTGCGGCATCGTGATTGATATCCCCTTGAGAACCCCTATATCCTCCTACGGCAAAGCCCGTCACAATCAACGATGCCAATAGGATGTGCGGAACTATAACAGGCCATTCTAATTGAGATTTTGTAGACTGAATTCCTTTCAGAGGCGTCAGGTATTTGTTTTTCTTGGGAACAACAAATGCCGTAAACACGGTCAAACTGATAAAGAAACACATCAAGGTTTCATGCACATCAGACCAGAATAAAGTACGATGCCCCATACTCATCTTGCTAAAGACCATCTGACTGATAATATAGTACGGAATAAAGTAATTAAGAAAGTCAGGAAGAGTTGCATTTAGCGGAGCGCGATTCATCAGTAAGTAGGAGAGGGGAGCGATCAAATAAATCAATCGGGCCCAATAATGCAAAAAGTGAGTCATCGACTCGAGGTAACTAACTCTCTGCATGATTGATAATCCCCGTTTCCAAAGTGGATTATCAAGTAATAGAATTTGCGCTCCTCCACGGATTGAGCTTTCAGTCTGTTTAAAATAACTCCTATAAGTTTCAGGGGCAAACCGAACAATTAGAATTTTATTAAGGTAGACTGATTTATATCCTTTTGAATGAAGCACTAAACTGGTCTGAAGATCTCCATCTGCGGTTTTGGTTTGAAATCCTCCGATCTCCTGCAGAGAAGATCGCCGGAAAACGGCTCCATTTCCGGTAAATAAACTCGCGTTAAATCGGTCTTTCGCTGGCTGGGTAACATAGAAAAAAAGGAGCCTTTCATTTAATATTTCTCTTTCAAGCAGGGAATTACATTGAGAAGTATCGTTATAAAAAAAATTGTGCGGTGTTTGGACATATGCAACCTTTACATCTTTAAAGAAACCAATCGTATCTTTTAGAAATGACCGAACAGGGATATGATCACAATCCAGTACCGCTACAAACTCCGCAGATGAGTGGGCTAAACCGTAATTGAGATTTCCTGTTTTGCCATCTTTATGGTTCGGACGTGTCAAGTATAGACACCCTAACCGCTCCGCCAACACTCTTACACAGGAACGATATCCGTCATCTAAAACATAGACCCTAAGGAGATGTGGGGGATAGTCGAGGGAAGTGCAACCGACCAATGATTTATATAATATATCCATAGGTTCATTTAAAACAGTCACAAAAAAATCTATCCGAGGAAGGCGATCCTCTTTTGGAGAGGAAGCGTGGTGGACCCCCATTTGAACGATCTTAACAAGAAACAACATTAATGAAATAAAACCGAAGATCTCAGCGGAATATACAAGCCAACTAATCGCCTGACTGATATTATCCACCCTATTAATTGTGTAGACTTTACGCCAGTAAAGATAGCGTATTCCGGTAAAAAGAGTCAGGGCAATAACCACCCACCTGGATTTTGGAAAGGGGTATTCCCGTCTGGTTAAAAGAAAAGTTAATATAATTAACCCTATTGGCAGGAGAAATTCCACACTTGGCATTTTTAAATTGTATCAGATTTAAGAATTCTTGTGTCCGGCGCCATCCTTCATAAATTGGAGAGTGTCAGAGCGTGGGTTCTTTATTATTAAGAATTCAGGAGTAACCCCGGACAGGATGTGAAAAGATTGCCGAAAAGATCAGTAAGTATCTATTTTAACGAGGCAACGATTATCTTAAGAAGAGCCTGGTTTTGTCACCAAATTAAATCCAATGGCATCTGAACGCCAAATGTCATTACTCGCCGGTCTAATGTTGAAAAATCAATTTCCTTCGTAAAAGCATAGCCGAGAAGAATCCAATGGTATTTGGCAAAACCAAAATAGCCAATCGTTCCGTCACTTCTTGGAACAATTCCCAAACGGAACGAGCTGCTTTTAACAGCTAAAGTATTACTGACAATGACAGAAAATCGGCTGGAGTCCCTCGGATCGTTTAGATATTCTACGGATAGGTAGTTATAATCACCATAGTACTTATCCATGCCGACTCCATATACATAGAGATTGGAAGGATCTGTCGGTGTTTCGGGTGATAAAAGATCAATATACCTAAACTCCAGCTTTCCGACAAAACCGTGGTTCAAAACCTGGTCTGTCTCAATTTGAAAAGTCTGATCCACATCTCTAAATCGACTATAACCTGAATAAGTGGACTTTCGAGTGTCTTGAAAGTAACCTCCCCCCTCCCATCCCGTTCTGAAATTTCCTAAATAACCGGTCAAATATATTTGACGATAATCAACTCGAACTGATTTATCGTCGTAACTGCTATTATCTCCACCGTTATTTACGTCAAGGATATGATCATTGAGAAGAGTCACTCCCTCGAATCCAAATCCTATAGCAGGCAGACAAATACTACCCAGGAAAATAATAGAACAAAAGAAAGACTTTTTCATTTGGACCTATCCTCGAGCTGTCCTTTTGGCCTCATAGTTTTTGTAATATAGCGTTTCCATATCCATACAAATAATGACAAAAATCTCACAGAGGTATTATAGATTCCATATATTGGGTACGCAATCAGGGCAGGAAAATAATATTTCATTGTTGGAAGCTTTTTTTCTACGGTTATAAACGGATAAATCTCCAGCCCCAAATAAATAATATAGACAGATAAGAGATAAATCCATTGTCCATAAATAATCAAACTGAAGACAGAATAAACTTTCAAAGGATCGCTGAAAGTCGAATATATGTTATAAACCATTTCAAACTTCAATCGCGCCGATAAATGTTTTTTAAAAATGACCTTGAAAAATTTTCCGACGTTTCTGTACATCCCTGGCTGCCAATTCATCAATCTCTGTTTTGTTAAGTCTTTCCAGTTATCAGGCGCAATTGTCCATACGGATTCATTGACAAACGCGACCTTCCCATTTTTTAACAATTCCAGCAGGGTTCTTTCCAAATCTTCTCCCTGAAACACCGTTGAGTGGAGATGGTGGAAGGCATTCAATCTTTCAGTAAGAAATAAGCCAGCAGCGCCTGAAATACAACTCACACTTAAAGTAGCATCTTGAAATCTTTTTCCAATCTCCATGGATTTTCCGTACTCATATCTTTGCAGACAGCTTATAAAATTTGTCCCGTTAATACCGTCACGACCGGTCGTTCTGCGAGAAGGTAATAGATTAAACGCGACAGCCGAGTATCCTTCGTCCAGAAGAGAGGTGGGAAGACGAAGATGCCCAACTCGAGTGTCATCATCCAGCAACAAAGTGTATTTTGTTTTAACCCGGTAAATACCAAAATTAATCGCTGACACTTTTCCTTTGTTTTTATCAAATCGAAATACTTGAACTCCCGTATTATTGGCCACTTCAGAAGTATTATCCGTGCTGGCATCATCTATGACGATAATCCGTTCCTTTGGAAGAATTCTGAGTAATTCCTTAATGGTTTCCTGAAGGACTTCTGCCCCATTATGACAAGGAATAAGGGCTGTAACTTCTTTCGGATTGGAGGAAAAGGTTCTATTAACTGCACGATGATAGATTTCAATAAAAACTTTAATACCATCAATCGCAATAAAAACGACCAACAAAATAAAAATTTTAAAGAGATCAGGGTGGGTCATTCCTTGAGGAGTCGATTGTTCGATAACCGAAGGTAATTGCCCAAACGGAGTTAATAATCTTTCTTGAAATGTATTTGCGAAAGAATATTGTATACAAACAAGTAATATAATTTGAGGAATTAAAATGAATGAAAAATGTTTTAAAGATATAATCGTAGGATTCTTCATGACAGTCACCAAATTCAATTACTTTTCAGTCCCATATTACTCATTGTTTTTGCTTCTCAGTTAAATATAGACGATAATTAAGAATCTGTAAAAGAGGGAAAAATGAGAAGGAACTTTATGTCTGAAAAGTTTTGATGATTATATATGATAATCTTTTAAAATGGTGTACAAAAAAACAAAAAAAATTAGTCTCTCGAGGGTTCTTTCGAAAATGGGGATCGCTTCCCGGACAGTCGCGTCCGATCTGATCCTTTCGCAAAAGGTTAAAATCGGCAACAGAATGATTTTAGATCCGGAGTTTAAAGTTGAACTCCCGGTTCAAAACCTTTTCGTCAACGACGAACCTGTCAAAACAAGGTCTCAAAAAGTCTATCTTATCCTCCATAAGCCCAAAGGGGTCGTGACTACCCGGAGCGACGAAAAGGGGAGAAAAACCATCTATGACCTTTTAAGCGCCGACCTCCCCTGGGTTTTTCCCGTCGGACGACTGGACAAAGAGACCTCGGGCCTTTTGTTGCTGACCAACGATACGGAGTGGGGAAATCAGATGGCTTCTCCGGATCATAAAATTCCAAAAACCTATCATGCCAAACTCAACAAAAAAATAGACGAGGAGACCTTAGAAAAAATCCGAAATGGGTTGAAAATTTCTTCGAATCTCTCTTATCTTCCGGTAAAAGCAGAAAAAATCAGGGAAGGGGAAAAATCGTGCTGGGTCGAGCTGACCCTGATCGAAGGAAAAAACCGGCAAATCAGAAGAATGTTTGACTACTTGAACTACAGGGTAGAAAACCTGGTACGGATTAAAATAGGCAACCTTTCTCTTGGACTTTTAACCCCCGGCGAAATAAAAATCATTCGGCCTGATGACGTATCGGGCCACCTGAAAATCAAGAAGCCGGCGGGTTGATTATCCCCTTGACAAAGAACAATCACTATCCTAGACTCGGTTTCAACCCTATGGCCACCAAAAATAAACCCATTCAAACCGCCCCTTCTCCTGCCACAATGGAAGAAGTTCTTCTGATTTATCAAGAAGATATACTCTCTGTTGAGAATCAGATTAAGGAGGCGCTGTCTTCCCAAATCGGTTTGATCAACGACGTTTTTTATTATATCTTAAAAAGCGGCGGGAAAAGACTCCGACCCCTTCTGTTGATTATGACTTCCCGTTTATTCAATTATCGGGGGACCGATCATATTATTCTTGCAAGCGTCATGGAGTTTATTCATACTGCCACGCTCCTTCACGACGATGTGGTCGACGAAGCGAGCCTCAGGCGGGGAAAAAAGGCGGCCCGGATGGTCTGGGGGAACCAGGCCAGCATCCTCGTGGGCGATTACCTCTTTTCAAGGGCCTTTATTGAAGCGGTTCGATTGAAGCAGAACGAGGTGAATCTTCTCCTGTCAAAAACCTGTCAGGCCTTAAGCGAAGGGGAGATTCTCCAGCTCATTTACACCAGGAACTTTTCGATGACTGAAAAGGATTATTTAAATATCATTGAATTTAAAACCGCTTCTTTGATTTCTCTAGCCTGCCGGCTCGGAGGCGTCATCGGCGGAGCCGCGGAAGGGGAGGTTGAGTCCCTTTCCCGCTTCGGCTTGAATCTGGGGGTGGCCTATCAAATGGCCGATGATACCCTCGACTATACCGCCGAAAAGGATCTTCTGGGTAAGACGCTCGGACAGGACTTCAGAGAAGGCAAAATCACGCTCCCCATTCTCCATTTAATGTCAAAATGCACTCCGAAAGAAAAAAGTAAAATTGAAGAGATGTTTAACCAGTCGGACCTCCCTGAAAAAGATCTCGAGCTGATTCAAGAGCTTCTGGGAGGTTATGGCTCCATCCAGTATGCGCTCGATCAGGCCGAAATCTTCAGTCAGAAAGCCAAACAGGAACTCTCTTTTCTTCCCTCTTCCCCTCATAAAGACGGATTATTGATCATGGCAGACTATGTCATTGCCCGAAATTTTTGAACAGGTCCGATCCTCAACTTTTACCCGCTGGTTTTAAATATTACCGATACTGATGAATGAAAATTTCTGTGATTATTCCGGTTCTCAACGAAGAAAAGGTCTTACAAAAAACGCTTCAACGGCTAAAAAAAGGAGTCGACCTTGAATTGATCGTGGTCGACGGAGGAAGCGTCGATAGGACTCCTGCGATCGCCCGGGCATTTACCAGAAAGGTTTTCACCTCTCCCCCGGGGAGAGCCCGGCAGATGAACGAAGGGGCCCGCCAGGCGGAGGGAGAGATTTTGCTCTTCCTGCATGCCGATTCTCAAATTGCCCCTGGCGGATTGGGGAAAATCGTTCCGGCCATCACCGGCGGTCAGGCTCTTGGCGGCGCTTTCCGGCTGACCATCGACTCCCAAAATATTTTTCTCAGGATGATCGCCTGGTTTGCCAACCTTCGAACTGCCATCACCGGAATTCCATACGGAGATCAGGGAATTTTTATCACCCGGTCTGCTTTTGAGAAAATAGGCGGTTTCCCCGATATTCCGCTCATGGAAGATGTCGAGCTTTCAAAAAAAATGAAACGAGCCGGAAAGATAGCTCTTTTAAAAGAAAAAATAACCGCTTCCCCAAGGCGGTGGATAAAAGAGGGGATTTTTCTGACCACCATGAAAAACTGGACGTTATTGGCCTGTTATCATTTCGGGGTTCCGGCGGAACGATTAGCCGCCCGGTACCGGAATGTCCGTTAAAAAGTTTATTGTTCATATCCTTAATTCTATAAAAAAGGGAGGTCCGGACGACATTATGAGAAAATGGCCAGAAAAAGGAACTTCCGATACAGTTGCCACAGTCCTGATAGAAAAAATAGATCGGTTTATTTACCTGATTACCGGGCTTTCATTCCTTCTCATTGGGGTTGGCGCCTTTGTCTATAGCTGGTCCGTTTTTATCTTGCATTTTCAAAAAGGTTTTCTCCATGCCATTCTGACTCTCGTGAACGACCTTCTTCTTGTGCTGATCATCATGGAAGTCCTCCGAACCATTATTAATTATTTAAAAGTCCAGGATATTCTCCTGGAGCCCTTTCTTTTTATAGGGATTATCGCCGCAACCCGAAAAATGCTGACCGCTGGGGCGGAAATTTCTATCATGGATATCACCGATGATAAAATCTTTCACCGCTATCTGCTCGATCTCGGGGTCAATGCCCTTGTGGTCGTCGCTCTGGGAGTGGCTCTTTTCTTGATCGGAAGAAGAAAGAGGGTTGAGGGCGAATGAAGGTTTTAATGACTTTTTTCTGGATCGTTTTGGCCGGCATGGGGGCCTTTGCGCTCGCTGTCGTGACCGGCCTCTTTTTTCCCGATGAGAAGGTTAACGCCCTCTGGCTGGTCGTCGCAGCCGCCTGCCTTTTTACCCTTGCGTACCGGTTTTACGGACTTTTTTTAAGCAGACAGGTCGCCGGACTGGACGATCAAAGGATTACCCCGGCCCATCGCCTCAGTGACGGTAAAAATTATTACCCCACGCCCAAATATGTTTTGTTTGGCCATCATTTTGCCGCCGTTGTCGGCGCCGGGCCGTTATTGGGTCCGATCCTCGCTTCCCAGTTTGGATTTTTACCAGGGTTTTTATGGATTCTGGTCGGAGCCGTGGTTGCTGGGGGGGTTCATGATTTCATTACCTTAGTCGGGTCAATCCGGCGGAACGGACGTTCCTTCCCGCAGATTGCCAGGGATGAAGTCGGCCCGGTAACCGGCATTGCCGCCGGCGTTGCCGTTTTGCTAATCGTTATTATTGCCATGGCCGGAATGGGGCTTGCCGTGGTCAACGCTCTTTATCATAATCCCTGGGGAACGCTCACCCTTTTTCTAACCATCCCGATCGGTCTTTTTATGGGTTTTTATATGAAACTCTTTCGCCCTGGAAGGGTGAAAGAGATCACGGTCATTGGCGTCCTCCTGCTGATTTTTTCAGTCATTGGAGGGCATTCGATCTTAAACTCCGCCTATGCCGCTTATTTTAACCTGGAACGCCAGACTTTGATTTATGGACTGGCTATTTACGGGTTTGCGGCGGCGGTCCTTCCGGTCTGGGTCCTTTTAACTCCCCGCGATTACCTCTCGACCTTTATGAAAATCGGAGTTATCTTGTTGTTGGCGGTCGGCGTCCTGTTTCTGGCTCCGGAGATTAAAATGCCTCCGGTTACGCCGTTCATTCATGGAGGGGGGCCGATCATTCCCGGGACCCTCTTTCCCTTTATGTTTATCACGATTGCCTGCGGGGCTATTTCGGGTTTCCATGCGCTCGTTGCAACCGGAACCACGCCGAAAATGCTCGATAAAGAGAGCGATGCCCGATTGATCGGCTACGGCACAATGCTCATGGAAGGATTTGTCGGCGTGATGGCGGTTATCGCGGCGGGAATTTTAATCCCGGGAGATTATTTTGCCATCAATACTAAATTAAGCATCGACGCGATTGCTCGACTCGGGTTTGCTCCCGGGGAAATCAGCCATCTTTCAGAACTGGTACAGGTAGACGTTGCGGGACGACCGGGAGGAGCGGTTTCACTAGCCGTTGGGATGGCTACCATTTTTTCGTCAATTCCCGGGTTTAAAAACCTGATGGCTTATTGGTATCAGTTTGCCCTTTTATTTGAGGCTCTTTTTATTTTAACCACGATCGACGCGGGAACCCGGGTGGGAAGATTTCTCTTTCAGGAATTGTTCGGAAAAGTTTATCCCCCCTTTAAAAATATCGGCTGGGCGCCCGGAACATGGGTCACCACGTTGGTGGTCGTTTTTCTCTGGGCTTATCTGATTTCAACGGGGAGTATCAACACCATCTGGCCGATGTTCGGCGCGGCCAATCAGCTTTTCGGAATGTTGGCACTCTGCGTCGGGACGACGATTTTAATCGTGATGAGAAAGGAAAAATATCTCTGGATAACCGCCCTTCCGATGGCCTTTATGGCGGCAAGCACGTTTACCGCCTCTGCCTTTCTTGTTCAGACCTTCTTACTCAGTGCCGCTGTTTCGACAAACCCTTCCGAAGCGTTTTCTTTTTATCTCAACGCTTCATTTATTCTTTTAATTGCCGGCCTTGCGGTCGTTATTCTGATTGACTCTGGAAGAAAATGGGTTGAATACCTTATTTTAAAGAAGCCGGTTAAAACGTCGGAGGTGGGCGCCGACTATTATAAGACAGAGACGAATATCTGCTGTTAAACTCCCCGGAATCACCAGAGGGATTCCACATAATGTTCTTTCCCGTCTATTAAAACAGCCTTTATTCCCGCATGGCCGAATCGATCTATCGCAAGGCGGATGGAGAGTTTTGCGTTTGGACCCGGATGTTCAAGTTTAGCCCCTTCTCCTTCGGGGATATAATAATTTTCGATTCCGTATTGAATGTTCAGGTCGCTTTCCGGTAATGGTTCATTCTTTTTTAACTCCGCGTTCCAGCGGCTTCCGTTCGTCCATTTTACCTCTCCCTTGATGAAAACATATCCATCGGGAGCCTCCTGTGGATGGCGATGAATTGAAACAGGAGTCCAATATGGATTTCCTTCTTTCAAAAGGACATAAACCGGGTCATGGATCTGGAAGCCCCGGTCGCCGCCGATACTTCCGGCAATCGTACTGATAGAATAGTTCAGGCGAATATAGTCGCCGCTGAAAAGCGACCGGGGATCGACCGGTTTGGTTTCCAGGACCACAGGGAGACCTGTATTCAACGTCCATTGTTTCATGCCTATCATCAGAAACAATGCCGCCGTCTGGAGGAAAACAAGCAGCCCTATTTTAAATTTATCGGTCATCTGGTTATCCCGGGCCCTTTTTCATACCATTTAACGGGTTAATTTTCGCCGCTCTCTTTCTAAAAAGAGGCCGCCACCAATTAAAAGAAGCCCTCCCAGCATAAAGAAATAGGATCGGTTTAATAGGGACCAGAAAGTGTCAAAATACCGGCTGAGAAGCGTTAGGGCAAAGAAAGCAAACGAAAGATTGACCAGGAAAGGGTCATGGACTTGAACGCCTGCATAAACAAACCACACCAGTCCGCCAAAAAAAATCAAATTGAAAAGGACCGGGATCACCCCTCCTCTCACGCCGGGGATCAGACCGTTTGCCAGCATGACGCAAAAGAGGACGGCGATTAAACCATAACCCGGCATCATCAAGGGCGTTTTTATAAATGTTCCCGTTCTCTCCCTTAGCCATAAAAAGAGACCGGCACAGAGTACGGCCATGACAAGAATCGATAGTGTCCAACCTGACATTTGAGCGACATTTATACCTATCAACCACCCCCCCTTTCGGTTAATTTCAGGGAAGGTCAATATATAAATGCAAAAGAGCATGGCCGATAAATTATATCTTTGAAAGATTTGAGATAAAGGGGATGTTTTCACATAGGATTTCATGATCCGGCCCAAAAGAAATAGTCCCAGATAGGCCAAAAAATAAGTTTGCATCATAAAAACCGGCGCTGCTTCGCGCCCTGCCGACTGTTGAAATACCATAAAGCTCCAGATCATCAATCCGATCAGCGCCGCATGAAACGCCGGTTTCCATTCGTGCTTGAAAATAGGGAATAGAGAAAGGACCCAGAGGATCAGGAATGGCCAGAAAAAAGCCTGATTGAAATTAAAAATCTCGAATCCACTCCATAATACGGATAACAGAATAGCCGGAAACATGGAGACTTGGGATTTCATGAGAAAACTGGCCAGAAGCGCTCCGACCGACCATAACAGGATGCCGTTGGGATAATGCGAATCGATATGATAAATTTGGGAAATTAAAAAAATATTGCTCCCGAATAAAACCACGCCGAGCAAAAGCATCGTATGATATAAAGGAGAAGAGGGCCGGTTCTCACTGAAATAGAGGGCAAACCCATAGGCAGACCACATGCCTCCAAATAAAATAGCCAGTTTTACGATTTTTCCCATCCCGTTCCAGTGGGCCGAAAAAAAGGTAATCACGCCCGTTCCAAAGAGAATAACCCCGAGCAGTGAAAGGAATAAGACCAGGCGATGAGGGGATCTGGTATCCCTTTCGGAGAGGTTTGTGATAATTTCTTCTGCGTTGGGACGGCTGACCCATCCTTTTTCAATCCAAAAAGGGAATTCCCGAGTCAATCGCTGGATAAATTTTTTGTTTCCCATGAAAATCATTCCTTAAAACGAACATGTCGAGGATTCTCTCAGCGTAGACCGGTGGATGATCTTGTCAATCGAGATGAAAAAGAGAGAAGCGGACCTTTTTGGAAGTGAAGAATATTTTGTTAAACAAATTCAGGAAAAAAACAGCAGCAGGTTGTTCAAAAAGCTCCAGTTGAGATTTACATGCCGATGATGTTATAACCGCCATCCACATGGATCGTTTCCCCGGTAATTCCGGAAGCAAGAGAACTGCAAAGGAAGAGCGCGGTGTTTCCAACCTCATCGATCGTCACGATCCTCCGGAGAGGGGCTCTGGTCTCGACATGGTGGCCAATCACCTTAAAATCCGAAATCCCGGCGGCGGCAAGGGTTTTGATCGGTCCGGGGGAGATGATGTTTACCCGGATATTGTGAGGCCCCAGGTCAACGGCAAGGGTGCGGACGCAGGCTTCAAGAGCCGCTTTGGCTACCCCCATGACATTATAATGAGGAATCACCTTTTCAGCGCCAAAATAACTCAGCGTGATGATATTCCCCCCCTTTTTCATCAAAGGGACTGCTTCGCGGGTCATGGCAACCAGGGAATAGGCGCTGATATCGAGGGCCAGGCGGAACCCTTCTCGGGAAGTCTGAAGGAAAGAACCTTTTAACTCCTCTTTATTGGCATAGGCGACCGAATGAATGACAATGTCGACTTCTCCCCAGATGTTTTTTAGCTGATTAAATACAGAAACAATCTGCTGATCGCTGGCGGCGTCGCAGGGGATCACGATTTTTGACCCGAGGCTTTCGGCCAGAGGCCGGACTCTCTTTTCGATCGCATCTCCCACAAAGGTAAATGCCAGATCGGCACCTTCCCGGTGAAGAGCCTGGGCGATTCCCCATGCGATACTTCTTTCGTTAGCGACTCCAAAAATAATTGCCTTTTTACCGCGAAGCATATTCAATTTTTTACTCTCCGACATCAGGATGATTCAATTGTTATCGTTTTTTATTTTCTTTAAGGCCGGGCTTATCTTATCCCAAAAACTACAGGTTGACAACTCCAATTCATGGGGAAAGACCTTTGATTTTTGAAAACATCAGGGCATGTTCGACAGCAATCCCCATCTGGTTTCCCACTGATTCCAGCATTTGAATTTCATTGGAAGAGAGCCCCCGAATGTTCTTGTAGAGTAGAAATAAAACCCCGACCACTTTCTTCTTGGACGAAAGAGGAAAGGCATATAAAGAAATAAAACCAATGTCGCTGTAGGCCGTTTTTGCCACATCTTCCTGGACGGTGACATTTTCCGAAATCCAGGAGGTCCCTTCAAGAATGACTTTTGATCCGACAGAGTCGAGAATTCTCATCAGACTTTCCAGCTGGTTTGGATTTAATACCAGTTGATAGGAGGACTTGATGGTGTAACGGCTTGTTTTTTCATCCATCATCCAGATGATCCCTGTGGAAGCTCCTGTCAATTCCACAATTTTGCTTAAAGAGGTGTCTAAAATCTCCTTCAATTCTCTCGATTGGTTTAAAACCGTAACCATCGAGTAAAGAGTTGAAAGCTCGTTTTTTTGATACTCCAGCTCTTTGGTCCGCGACCGGACCTCTTCTTCGAGTTTATAATAAAATATTTTCAACTTTAACGTCATATCATTGAAATGTCTGGCCAAATCTTCGATTTCATCCCCGGTGGCAACCTGGATAGAATGGTTGAGATTCCCTTTTCCAATTAATTCGGTTCCCTCAATCAATACTGAAATGGGGCGGACAATTCCCCTAGAAATCACAAATCCGAAAACCGCCACCACAATCGCTCCCGCAAAACCGATCACTCCGATCCAGATTAAGAGGGTATAAACCGGAGCGTAGGTCTCTTTCGGGTCCTGGCTGGTAAAAACAGTCCAGTGGGTTCCCGCAAAAGCGTCAGGTCCGGAACCGGAGGTTACCTTAACCGGCGCAAACCCGTTGATGGAATCGGTCCCGCCAAAAAAAGGGTCATACCTCGAAGAGGTCCATCCCGAAGCTCCGGTTAAAACTTCTTTTGCCAGAATGAGGGAGAGGGTTTGGGCCGGCTGCGGCTGAAGCGGATCAAAAAGGACTTTTCCCTTGGCATCGATAATCAGCGTCCGATCGCTCTTTCCGACCCTGGCCAGCGCTAGGGAATGAAATAACAGGTGGGCATCATGGACCATATAAAAGACACCGATGACCTTTCCATTTTTCAATATAGGGGTTCCGATGGTAAAAGTCTGGCTTCTGAGGTCCGGGTTCCACTCGATATTGCTCATCGTGGGCTTCCCTTTCCCTCCCGCATAGGTCATCTGCCACCAGGATTCTTTGGAAAAATCATAATGCGAAGGGCTTTTGTTGGCCGCGACCAGGGCTCCCTTAATATTGGTCACCATCATGAGCGGATGGAGCCCTTTTTCTTTTTCCTGGTTTAAAAACGAGTTTAGATAAAAAGTCGCTCTGTTATTCTGAACCTCCATCAGGTAAGCGTCAAACCCTGAGGCATGGACCCACCGCTGTTCAATCTCCTCAATCCTTTTTTTGATTTCCAGGTCGGTAGATCCCTCATAGAACTGATTGGACTCTTCAACGGCTGAAAGAACCGAGCTTGATGAGGCCAATAACGCTGCCTCCTCCAGATGGGTGTTCATCGCCGTATCAATATTGTCGCCGCTGGCTTCGGCCAATTTTTTAAAGTTGGCTCCGATCGATTCCTTCAAACTCTGCTTTCCAACAATATAAACAAATGTCAAAACAAGAATCACCGACAAAAGCCCTACCCCAAAAATGGAGAGGACCAGTTTTTTTTGCAAACCTGTTTTTCTGATTCCGGATGTTTTCACCTGAATGACCTGGCTCTCTTTATTGACGCGGTTATTTTTTGTTTGCGTTTTTCATCGATCTTTGGGAGAAAAACGGATCGCCCACTCCTGTGTCGACCTTGATGTCGGAGATATTCAGGGTGGTCGCATTGTGGTTGATCATATTCGATGTGACGACTTTTTCCCACACAAATGCTGTTTTCACTTTTTTCCATGAAAT
>JBGPKT010000014.1:0-31315 GCA_041486115.1 Nitrospiria bacterium | reverse complement strand
GTTGACTGGGTAAAGAAGGAGTTACAATTCTTTTCTCTGTTTTTGGGGATGATTGACTTCTTCGGTTGTATTGTTTATTTTGTCGAGTTCTTCTATTTGATCTTTTTTTTATTATTTTTTTATTTACTCATGAGAAAAAGGAGCCGTCGTGTCTTTTGTCATTACCGTTTATGTCCCTGAAGGGATTGTCATGGCAACCGACAGCCGCCAGGTGATTACCATTGAAAATAAACTGCCGAACGGAAATATTTCACTGATCGAGACGATCCGCTCCAATTTTGTTTATAAAGTGTTTTATCTGGCACAGCAACAGGTGGGGATCAGCACTTTCGGGGATTCCATTCTGGGAAAGCTGACGATCGAGAGCCATCTCAAGAGGTTTTCGGAAGAGGGAGTCGATCCGGAAGACGACGCCTCCACGGTTTCTGAAAAACTGGTCTCTTACTTTCGGGAACGCTTCCCCAATTCGGATACGGCGTTCCACGTCGCGGGTTTTACGAGAAAAGGGAGACTCAGCGTTCCCCGGGTGTCCCATTGCCAGATCTCCCGGAATGAAATCAAACCATTGAATGTCAATCCTGAAAACCTCGAGATTGTTTATGGAACCAGCTGGGGCGGACAGGGAGATATCATTGCCAACCTTCTCCAGCCGGGCCAGTTTATGACCTCCGAGGGGGTGACCCACCTCCCCAAACCGCCGATTCTTTTTGACACCCTCCCGCTTCAGGACGCGATTGATTTTTCAATTTATGCCGTCAGGACCACCATTGATACCATGCGTTTTCAGACCCGCCCCAAAAATGTCGGCGGTCCGATTGACGTCTTGGTGATCACCCCCGAAGGGGGGAATTGGGTTCAGAAAAAAGGGCTTCACGGCGAAAGAAGACAGAGTTATTAATAAGGAGGTTTGATCATGGCTGATATTCTTGTGCTCGACCTGGAGACTCAAAAAGCCTTTGACGACGTCAATGGCCGTAATGCGAGAGACCTTTTGGTTTCAGTCGTCGGAGTTTATTCTTATCGACGGGACGCTTTTGATTGCTATGAAGAGAAAGATCTCCCGGCGCTTCTTCCCGTGATGGAGGGGGCCGACCTTATTATCGGTTTTAATACCAAACGGTTTGATTACCTGGTGCTGGAACCTTATTATCAAAAAACCCTTGACCACTTGAGAAGCCTCGATATTCTCGAAGAGGTTCAAAAAGCCCTGGGGCATCGCCTCAGCCTCGACACGATCGCCAAAGCCACCCTTAACCAGGGTAAACTGGGAGCCGGGCTCGATGCCATCCGTTATTTCAGGAATGGAGAAATAGAGAAATTAAAAAAGTATTGCCTTGAAGATGTCCGGTTGACCAGAGATCTGTATGAATATGGGAAGAAACATGGCAAACTTTATTATACGGATAAGTCAGGTAAAGGGGTGTTGAGCGTGGCAGTGAACTGGCAGATGGAAACACAACAAACCCTCTTTTAACCCCGCTCAACGGCAGAATTTTTCAAGAGGAGGACGCTTCTGCCGTTCTGATGGCGTCGATCATCTGTATGACATTTTTGGTCGGACCCACCTCATGGACCCGGATGATATGAACCCCCTTCCAGACCGCCCAGGCAACGGTGGCCAGAGAGCCTGCCAGCCGCTTCTCCACCGGAAGATCTAAAATATTACCGATAAACGATTTGTTCGATGGCCCGATTAAAATCGGCAGACCGAGGGTGTGAAACTGCTCCAACGAACGGAGGATCTGCAGGTTATGCGCGACCGTTTTACCAAATCCTATTCCCGGGTCGACGACAATCTGCTCCCGCGAAATTCCTGAAGAGACCGCCCGTTCAACTTCCTGTTCAAAAAAAAGGAGGAGTTCGCTGACAACCGACCCATAGACAGGATTCAGCTGCATGGTTTCAGGCCGGTTCTGCATATGCATTAAGACGGCCGGCAGACGATATTCGGCGGCCACTTCAGCCATTTTGGGATTTTTCAGCCCCTGAATATCATTGATCATCGAAGCGCCGGCCTGAATGGCTTTTCTCGCGACTTCAGGTTTGCAGGTGTCAATAGAAACGGGAATATTGACCCGGGGAATCAGCGCTTCAAGGACCGGAAGGATTCTCCGGAGTTCTTCCTCCGTTGAAACCGGGGCGGCCCCCGGCCTTGACGATTCTCCCCCGATATCGATAAAATCGGCCCCCGCTTCTTCCATCCGAATGGCGTGTGCCACCGCCTCATGGCGATCCTGATGCTTCCCTCCGTCTGAAAAGGAATCGGGAGTCACATTCAGAATCCCCATGATCCGGGTCTGCAGGCCTAATTGTACTTTAAATTTTCCGCACTGGAGGAAGTTCATGGGTCTCTGCGGGTGTGTCAGGTGAAGCTGACCTTGCACGGACGATGATCCGCTTTATCCGCGACTGTCTCTGTTTTGAGGACTAAAAAGAATAGCCGGCGTCAGGCCACGGTTGGGGTCATTGCCGATTGGATGATTTTTTCAATTTCCGGAGCGTCGAGCGACTCTTTTTCAAGAAGGGCTTCCGCCAGAGCCTTTAACGCGCTGAAGTTCGTTTGGATGATCTGTTTGGCCCGCTCGTAGTTTTCCGTCACCACCCGTCTGACCTCATTATCGATTTCAATGGCGGTCGATTCGCTGTAATCGCGGTGTTGAGAGATTTCTCGCCCCAGGAAGATTTCCTGTTCCTTCTTTCCAAAGGTGAGAGGTCCGAGTTTTTCGCTCATCCCCCATTCGCAGATCATTTTTCTGGCCAGATCTGTGGCTCTTTCGATATCATTTCCAGCCCCGGTCGTCATATTCTGGAGGGCCACTTCTTCGGCAACCCGCCCTCCCATTAAAATGGCGATATTGTTCAGCAGGAATTGTCTGCCATAAGTGTAACGGTCGTCGGTGGGGAGCTGCATGGTTAATCCCAGCGCCCGTCCGCGGGGGATAATGGTCACCTTATGGACAGGGTCGGTTCCCGGAAGGATTTTTGCAACCAGCGTGTGTCCCGCTTCATGATAGGCGGTCGTCTTTTTTTCCTCGTCGTTGATGATGATACTTTTTCGCTCAACGCCCATTAGCACCTTATCTTTGGCAAATTCAAAGTCGATCATTTCGACCACTTTTTTGTTTTTACGGGCGGCAAGAAGCGCCGCTTCGTTCACAAGGTTCTCAAGGTCCGCTCCGGCAAAACCTGGCGTACCCCTTGCAATAACGTCAAGGTTCACCGAAGAGTCAATGGGGATTTTCTTCGTATGGACTTTTAATATTTCGGCTCTCCCTTTAAAATCTGGCCTGGGGACCACCACCTGGCGGTCAAACCGGCCGGGACGGAGGAGGGCCGGATCCAAGACATCGGGACGGTTCGTTGCGGCAATTAAGATAACCCCTTCGTTGGTTTCAAAACCATCCATTTCAACCAGAAGCTGGTTTAAGGTCTGTTCCCGTTCATCATGGCCTCCGCCGACTCCGGCGCCGCGATGGCGTCCGACCGCGTCAATTTCGTCGATGAAAATAATGCAGGGCGCCTGTTTTTTCCCCTGGTCAAAGAGGTCTCTGACGCGCGAAGCGCCCACGCCAACGAACATTTCGACAAAATCAGACCCGCTGATGCTGAAAAAAGGGACACCCGCTTCTCCGGCAATTGCTTTTGCGAGAAGCGTTTTACCGGTACCCGGAGGACCGACAATCAGGACCCCTTTGGGGATCCTTCCTCCCAGTTTTTGAAATTTCGGAGGGTCTTTTAAAAATTCGATGATTTCAACGACTTCATCTTTGGCTTCTTCAATGCCGGCCACATCCGCAAAGGTCACTTTTTTCTTATCTTCAGACAGGAGCCTTGCCCGGCTCTTGCCGAATGAAAGGGCTTTGTTCCCTCCCATCTGCATCTGGCGAAGGAAAAAAACCCAGAGGACAAGGATAAAGACAAATGGCCCCCAGGTAATCAGAAAGGTCAGGTACCAGGGATTTTCATCGGGCGGTTTAACTGTAATTTTTACACTTTTATCGCGGAGGGACTTGATCAAGTCAGGATAATTGGCCGAATAAGTCTTAAACTTCACCCCGTCTTTGAGGACGCCGGTAATATGGTTCTCTTTAACCGTCACTTCAGAAACATCCCCTTTTTCGATCCGGGCCATAAAGTCGCTGAAAATCAGTTCTTCTTCCCCCGGACGGATCGGGACGTTAAAAAGGTTAAAGAGCAGGATCATGAATAATCCAATCACCAACCATAGCGCTAAATTTTTAAAACGAGGTTTCATTTATTACTTCTCCGCCGGACTCACACGAATTCACAAAACGAGTTGTCAGTTTATCACAAAATAATTCTGAACAGCAATAATATTTCTTTATTAGTAATCTTTACTCAGTAATATTTTCTAAAATGGCCAGATAGGGAAGGTTCCGGTATTTATTGTCGTAATCCAAACCGTACCCGACGATATATTTATCGGGAATTTCAAAGCCGATATAATCCAGTTCGACATCGACCTGGCGCCCTTCCTTTTTATTTAAAAGGACGCAGGCTTTCAGCGATTTTGGCTTTTTGGATTTTAATATTTTGTTCAAATACTGTAGCGTCAGCCCGGAGTCGACAATATCTTCCACCAGGAGGACATTCTTCCCCTTGATATCATCCACGATATCGGAAAGGATCTTCACTTTCCCCGAGGAATGCGTCGCTCCCTGATAACTGGACGCAAGGATAAAACCGACTTTGACAGGGAGCGAGATGACCCTTGCCAGATCGGCATAAAACGCAAAAGCACCCTTTAACACACCGATGAGGTAAAGCTCCTCTCCGGCGTAATCCCGGGTAATTTTGTTCCCCAGTTCCTTGATTCTTTTCTGTACCGCTTCCTGGGTAATGATCGGTTTTCCAAAAATTTTTTTATTCATTGGACTTTCTGCTCCCCGGAGATAACTTCCTTCCTGATAAAGGCCTCTGCTTCATTTAAATAATACCATAGAAAATTTTTCATACTCGGACAAAAAAATCAAGCACTTTATTCTCATCCCCCTGACCTGCCACCGATCCGGGTTCAAGATAAGGTCTTGATTTCGATCCGTATGGCTCTTTTGGTTTCGGAAGAAACAGACGATTTAAAGTCCTGGCCGATTCCCATTCCCCAGAGAATCCGGTCGGGTCCGGCAATCAGGGGGATGAAATCCCTCAACGGTCCCGGCGTTTTTAAATCAACGAAGAGGTCTTGCAGTTTTTTCCTTTTCCCCTTTAAACGAACCGGACGGATGGCGTCTCCGGCCCTTCGGGTCCTGACCACTAACGGCAGGGTGATCTGATCGAGATCGAAGACAATTTCATCCGGAACGGCGCTCTTCTCCGGCGTCCCCATAAGCGGAGAGGCCCTGAAGGTGATTTTTAATTCCGGCAAAGAGGCCTCTCCAGGAACCGGCAGAGGGATCGCCCCGGTCCGTTTCGGGAGCTTCCTTTTCGAATCGATAAACATGAGGGCCCCATAACATCTGTAGATTTCGATTCGTCCCGGGAGGTGAAGGGCGCTCCCCGTTTCCCCGCTTTGGGCAAGATCTAACATCTGTTGAATGTGGCTGAACTGGAGATTGAGCAAATCCCCCCGGAGACGGAAAAGTATCCGTCTTAAAATCCGGCGCTGAAGCGCGAGGGGCTCCTTCAAAAATGGGGGAATTCTTAAGACAGGCCCTGTTTCGGCTGAAAAATCGACGAGACCCCGCAGTTTTTCTGAAACCGCTTCTTCAAGGAACCGGTCTTCTTCACAGAGAATGTCGGCTTCATGGACAAGCGCGCGGACAATTTTCGGGTTGTATTTTTTGAGAACCGGCATCAGGCCATGCCGGACCCGATTCCTTAAATAAAGCGGCAGCTGATTGGAAGAATCCTCCCGGTAGACAAGACGATGTTCTTTAAGATAGGCTTCGATGTCGCCCCGGGTGATTTGATAAAGAGGACGGATCACCGCCCCCCGGAGACGGGGGATGGAAGATAAACCATGGCTTCCGGAGCCGCGGATCAACCGCATGATAAAGGTCTCAGCCTGGTCTTCGGCCTGATGAGCCGTGACGATCCAATCCCCTTTTTCTCTTTTCAGGATTTCTTCCAGCACCTCGTAGCGGACCTGGCGGGCAGCCTCCTGTTTCGATTTTTTTGCCGTCCTGGCAAGAGACGCGATATCTTTTTTAACAAGGGTGGAGGGAATGCCGAGCGCGTCTGAAAATTTCCTGACGAATTCGGCATCATCGTCGGATTCCGCACCTCTCATGGAGTGGTTGAGATGAGCGGCGTGAAGCTTAAAGGGATACGTTTTTCCCAGTTCGGAAAGAAGGTGGAGAAGGGAGATGGAGTCCGCCCCCCCGGAGACCGCCACGATCAGAAGAGCCCCGGGTCGGACGCCGAACTGCTTCAGGTTCTTCCGGACCTCATTGATCATATCCATTTTTCGGGACCACCCTGAGGATCTCTTTCGCCTTTAAAAGATCTTTTTCTATCTGCTGGATCAAGGCGTTCCGGTCTGGAAAGGTCATTTCCCCCCTGACCCAGCCGTAAAAATAAATTTTAAGATGTTCGCCATATAACTTGCCCGTAAAATCAAACAGATAGGCTTCGATTTGTCTGAAAGTCTTATGGAAAGTCGGCTGGGTTCCGATATAGACAATCGCCGGATGGCGCTTCTCTCTCATCTCCACGGTCACCGCATAAACGCCATTCTTTGGGATCAGTTTTCCGTCAGGGAGGATATTGGCCGTCGGATAACCAAGGGTTTTTCCTCTTCCCTCGCCTTCCCGCACATTCCCTTCTAAAAGATAGGGACGCCCCAAAAAGGGGATGACCTGATCGACTTTTCCTTCACCCAGCAGACTTCGTATGAGCGAAGAACTCACCATCTGTCCGTTCAGGGTCACCGGAGTGACGGCATTCACTTTAAACCCGAACTCCTCACCCAGCTGCCGGAGCGTTTCGACATTTCCCGACCGGCCGCTTCCGAATCCATAATTCGGCCCGACAAAGGCCTCTTTAATCTTCAACCGGTCGACCAGAAATGTTCTGGCAAACTCGCGCGGGCTCTGAAGAGCAAAGGTTTTTGTAAATTCCAGGCAGAAGATCGTGTCGATCCCGCATTTTCCGATCAGATCAAGTTTTTCCTGAGACGAGCTTAACAATTCGAGCGGACGGTCGGGAAAAAGGACCTGGAGCGGGTGGGGCTCAAACGTCAGGGCAAGAGAGGACCCTCCCATTTCTTTTGCCCGCTCCGACACTTTTCTTAAAATGGATTGATGCCCGACATGAAGCCCGTCAAAATTTCCCAGCCCCAGGACCGGGTAAGGGAAATTCGCCCCTGCCGGAATGTTTTTAAGGACTTGGGGGTTCATCCGTTCAGGATTCTGGCGGCTTCTCTGGCAAAATAGGTTAAAATGATATCCGCGCCCGCCCTTTTAATTGAAATCAGAGACTCCATCATGGCCGACTTCCCGTCGATCCATCCGTTTTTTTCCGCCGCTTTAATCATCGCATATTCTCCACTCACCTGGTAAGCCGCGACAGGCACATTAAAAGCGCTCTTTACCCGGTAAATGATATCGAGATAGGGCATCGCCGGTTTCACCATAACGATATCAGCCCCTTCTTCGATGTCGAGCGCGACCTCTCGGAGCGCCTCCCGGCTGTTGGGGGGGTCCATCTGATAGGTTTTACGGTCCCCGAAAAGGGGAGAGGATTGGGCCGCTTCGCGGAAAGGCCCGTAAAAACAGGAGGCATATTTCGCTGAGTAAGCCATGATCGGAGTATCGGTTTTTCCGGCCTGATCGAGAGATTTTCGGATAACGCCGACCCTTCCATCCATCATATCGGACGGGGCCACCATATCGGCGCCGGCTTCGACATGGGTCAGTGCCATTTTTGCCAGAAGCGTTAACGTTTCGTCGTTATCGATTTTCCCGTTTTTGACCACCCCGCAGTGTCCATGGGAGGTATACTCGTCGATACAGACATCGGTGATGACGATCATCTCCGGGAATTTGTCTTTGATCCGCTTGACGGCTGTTTGAACAACCCCGTCCGGATGACAGGCTTCGCTCCCCGAATCATCCTTTTTTTCAGGGATGCCGAATAAAATCACCGACGTGATGCCGAGAACATTCGCTTCCTTAATTTCCTGAAGAAGGCGGTCGGCGGAAAACCGGTAATTCCCGGGCATCGAAGCGATCTCGGATTTGATCCCCTTTCCAAAGGTCACAAAAAGAGGATAGATCAGCCGGTCGGCCTCTAAATGGGTCTCGCGGACCATCCTTCTTAACACTTCGCTGTTTCTTAACCGTCTGGGACGTTGAAGCGGAAATGACATAGTTCCTCTTTAGTTAGTTGAAATACTGGACGATGGCCTCGGTTAACGCCAGGATCGTATGCGCTTTCGGCTCGATATCGGCCTGATAGCCCGCCTCCTTAAGGGTTTGGGAGGTAATCGGCCCGATACTGGCGATTTTTGCCTTTTTCAAATAGCCTTTCAAAACTTCCGGATCAAAGAGCCCGGTAAAATTTTTGACCGTCGAGGAACTGGTAAAAGTAACCACCGAAATCTGCCCATCTGAAAAGAGCTTTTTGATCTTTTCAACGTTTTCCACCGGTTTGACATTTTGATAGGCGGCCACCACCTCGACCCGGGCGCCCATTCTCATCAGCGATTCGGGAAGAATTTCCCGGGCCTCCTTGGCCCGGGGGATTAAAAAACGGCTCCCCTTGATATCCATCTGGTTAAACGATTCGACCACGCTCTCTCCCTGAAAGGAAGCCGGGACCAGGTCCGCTTTGATCCCATATTTCAATAACGCTTCCGCAGTGGAGGAACCGACGGCGCAGATTTTGACCCGGTGAAGCGCCCGGATATCTTTTTCCAGCTCTTTCAGACGGTTCATGAAAAAATAGACGCCGTTGGTGCTGGAAAAAATCACCCAGTCAAACCCCTCCAGGGATGAAATCGCCCCGTCCAGTTCATCCCACCGGTCCGGAGGGAGAAGCCGGATAGCCGGAAAGATGACCGGTTCGGCCCCATAATAAAAGAGAAGGTCTGAAAAATCCTTCGACTGCTCTTTCGAGCGGGTGATCAGTATCTTTTTTCCGAAAAGGGGCCTTTTCTCGAACCAGTTGAGCTTTTCCCTTAAATGGATCACCTCGCCGACCATAATTAAAACAGGGGGGCTCAACCCGGCCCCTTTTACTTTTTTTTCGATGTCCTTTAACTTTCCGACGATTGTCTTTTGATCGTAGCGGGTGCCCCATTGAATCAGCGCCACAGGGGTGTCGGGGTTCCGACCATGCCGGATCAGCTGGCTGACAATCATCTCCAGGTTCCCCAATCCCATAAAAAAGACAAGGGTGCCGATCCCGGTTGAAATTCTGGACCAATCGACGCTCGATTCGATTTTAGCCGGGTCTTCATGGGCAGTGATAAAGGCGACGCTGGAACTGATTCCGCGATGCGTCAGAGGGATTCCGGCATAGGCCGGAGCCGCGATGGCGGCGGTAATTCCGGGAACGACCTCAAACAGGATGCTTTCTTCAACCAGCGCTTCAGCCTCTTCCCCGCCCCTTCCGAAAATAAACGGGTCGCCCCCTTTAAGCCTCACGACGATCTTTCCCTCCATCGTCTTCTGGATAATCAGCGCGTTGATTTCTTCCTGCCGGAAAGCAGAGCTTCCTTTTTTTCCCACAAATATTTTTTCGGCAGAGGGGTTGGCAAAATCAAGAAGATCGCGGTTAATCAGGTAATCATATAAGATGACGTCGGCCTCCTCGAGGCACTCTTTCCCTTTCAGGGTCAGGAGTTTAGGGTCCCCGGGGCCGGCGCCCACCAGATAAACTTTTCCCCGCTTCATCGTCCCTTTTTATACACGTCATCTAAGATTTCTTTTCCGCCCAGAGAAAGAATCTTTTCCGCAAGTTGAGCGCCCAGGGATTCAGCCGCTTCGGCTTCCCCTTCGACCGACTCGCGGATCATCACTTTTCCATCCAGACTGCAAACCAGCCCTCTCAACCGGAACCGGCCGCCCTGAACCGTCGCATAAGCCCCGATCGGGACCTGGCACCCCCCTTCGAGCCTTTTCAAAAAGCTCCGTTCGGCAGCCAGGCGGGTGCGAGTTTCAGGCTCTTCTAAAAAAGAAAGGATCGAATGGATCTCCGTGTCTTCTTTTCTTAATTCGATCCCGAGAACTCCCTGGCCAACTGCCGGAAGAGAGATTTCCGGATCGAGCGCCTCGGTCATCCGGTTTTCCATTCCCAGCCTTTTAATTCCCGCGGCCGCAATGATCACGCCATCCAGACCCATTTCTTCTAATTTCCTGAGCCGGGTCTCGACATTTCCACGGATGGAAATAATGTTAAGATCGGGCCGGGCATGGAGAAGTTGCGCCTGCCTCCTCAAACTGGAGGTGCCTATTTTCCCTCCCGCAGGGATTTCCATAAATTTCTTTTTTCCACGGCTGATCAACGCGTCCCGCGGATCGTCCTGGTTCGTATAAAAACCGAGATGAAGTCCGCCGGGAAGTTCGGACGGGACATCCTTCATGCTGTGGACTGCCAGATCGACCTCTCCCGCCAGAAGCTCCTCTTCGATCTCCTTGACAAAGAGCCCCTTTCCTCCGACTTGAGATAGAGGGACATCCAGAATCTTGTCGCCCGCCGTATGAATGATTTTAAGATAAACCTGAAGACCGGGATGATGTTTTTCGACGCTTGATTTAATCCAGTCGGCCTGCCAGAGGGCAAGCCGGCTTCCCCGTGTCCCTATCCAGATAGCATCTCTCATTAAAAGCGATTGACCTTCCCTGATCGTCAAAGTATCTTTATAAAATGATGTGGTCCGGCGATGGTTTATTGGTTTTCCCTGGAGTCTCTTGATTTGGAAATCGGTTCCTCCGGAGATTCCGCCGTACCGGCCGAAGAGGCCTCCTGATCCTGAGGAGGCTGTTTCTCTTTCGCCAGGTCAAATAGCTTTCGCGTGGTTTCGATAACTTCCGATCCGCCGGATAAATGGGCCTCCGCTTTTAAAGCGGAGAGGGGAAAATGAAGGATCTTATTAATGATGTTTTGAGAAAGGTTTTCGATGGCGGCAACTTCCTCCTTGGACAGCTCCCTTTGCCATTTGGAAATGGTCTTATCTACCTCCGCCTTGCGGATGGCTTCAACCTTTTCACGGATCGCAATAATCGTGGGGACCACATTGAGCGATTTGAGCCATCGGTCCATGGTTTCGACTTCTTCGCTTATAATCAATTCGGCTTTTTCAGCCTCTTTCTGCCTTTCTTTCAAGTTGGCTTCAACCACCGCCTGCAAATCGTCAATATCATATAGAAAGACGTTTCCCAGGGTATTGATTTTAGGATCGATATTCCGGGGAACAGAAATGTCGACCAGAAAAATCGGCCTGTTTTTCCTCAGCCCAACGGCATTCTCCACCATGTCAGAGTTGATGACGTAATAAGGGGCCCCTGTCGAACAGATGACGATATCGGCTTCGGCCAGTTCCGTTCCGATCTCGTCAAACTTCACAGAAATTCCGCTAAACTCCCTGGCCAGTTCAGCCGCCCGCTGATAATTCCGGTTGGTGACCAGGACATTTTTAACCCCGCTGTTGACTAGGTTGCGGGCGGCAAGCTCGGCCATTTCTCCCGCTCCGACCAGCAAAACGGTTTTTCCGCTTAATTCCCCGAATATTTTTTTTGCCAGTCCGACAGCGGCATAGCTCACCGATACGGAGTTTTCCGAGATTTTGGTCTGGGAGCGGATCCGCTTGGCCACCGAGATCGCTTTTTTAAAGAGCTTATTCAGGATCACGCCGGTCGCTTTATTAATCATCGCGTAATCAAACGCTTCTTTGATCTGGCCAGAAATCTGAGTCTCTCCGACCACCATGGAGTCGAGGCTGGAAGAGACCCGGAAGATATGGCTGACCGCATCCGTCGAAGAATAAAAGTAAAGATGCCGGGTTAATTGCTCAAAAGAGATATGGTCGTGATATTTCTGATTTTCGTAAATAAACCGGCTCAGGTAATCGAAGCACTCCGGCGTATTTTCGGTGATGGCGTATAGTTCCACCCGGTTGCAGGTCGACAAAATAAGTCCTTCTGAAATCAACGGGGAAGTCACCAGCTGGGTCAGAAAGGTTCCGATGGAGGCCTCGGGAAATGAAAATTTTTCCCTGATTTCCACCGGGGCTGTTTTATGGTTTAAACCAACCAGAATAATATTCATGTCATTCCAAATCCCTGAAAATCAAATAAACCGGTGAGGCCCTTTGACCAGAAGGTTCACGATAAAAAAGGTGAAGACGACCCCCATGAAACCGATTATGGCCAGATAAGCCGCTTTCCTGCCCCGCCAGCCTACCGTTAACCGGCCATGGATCATCCCCAGGTAAAAGAGCCAGGTCACCAATGTGAAAATCCGCTGAGGGTCCCAGACCCAATAGGCTCCCCAGACATCGCCCGCCCAGAGGGCTCCGGCCAAAATGCCAAGCGTCAACAAAGGGAACCCGACGGAAATCGCCCACTGGTTCAGATGGTCCAGAAGATCAAGCGAAGGCAATTTGTAATAGAGCCCGTTAAACCGCTTCGATTTAAGAAGCTTCTCCTGGATCAAATACATCATTCCGGCCACAAAAGCAATGGTAAAAGCGACCGCTCCGAGCACCGTGAGCGTCGTATGAATTCCGAACCAGGTGCTGTTCAGATCGGGCCCCAGAGACCTGACTTCATTGGGAAAAGCAGCGGCGGAGAGGAGTGCTAAAAAGGCCAGAGGAAGAATAAATGAGCCGAGAATATGGATCCGGTACCAGTATTCTAAAACCAGGTAGGTTAAGATCATCCCCCAAGAAAAAAATGAAAGCGCTCCGGGAAGGTTCGAAAGGGGAAGATGCCCCGATTCAATGGTTCTAAGAACCAGGGTCAGCGTATGAAATCCAAATCCCACCCCTGTAATCCCAAGGGCAATATTAGATAAAGAATCCTTTTTCATTGAAAAAAAAAGGAGGTAGACGACGGTCCCGGCAAAATAAAAGAGAAGGGGGAGCCTATAAAAAAATATTTCCATTATTTTCCATGATGTGAAAGTGAAATTATTGTCTGGTGCAGATTTATCACCGCAAATATTTTTTTATTATAGAAAGATGTTTTAACTTATGTCAAGGCATTCAGAGGTTCTGATTGACTTTCCCCCGGGTTAAGGGTTAAAATTAAATTCCTATTTAGACTATTTTTCGGGTCATTGAAGGCATCGGAATGTTAATCCAAATCAAGGTAAAAGGGATGATGTTTGATCCCTTGAATCATGCCTATATTGTTATTTTACGAGACGAAAAAAACGCCGAAATAGTCCCGATCTGGGTAGGCAAAGCGGAGGCGAACGCCATTAGCCTCGCTTTAGAGGGGGTAACCCCCTCCCGTCCTTTGACCCACGACCTAATCAAAAACATTCTCGATTCCCTCAAGGCCTCCGTCATCAGCTGCGTGATTACCGACCTGAAAGACAACACCTATTACTCAAAACTCCACATCATGTTTAATGACTCGGAATATACCATCGATACCCGTCCGAGCGACTCCATTGCTCTTTGTCTTCGGGCAGAAGCCCCGATTTTCACCAATGATGAGGTTTTGAAAAAGCATAGCGCCGAAGAGCTCGACCGGTGGCTCGAGAACATCCGGCCAGAAGATTTCGGAAAGTATGATGCCTAAAAAGGTCCGCCCGTACATTCTTTTATCGCTGGCCTTATTGCTCGGTTCCTGCGCCTCCATCGATCATATTTTCAGCCTGAACTACAAAAGGTTGGCTTTTTCCCATGCTCAGCTTGCAAGTGAAGGGGTGGTCATCCTCCCGCTGACGTTTAATTATGAAGATGCCGCCTATATCCAAACGGCCCAGGATATCTTTCTCCGGTCGTTCAAAGGGCTCCAAAAGGATGTCAATAATCTGGTGGAACCTTCACAAATCCCGGACCTGGCAAAACAGGGGGGATTTGAAGAGGCGTATCGGCAGCTCCTCGACTCCGATCCGAAAAAGGATGCGCCGAAAGCGCTTCTCATCCGGAAAGTCGGCCACGCGATGGATAAACGGTTTTTGCTCTGGCCGGACCTGGTGAGCACCCATCTGGCCGATGGGGCCACTCAACTGAAGTTAAGCGCCCGGATATGGGATGTGGATGCGGGAGAAATTGTCTGGGACGCCAGCGAAGAGGTGAGGGGATTTGTGATTCTGATTTTTCCGCAAACCCCGGCGCCCTTTGAAAAGGTCATGGAAGTCGCCTCGATCCAGTTGATCAGAAAAATGCCTTAATCCTTAATAGATAATAAAAGGGAGACTCAAAAAAACCATGATGGATATTGAAGTCAGCATCCATGGCCTGATTCCCGATACCCAGGCCAACCAGCAGATACTCGTCTTAAAAGCGAAAGAAAACGGAGCCGGAAAATTTCTTCCGATCTGGATCGGCCCGTCAGAAGCCCATGCCATTAAAATCGTTCTCGAAGAGGCCGCGTCGGAAAGACCTTTGACTCACGACCTTTTAAAGGATCTGATCTCTTATTTTAAAACCCCTCTGCGGAAGGTTGTGATCCACAAACTGGTCCAGGGGACCTATTTTGCCAATCTCCACCTGGATAACCGGGGATCGGAATTAATTGTCGATGCGCGCCCAAGCGATGCTATCGCGCTGGCCGTCCGTTTAAAATCCCCCATCTTCATTAAAGAAGAGGTTTATTTAAAACAACATATCAATTTAAAGGAAAAACAACCCGCCCAACAAATGGGTCTAGAAAGTTAAATTTTCAATTGACTTACCATCCGGACTTATGTATTATTTTGGTTTTGTTCCGGTTCCTTATTTGGTCTATTCATCCATTTAAAACAGTAACCACCAGAAAGAGCGAAGGATACGTTCAGTGAAGATATCGAAAACAACCCAGGTCAAAAAAGAAACTGTCGAACCCAAATGGTTTATTATTGACGCCACAGATCAGGTATTGGGACGTTTAGCCACCCAGGCCGCCGTCCTATTGCGAGGAAAACATAAACCTGTTTTCACCCCTCACATTGATATGGGCGACCATGTGATTGTCATCAACGCGGAGAAAATCCGGTTGACGGGAAATAAATTAAGAGGGAAGCTTTATCATCACCATTCCGGCTACCCCGGCGGGTTAAAAACAACCACTGCCGAAAAATTGCTTTTAGAAAAGCCTGACAGCCTGGTTTTCAGAGCCATCTCGGGAATGATTCCCCATAACACGCTGGGTTCTGAAATCCTGAGAAAATTACGGGTATATAAGGGGTCCGATCATCCTCATCAGGCCCAACAACCGAAACCTTTTACCTTAAAAACATCGTAAGGATCCCATGGCAACTATCTTAAATATTTCAACCGGCAAAAGAAAAGAAGCGGTCGCTCGCGTCAGCATTGAACCGGGTGACGGAAAGATTTTGATCAACAAAACCCCCTTTGAATCTTATTTCCCCAGAGAAGCCTGGAAAATGATGGTCAAACAGCCGTTTGAAGCCGTCGGGCTGGCCGGTAAATACAATGTGACCGCGAATGTCTTTGGCGGAGGCCTGACGGGACAGGCTGGCGCTGTACGGCATGGAATTTCAAAAGCCCTTCTGGCTTTAAATCCCGGACTGAGGGAACGGCTTAAAAAAGAAGGTCTGATCACAAGAGACCCGAGGACCAAAGAAAGAAAAAAATATGGTCAAAAAGGCGCCCGGAAAAAATTCCAGTTTTCAAAACGGTAATTTCGGTCATTCTGGAATTCATTTAGATGTTAAAAAGGGTGCTTACAGCACCCTTTTTTTTTAGGAAAATCCTATGGCAAAAAAAATAAAAGTCGGCATTATCGGAGCGACAGGCTATACCGGCGGCGAACTTTTAAGACTCCTGTCCCGGCACCCCGGCGCCGAGGTGACCTTGGTGACCTCCGAGCAGTCCGCGGGGAAAAAAATCGATGAACTCTTCCCTTCCTTAACGGGGATCGTTGATCTGACACTTAAAAAAGTCGCGACGATTGAAAAATCTTCAAATCCTGATCTCTTTTTTGTTGCGCTTCCGCATGGAACGGCGATGACCCTCGTCCCCTCCTTGCTGGAAAAAGGAGTAAAGATCATTGATCTGGGAGCGGATTACCGGTTAAACAAACCGGCACTTTATCAGGAATGGTACCATCTTGACCATTTAAATCCCGGCCTTTTGACCCGGGCCGTATATGGACTGACAGAGGTCTACCGCGAAAAAATCAAACCGGCTTCTCTTGTCGCTAACCCCGGCTGTTATCCGACCAGCGTTCTTCTCCCCCTCTATCCCCTATTGAAGGAAGACTTGGTCGATCCCGACTTTCCCCTCATTATTGACGCCAAATCGGGAGTGTCGGGGGCCGGGCGGTCACCCGAAATCCGGACCCACTTCAGCGAAGCCGATGAAGGAATAGAGCCATATAATACAGGGAGAAAACACCGCCATATTCCTGAAATCGAACAGGAGATCGAACATTTTTCGGGTCAATACCGCCCCATTACTTTTACGCCTCAACTGCTTCCCCTGTCGCGGGGAATGTTAAGCGTCATCTATCTGAAATTAAAATCAAAACGAATTTTTCTGGAAGATCTTTATAAGAAATATTATGACCAGGAACCTTTTGTTAAAATCCTGAAACCGGGCATTTCTCCCAATCCCAAAAATATCCGTGGGTCAAACTATTGCCATATCGGTTTTTCTAAAGACCCTAAAACAGGGGTCATCTCGCTCTATAGCGCTATCGACAATTTAACCAAAGGAGCCTCGGGGCAGGCGATTCAAAATATGAACCTGATGTTCGGACTGGAAGAAACGTCAGGACTGACCTCTCCGGGTATTTTTCCATGAAAATAAGCCATGAGGGTCTTTCAGAAGTGGCTGGATTTTTAGGAGCCGGGCTATATTGCGGGATTAAGCAGGTCAAGACACCGGATCTGGCCCTGATTTACTCGGTCGATGAGTCTACTGCCGCCGGCGTGTTTACCCAAAACCGGGTCGCCGCCTCCTCGGTCACCATCACCCGGAACAAACTGCTCAAGAGGGGAAAGGCCCGCGCGGTCATTATCCATAGTGGAAATGCCAACGTCTGTACAGGGAAACCCGGGGAAAGATCCTCCCTCGCCGCGATAAAAGCAACGGCAAAGGCTCTTCAAATCAATGAAAACGATATCCTGATCGCCTCAACAGGCAAAATCAGCGAACCTCTCCCCATTCATAAAATCATCCGGGCCATTCCAGATTTGACCGGTCAGTTGTCCAATCCCGGTTGTCATCTGGCCGCCGAAGGGATTTTGACCACCGATACTTTCCCGAAAAAGATTACCGTCAGAGGACATGTCGGTGGAAAACTGATCACCGTGGGGGGATTCGCCAAGGGATCCGGAATGATTCACCCGAATATGGCGACGATGCTTGCTTTCCTGGGAACCGACGCCAGGATCTCCTCTTCTCTTCTCAAGAAAGCTTTGAAAAAGAGCGTCGGCCTCTCATTTAACGCCATTACCGTCGATACAACGAGCACTAATGACATGGTTTTAATTTTGGCCAATGGTCATGCTCAAAACCGGGTGTTCTCTGCAGAATCAAAAGCATTTAAACAGTT
Source organism: Nitrospiria bacterium (assembly GCA_041486115.1). GTDB lineage: Bacteria > Nitrospirota > Nitrospiria > JACQBW01 > JACQBW01 > JACQBY01. Next base: position 13,676 of record JBGPKT010000014.1, on the reverse strand, counting down.
CTCAGAACTTGTTCTAACCGCCTGCCAGGAACTGGCGAAAATGATTGTTAAAGATGGAGAAGGGGCCACCAAATTCATCTCGATTGAGGTCATCGGAGCTCAAAGCTTTTCCAATGCCCGCAAGGTCGCTTATTCGATTGCCCAATCCCCGCTCGTAAAAACCGCTTTTTTTGGCGAGGATGCCAACTGGGGACGAATCATGGCCGCCATCGGATGTTCGGGAGCGCCGATCGTTGAAAATAAAATATCCATGTCGATGAATGGAACCTCCTTTGTTAAAAACGGGATCGGACTGGGAATTAGAACAGAAAAGAAAGTGGAAAAAATCTTAAAACAAAAAGAACTTTTTCTGACGGTGGATCTCCATCAGGGATCAGAAGCGGCGCGCATCTGGACAACCGATTTATCTTACGATTACATTAAAATTAATGCGTCTTACCGGACATAACATTTCTGACTCCCTTTTTAACGGCGGGCCATCTCTAACACGATATTTCGAGTATGATAACCCCTCAACTCCTTGAAACGGCTTATCGCCAGGGAATCTTTCCGATGGGCGGCGAAAATGAAACAATCGACTGGTATTCCCCGGATCCCCGGGGGATTATCGATCTCGACCAATTTCATCTCCCCTCACGTCTTGCCCGAACGCTTCGCCAGCAAAAATTTAAAATTGAGGTGAATCGTCAATTTAAAGAGGTTCTCCTGGCATGCGCCAACCGGGAGGAGACCTGGATCAACGACGAGATAGTTTCGGCATATACAGCGCTTCACAAAATCGGGAAAGCCCACTCGGTTGAGGCCTATGTCGAAGAACGTCTGGCCGGGGGGCTTTACGGGGTAAGCCTCGGGGGAGCGTTCATGGGGGAATCGATGTTTACCCTGAAACGGGACGCATCTAAAGCCTGCCTTGCTTTTTTGGTCAACCGGTTAAAAGAACGGGGATACATCCTCCTGGACACCCAATTCATCACCCCCCATCTTAAAACATTCAGAGCCATTGAAATTCCGAGGAGCGAATACTTGAAACAGCTGGCAAAAGCCCTGACCCTCACCTGCCGGTTTGATTAACTTCCTTAAACTCTATGGATATTCGACAGCCTGAAAGAATTGACAGTTTTGGTCATTTTTTGATAAAATTAGCACTCTAGAAGAAAGAGTGCTAAACTTATTTCAGTTTTAATAAACCGCCTTTTAAACAGGACAAATGGAAGTTGAGTTAAGCCACCGCGATCAGGATATTTTAAAGGCAACGGTCATCTCTTACATTAAAACCGCCGCCCCTATCGGGTCGAGGACCATTACCAAACAATTTGATTTCGGATTAAGCGCCGCCACGATTCGAAATATCATGGCCGATCTGAATGACCTGGGTTTTCTGTTGCAGCCCTATACCTCAGCAGGGAGAGTTCCGACCGAAAAAGCCTACCGTTTTTATGTCGATCTTCTCCTTGAGGAAAATAAAGAACTTTCTGAAATCGAACATTATCAACTGACAAAAACCGAAGACTTGAACACGCTCCTCCATGACGCCTCAAAAACATTGTCGATCCTCTCTGGTTACACCAGTATTGTGGCGGCCCCTAAATTCGAGACGATCACTTTTAAACACATCAAATTCATCTCATTGAAAAAAAATCTGATCCTCGCTATTTTTGTGACAGGTGACGGGAATCCCTATAACATCACCGTTGAAATGGATGAATCGCTCTCTCAAAAGGAGCTCGACCGTTTATCGGCCATGATCAATGACCGTTATTCGGATAGAAGTATCGATGAGGTCAAGAAGTCCCTGCTGATTGAAATACATGAAGAAAAGAAACGGTATGAACAACTTCTGACCAAAGTGTTCGATTTGAATAAAAAGAAAAAAAGTGAATTCCAGGAAAATCAGCTCTTTGTCGAAGGAACAACGAATATCATGGACCTTCCGGAATTTACCGAAACGGAAAAAATTAAATCTTTATTTAAAGCGTTTGAAGAAAAGGTGGTGCTGGTCAAACTCCTGGACCTCTGCCTCTCTTCTGACGGCCCGCAGGTGCTCATCGGATCTGAAAACGCTTTTCTCGAAGCCAACGATTGCAGTCTGGTGATTTCAAGTTACCGGCTCGGAGAAAAAGATGTCGGCGCCGTGGGGGTCATCGGACCGATCCGGATGGAATATCACCGGGTCATTTCGCTGGTCGACTATACGGCCAAATTAATCACGAAAGCCCATTTATGCTAAAAGAAAAGGACGACATGGAAGGAGAATTACCCTCACAGGGAGATGTTCAAGCGAATCCGGACTCTGAATCTCCGATCTCAGGATCGACCGGTTCAAAGGTCGGAACCGATTCACAGGTCGGACAAGCGGATATGTTGGAAAAAAAGGAGAAGGAGTTAAAAGAATTAAACGATAAATATCTCCGGCTCTTTGCCGATTTCGAAAACTACAAAAAAAGAACTTCCCGGGAACAGCTTGATTTTATGAAGTATGCTTTTGAACCGGTATTAAGGGAATACCTCCCTCTCCTCGATAATTTAGAAAGAGCGCTTTTCCATTCAAAAGAATCTAAAGACCTCAATAAACTTAATGAGGGCCTCCAGCTGATGATCAAGCAATGCCAAGAGGTTTTATCCAGGTTTGAGGTCTCCCCGATTCCCGCAAAGGGAGAACCTTTTGACCCGACCAAGCACCAGGCGATCTCTCAGGTAGAAACCGAGGAACTCCCGGCTAATCATGTCGCAGAAGAAGTGACAAAAGGATATTATTTTAAAGATCGGGTGCTAAGGCCTACCCTGGTTTCGGTTTCAAGGAAGAAAAAGGAATAATTCCCGCCGATACTTTCCGGTTCTTAAAAAATAGGACAAAAACAGTAAAATATTCATAAAAAACCATTGTTTATGATAATATGCCGGTCTTCCGGTCTTGGGTTCGACCGAACCAATGGTCGGAAGTCTGGACGAGTCGGAGCGATTTTATTTTTTTATCACCCTTGATTTATCGATTGGGAGTGATTAAATTTCCTTTCACAGGCTTAATTGACACTTTTATCATGAAAATACAGGAGGCTTTAAATGTCTAAAGTTATAGGTATTGACCTGGGGACAACTAATTCGTGCGTATCTATCGTTTCGGGGGGTGATCCGGTTGTGATTCCCAACTCAGAAGGGGGGAGAACCACCCCGTCTGTCGTTGCTTTTACTGATAAAGGAGACCGGCTCGTCGGTCAAATTGCAAAACGTCAGGCCGTCACCAATCCGGAAAACACCATTTTCTCTATTAAAAGACTGATGGGAAGAAAAGCCTCTGCGAAGGAAGCGGCTGAAGCCAAAAAACGGCTCCCTTACAAGGTGGTCGAGGGGACGAATGGAGATGCCAGCGTAGAAATCCGCGGAAGGGTTTACAGTCCACCTGAAATTTCAGCGATGATTTTACAGAAAATGAAACAAACTGCGGAAGATTTCCTGGGCGAACCAGTCAAAGAAGCCATTGTCACCGTTCCCGCCTATTTTGATGACAGCCAGAGACAGGCGACTAAAGACGCCGGAACTATTGCTGGACTTAATATTTTGAGAATCCTCAATGAGCCTACCGCCGCCGCCCTCGCCTATGGATTGGATAAGAAAAAAGATGAAAAAATCGCTGTTTATGACTTGGGGGGAGGAACCTTTGACGTTTCCATCCTCGAGATAGGAGAAGGGGTATTCGAGGTCAAGTCGACCAACGGCGACACCTACCTCGGAGGAGACGATTTTGATTTAAAAGTCATGGACTGGTTAATTGATGAATTTAAAAAAGACCAGGGAATCGACCTGAAAAAAGATAAAATGGCGCTCCAGCGATTAAAAGAAGAAGCCGAAAAAGCCAAAATAGCCCTTTCGTCTTCAATGGAAACCGAGATCAATCTCCCCTTTATTACGGCGGATGCTGGCGGACCAAAACATCTGGTCACCAAGCTCACGCGGGCAAAACTCGAACAGCTGGTAGACGACCTCATTCAGAGAACTATCGAACCTTGCCGGAAGGCTTTAAAAGATGCCGGGCTGACCTCCAAAGAGATCAATGAAGTCGTCCTCGTAGGCGGAATGACCCGGATGCCGAAGGTTCAACAGATCGTCAAGGAGTTTTTCGGTAAGGAGCCTCATAAAGGGGTTAACCCCGACGAGGTAGTCGCTGTGGGCGCCGCCATCCAGGGAGCCGTTTTAAAGGGTGAAGTGAAAGATGTTCTCCTCCTTGACGTCACTCCTCTCTCTCTTGGAATTGAAACGCTGGGCGGGGTTTTCACGAAACTCATCGAGCGGAACACAACGATTCCGACCAAAAAAAGCCAGATTTTTTCAACGGCGGCCGACAGCCAGACCGCCGTCACCATCCGTGTGTTTCAGGGAGAAAGGGAAATGGCAGGAGACAACAAGCTCCTCGGCCAGTTTGATCTGGTCGGAATCCCCCCGGCTCCGAGAGGCGTTCCGCAGGTCGAAGTGTCGTTTGATATCGACGCTAACGGTATTGTCCACGTTTCGGCCAAAGATACGGCAACCCAGAAAGAACAATCGATTAAAATTACGGCTTCTAGCGGCCTGAGTAAAGAGGAAATTGACCAGATGCTGAAAGAATCTCAAGCTCATTCCGAAGAAGATAAAAAGAAAAAGGCGCTTGCCGAGATCCGGAATGAAGCCGACACTCTGATCTACAGCGTTGAAAAGACTCTTGCGGACCTGGGAGACAAAATCTCTGTCTCCGAAAAAGACCAGGTGCAGGAAAAGATCACCGCCACCCGGAAGGCCGTCGAGTCCAATGAGGTGGATGCCATCCGCTCCGCTGTCGAAGAGCTGACCAAGTCGTCTCATAAACTGGCTGAAGAAATGTATAAAAAAACAGCGTCTGCGGCAGAGGGAGCCGCCGGGTCAGGCGACGGGCAACCCAATGGTCATGAAAAGAAAGAGGATGTCGTCGATGCCACTTTTGAAGAAGTTGACAAAGAAAAAAAATAACGGAGAATTTTTGTGGCTAAACGGGATTATTACGAAGTCCTTGGGGTAACCAGAAGCGTCTCAGATGAAGAATTAAAAAAAGCCTTCCGGAAGATGGCGATGAAGCATCATCCCGACCGCCACGCCGGCGATAAAAAGGAAGAAGAGCTCTTTAAAGAGGTGAACGAAGCCTACTCTGTCCTCAGCGACCCCCGTAAAAGAGAATTGTATAATCAATACGGGCATGAAGGGGTCACAGCCGGCGCAAGCGCCGGCGCCGGAGGATTCGGCGGTTTCAGCGATATCTTCGGCGATATCTTCGAAGATTTTTTTGGAGCGGGAGGGCGAAGCGGCCAACGCGCCAGGCAGGGGGATGATCTCCGCTATAACCTGACCATCTCCTTTGAGGAGGCGGTTTTCGGCGTCGAAATGAAAATCAAGGTCCCTCACTGGGAGATCTGCGAGTCCTGCGCCGGGACCGGCGCCCGCTCCTCCGCCGACATCAAGCCGTGCGAGACCTGCCGCGGCACGGGCCAGATCAGGTCCCAGCAGGGGTTCTTTACCGTCAGCCGGACCTGTTCCAGATGCCAGGGGCTGGGGAAAAAGATTTCGGCCCATTGCACGTCCTGCCATGGAGACGCAAAAAAAGAACGTGAAAAAACCCTTTCGATTAAAATTCCCGCCGGGGTGGAAACCGGCTCCCGTTTAAGGTTAAACCGAGAAGGGGGGCTGGGCGAATTCGGAGGCCCTCCGGGTGATCTCTATGTTTTTCTTACCGTTAAAGAGCATGAGTTTTTCCAGCGGATTGACAATCATATTCTCTGCGATACGTTTATTACTTTCCCTCAGGCCGTACTGGGAGCCAAACTCGACGTCCCGACTCTGAAGGGAACTCACAGCCTTAAAATCCCGGCCGGCACTCCTCACGGAAAAGTATTCGAACTCAAAGGGCTTGGAGTTCCTCATCTGAATGCTCATGGCGCCGGAAACCAGCTGGTGCGGATCAATATTCATGTCCCTCTTAAGCTGACCGCACAGCAAAAAGAGCTCTTGGAAGAGTATGCCAAAATCAGCGACGAAAAGAACGACCCGGAAAAAGATGGCCTGTTGAACAAAGTCAAAAACCTTTTCTAAATTCAGCTTCCACGGAATCGATGCCCATCTTTTTTATCAGGAGAGCCGATCTCAAAGATGACCGCCTGGTCATTTCTGGAAAGCTGTGCCACCATTTAAAAAATTCCCTTCGGCACCAAATCGATGATGTCATCCAGGTTGTGGATGAAGGGAAGACCTCTTATCAAATTTCCATCACCGGCATGACGGACCAGTTGCTTGAAGGGAGGGTTCTCCGGAGAGAGGATCATCCCTTATCAAACACAGCGCCGCTCATTTTAGCCCAGGCATTAATCAAACGGAAAAATATGGAGGTCATTCTTCAAAAAGCCGCCGAACTGGGGGTGTCCGAGGTGATTCCCCTGATCACGGAACGGACGATTATCCACCCGCAGAAAGAGCGCTGGGAACACCAGCGGAAACGATGGGAAGAGATTCTTCTGGAAGCCGCCCAGCAGTCCGAACGTCTTTCGCCTCCCCGCCTTCACGCCCCGGTCGATTTTAAATCCTGGGTCCGGCAGCATGAAACCGGGATAGGGTTTATCTTCTGGGAAATGGAGGTCCGGCCGCTGAAACATGCCCTTGCAGCCCTCCCGCCGCTTCAATCGGTTTCTCCCGTCACCCTGATTATCGGACCTGAAGGGGGGCTTCTTCAAAATGAAATTGATCTGGCCCGTGAAAAGGGATATAGTTCTGTCTCTCTGGGAAGGCATAAACTAAGAAGTGAAACTGCCGTCCTGGCCGCCATCACACTTCTTCAGGATGAGCTTGAATACTTTGGATCAGCCACAAACCCCTCAATATAGCGGATTCTGGAGGCGCGCCGCCGCCTTGATGATCGACCTGATCCTCATTAAGGCAATCGACCTGATGATGGTCGGCCTGGGGGTTCTGGCAGCCAGCCAGGCGCTTGAAGACTTAAAACTCTCCGGCCCATCTGAGGATCTGGTTTTCCTTCTGACCGGCCTCTTTATTTTAACGGGGTTGCTGGTCTTTGTGATCTATTTTTTTTACTTTAATCTGACGGGTCAGACTCCCGGGAAAAAACTACTGGGCCTGAAAGTGATCTCCAGTTCGCCGGGGAACCTCTCTCCGGCGGAGGCATTGGCCCGCACTTTTGGTTTTCTGATCTCCCTTTTAACTCTGGGGCTTGGCTTCTTCTTTATCTTTTTTACACGAAAAAAACAGGCTTTTCACGATCTTCTCGCGGGGACCTTCGTAGTCAGGTTCGACCCGCTCAAGTGGCCGGCCTATGGATCGGCTGCGGCCGTTCTGTTGATTCTACTGACCGGAAACCCGATACAGGTATCAGGTACGACGATCGATAGCATTCTCGTCGTCGTCGATCATAAAATCATCACTCAAAGCGACCTCAGGTTTCAATCCCTGTTCGCGCTCGAATTTCCTCTTCTCGATGAGCGGGAGGATAAAGATGCGCCTCTTCAATTTGCTATTGACCAGGCCCTGTTTATTGAAGATGCCGCAAAGTTCGGCACAGACCCGCCGACCGAATCAGAGATCGCCGACAAACTGAATGAGATTCAGAACCGGATAGGATCCGATGAAAAACTCAACCATTTAATCGATCGGGAAGGCCTGACCCGTGATGACCTGGGAACGATGATCAGCCGGTTCCTTCTAAGTAAAAAATTCATCGATCAGAGGATTACCTTCTTTGTCTTTGTCCGGGACAATGAAATTGAATCCTATTACGAGGATCATGCTTCGAAATTTGGCGGGGCTTCGCTCGATTCCGTTAAGAGCCAGATTTACACCCTTTTGTTCGAGCAAAAAAGAAAGGAGAAACTAAAAGATTACCTCATCAAACGGCGGAGCAGGGCGACTATCCTGATCAACCCCCCTGTCCCTTCCGAAACCAGGTAAGGCCTCCTCTACCTCTTTAAGTGATCTGAACGATCATTTCAATTTCGACAGGAGCGTTTAAAGGGAGCTCCGCGGCCCCTACGGCGGCCCGGGCATGTTTTCCTTTTTCTTCGAAAATTTCGACCAGGAGTAGCGACGCGCCGTTTAAAACCTGAGGCTGTTGGATAAACCCTTCGGCCGAGGCAATAAACCCCCCGAGCCGGACGATCTGTTTGATCCTGTCAAGATTCCCGATCTGTTTCTGGAGAACGGCCAGGGCATTTAACACTGCGACCCGGGCGCATTCGATACCCTGTTCCATCGCCACTTCCTTCCCCAGTTTTCCTTGAAAGATTAACTTTCCGTCTCTTATCGGGAGCATTCCACTGACAAAAACGAGATCTCCTGCCGTGACAGCAGGAGCATAGGCCGCCACAGGCGCCGGCGGGGCGGGAAGAACAATATTCATATTTTCTAATTTTTCTCTGATTGAGATCACCGTTCTTCTCTCCATTTGAGGGTTATTTGAAATCGTCCAGAAGCTCGTTGAGCGAATCGATCAACCGGTCAGGCCCGGATTTTTCGAGTTCGGCGCGGGAATAATTCCCCGTCGCAACTGCGTAAACCGGAATGCCGCTGGCCCTGCAGAATTCAATATCGACAGGTCCGTCACCTACATAAAGCGTTTCTTCCGGGAGAAGGTTGTATTTAGAAATCAGCTCCTTCATCACCGCCGGGTCTGGTTTTAAAGGAAAGCCATCCCCATCGCCGATCACCGTCGAAAGATAGGGCGTCAGCTTGAATTCAGTTAAAATCGCCCTTGAAAAATCTCCATATTTATTTGTAATAACCCCCAGAGGCACTTTCTTCTGCGCGAGGGTGGTAATGACATGAAAAACAAAAGGAAGGAGCAGCGTTTCTTTCAGAAACACTTCTTGATATTTTGCCCTAAAGAGCGTCACGGCACGGTCTGCCAGAGGTTCTCCCACCAAATCGAAAAAGGACTCTCTTAATCCCCCCCCAACGATCCGTTTGACTTCTTCAAGGCTGAGTTTCTGTTCTCTCTCCATCCGTGTCAAGGCAAAATTATAGCTGGTCTGAATCGCCTGAAATGAGTCAACCAGGGTTCCGTCGAGGTCAAAGAAAACAGCTTTGAAATGTGTCATAGCCGGCTTTTTATCCGGGAAATCCATTCCCCCGCCTCTTTGTCTGCAATCTTTTTGGGTTCATACGAAAACCGCCATATCGGTTCCGGCCATGCGGGGTCTGATTTAAACCGGGGGACGATATGCCAGTGGAGATGAGGGACTTTGTTCCCCAGCAGTTCATAATTGATCTTGTCGGGAGAAAAGACTTTTTGCAGGGCCTTTGCTGCCTGGCAGAGATGCCCCATTAAAAGACCTCTCGCTTCTCCGGACAGATCAAAAAGCTCTTTCACATGCTCCTTGTATTCCAGGATGGCGTATCCCCTGAAAAACTGATCTTCATTCAGGTAAAGGATTGCATCGGAAAATTCGAAGATTTTAAAAGAAGACGGGGATTTAAGATGAAGACAGATTGAACATTTATTTTCCAATTTTTATCCGTACCCACAGAGTGAATTTTTTATGTAAGAATAAGGAAAAAATCGACTTCGATCAAGCTAAAATTACGACTTTCGCATCGCCAATAAAATTTGGATATTTTCCATGAAGTATGTTATTATCCCAAAAAATATCCTGTTTTTGCCAGACGGACACTTTTAAGAGATAAGAGATCGGAAGATGAAAAGGCTCAGGGAAGCCCTTCAGAGTAAAAAGTTTGTGGTCACCGCTGAATTTGGACCCCCTAAAGGGACTGACATTGAGACCCTGGCCAACAATGCGCGAGCCGTGGCCGGGCTGGTTGACGGAGTCAATATCACCGATAACCAAAGCGGCGTGATGAGAGCCTGCCCCCTGGCCGTATCCAAGCTATTGCTCGACGCCGGAATAGATCCGATCTTGCAGATGACCTGTCGGGACAGAAATCGGCTGGCCATTCAATCCGATCTGCTTGGGGCCCATATTCTTGGAATCCGGAACCTCCTGGCTTTAACCGGCGATCCTCCCCATATCGGCGACCATAAAGATTCCAAACCGGTTTTTGACCTTCAACTCGATCAGCTTCTTGAAACCGTCAAAGCCTTGAATTCTGGAAAGGACATGGCCGGGAATCCCCTGACCGGCGCCACCGATTTATTCGCGGGTGCCGCGGCCACTCCCGAGGCCGATAATTTTGATCTGGAATGCGCTAAATTTGAAAAAAAAGTCCAGTCAGGAGCCCGATTTTTCCAAACGCAGGCTATTTACAATGTGGCTCAATTTGAAAAATTTATGGGACATGCCCGGAAATTCCCGGTAAAAGTCATTGCCGGGATCATTCTCCTTAAATCGGCCGGCATGGCCTCTTTCATGAACAAAAATATTCCCGGCGTTAAAGTTCCGGCGTCCCTGATTCAATCTCTTGAAACCGCAGGCAAGGAAAGGGCTTTAAGCCTCGGAATCGATATCGCGGTTGATACGATTAAAAATTTAAAAGGCCTCTGTGACGGGGTCCATCTCATGGCGATCAACGCGGAACATTTGCTCCCTCAAATCATTCAAAAAGCCAGGCTCTCATAAGGCTGACTCCCCTTTTCTTGACCCTCAGGGGGCTTCATGGATCTTTTTTCTCAAAATAAAGCAGAACCCTCAAGCAAACCTCTGGCCGAGCGGATGCGCCCAAAAACTTTTCAGGATTCTTTTGGTCAGGAACATCTCATCGGCCCGGGAAAGATCCTCTCTCCCGAAATGTTAAAGGACCATCCCCCGTCACTGATTCTCTGGGGTCCTCCGGGATCGGGTAAAACCACCCTGGCCCATTTAATCGCCGGAATGACCGGCTGCACTTTCGTCTTTTTTTCCGCAGTCCTTTCAGGCGTTAAAGAGATCCGCGACATGGTGGCAGAAGCCAGATCGAGGCTCCAGGCCACCGGACAAAAAACCCTCCTCTTTGTCGACGAAATCCATCGGTTCAACCGGAGCCAGCAGGACGCTTTTCTTCCTCACGTCGAGGATGGGACGATCGCTTTGCTGGGGGCAACGACCGAAAACCCGAGTTTTTCAGTGAACGCTCCTCTTCTTTCAAGATGTAAAGTGGTTGTTTTAAAACCGCTTGCTGCGGGCGACCTCGAGGCGATCCTTAAAAGAACCCTCAAAGACTCCGAAAGGGGACTGGGGAAAATAAACATCCTGATTGAAGATGCCGTGCTGAGAGAGATCGCCGGAATGGCTGAAGGAGATGCCCGAAGAGGATTAAACCTCCTTGAAGCTTCCGTGAAACTGGCCCCGGAGGTTCAACAGCAGAAAAGGGTCACTAAAAAGGAGGTTCTGGAAGCGGCGCAAACCCGCGTTCTCTTTTACGATAAAGAGGGGGAAGAACATTATAATACGGTTTCTGCCTTTATTAAGAGCATGCGGGGGAGCGATCCCGACGCCGCGGTTTACTGGCTGGCCCGGATGCTGGAAGCGGGAGAAGACCCCCTCTTTATTGCAAGGCGGATGATCATTTTCTCCTCCGAAGACGTCGGCAATGCCGATCCTCAGGCCCTGTCTGTCGCAGTCGCCGCTCTGAACGCCTTTCAGGCCGTCGGATTCCCGGAAGGGTGGATCCCGTTGAGTCACGCGGTCATTTACCTGGCCGTCGCGCCGAAAAGCAATGCAACCTATATGGCTTACAAAAATGCACTCGACGCCATTAAAAAAAAAGGGAGCCTCCCTGTTCCGCTCCACCTTCGAAATGCCCCCACCCGTCTGATGAAAGAGCTGGGATACGGGAAAGAGTATCTCTACCCTCACTCCAGTCGCGGTAAGGCCGAGGGGCAAACCTACCTACCCGGAGAACTCCTCCAGAACCGCTTTTATTTTCCGACCGAATCGGGATTTGAAAAGACAATTAAAGCGTGGATAGAAAAGAAAAAATAAGTCTCTCCCGAAAAAGGATAGCCAAACACTTTATCGGGATTTCTATTTGGGAGAGGCCATGCTCCAGAGGTTTTTGTAAAAGGCCCGCCGGAAGGAAAAGGCCTCCACCTCGCGGACTTCCTGAATTCCGGGGAGGAATGTCAGATACACCAGAGACCTTAAGACCCCCGATATTAAAAAGAGAAACATCAGGTTTGATGTTAGGTGGTAGGTCGTGTGAAACAGTGTAATGGATGAGGGAAACAAGCTCGCAAAAATCCCCCCCATCAGCGCCCCGAAAAAGATCCCCAATCCATTGAGCGTACTGTAAACCGCAATACAGGGAGCCCTTTTCTCCGGCGCAACCGCGTCAAAAATAAAGATGGCCACGCTCAGGCTGAACCCCGCCCAAACAAATCCGGAAAAGACCTGGATCAGAAGAATGAAATAAAATTGGGTGGTAAAAAGCCATAAGATCGGAAGGGCCGGGAGTAATAGACCGGTGATCTTTAACACCATCCGGTTACCGAATCGGTCGGAAAAATTTCCCCAGTATAAATAGGTCAAGTATTGGCTCAGCACCGCCGTTCCCGATACGCACATATATTGCAGATACGAAAAATGAAGGTCGTGGAGCATATAGACCGCAAAAAACGGCGCCGATACCTGCACTGAAAATGAGATCAGCGAGGAATAAATCACAAAACGAAAAAAATTAGACTTTTTAAATTGCCGGTAAAATTCGGTCAAATGGAACTTTTCCCTGAAGGAGTCGAGGGGAGGTTCATTCATTTTCTTTAAAAATAAAAAAGAAACTCCTCTAAATAGCGCGGCCAGGATAAAGATTAAAACAAATCCGGCGGCCGGATGGGAAGTCTGCTGGTAATAGTTCAGGATAAATCCCGCGAGGCAAAGACCGGTAAACGCGCTCAAACTCATCACCCGGGTTCTCCGCCCGAAATAATTTCCGCGGTGGCCATAAGGAACCAGGTCTCCCATCATACTGTTCCAGGGAGGGCTGGCCAGATTTCCGAAAATAAAATAAAGCGACGCCCCCAGGATTAGAAAAAGAACCGCATCTCCCGGGATCAGAAGAGGAAGGCATAACAGGGGGATCCAGGCGACGGCCTGCAGGCCGACACCGGTTAAAATCAACTGTTTCCGGGTATGGAGACTGGAGAGGAGATAGACTGAAAAGATCTGAAAAAAAGCGCCGGCAAGCTGCGGGATAGATACGATAAACCCGACCTGAGCGCTTGAGGCTTTTAGAAATAAGGCAAAAGGAATGAGGTAACTTTCTCCCACTCCCACCATCATCGAATAGAACGCCCCGTCTTTTATTCCATAAGAGAGGTTCGTTTCGAGGCTTGAATCTTTTTCACGCAAAATAATTTCCAATCAATATAAAAATCCCCTTTCTTCTCAATAAATACCAAATTGGCCTCTTGATAAGTGGGATAAAAGGGATCGAAAGAACCAGAAGGTTTCTTTAATTAAATATAGCCGATGGAAGGGTTTCCGTAAAGGCATTTACCCCGACGAGGGGTGAATCCTTAAGTCCATTTCTTGCGTTCGAGCAAAATGTCCTGACACGCCCTGCAGAGTTTCTTCCCCTCAACCTCTTTGAGGCGGCCCTCATGGGTAAACTCTCCGCATTGTCCGCAAGGTTTTGCTTTATATTTCCCAACCTTCGGAGGGGGGGGGAGCTTGATTTTTTTAATTCTAAACAGTTTTTCTTCGGGAAACGTTAAAATATCCTGAATTTTTTGATCCAGTTCTTTT
>JBGPKT010000013.1:0-31326 GCA_041486115.1 Nitrospiria bacterium | reverse complement strand
CGGAGGTTGTCGTTATGACGGCTTTTGGAACCATTGAAACCGCCGTCAATGCCATAAAAGCCGGCGCTTATGATTACCTGACAAAACCGGTGGAAAAAGAGCGTCTGCTTCTTTTAATTGATAAGGCCTTGGAACGGCAATCTCTTTCGGTGGAAAACAAACGACTTCGCGAAAATCTCAAGATAAAAAACCGGTTTGAGGAGATGATCGGAAAAAGCAATGTCATGAAGCAGATTTATGAAACGATTGATCAGGTGGTAGAGAGTGATGCGACCGTTCTGATTACCGGTGAAAGCGGAACGGGAAAAGAGCTGGTCGCGCGGGCTATTCATCAGAAAAGCGGAAGAAGGGATAAGCCGTTTATCACGATTAATTGCGGAGCGCTTCCGGAAACGCTTTTTGAAAGCGAAGTGTTTGGTTATGAAAAAGGGGCCTTTACGGGAGCCGTTTCTTCAAAACCGGGCCGTTTTGAGCTGGCCGACGGAGGGATTTTATTCCTTGACGAAATCGGGGAATTGAATCTTAAAAACCAGGTGGATTTTCTCCGCGTGCTTGAAACAAAAGAATTCAGAAGAATCGGAGGGACAAAACTGATTCATGTGGATGTCCGTTTTATTGCCGCGACCAATAGAACCCTGTTAGAGGATATTGAAAACAAGATGTTTCGCGAGGATCTTTTTTATCGTATTAATGTGGTGCCGATTCATCTTCCCCCTTTGCGTGAACGAAAAGAGGATATCCCTTTAATGGTCGAATTTTTTTTACGGGAATTCACTTCCAGTTATCACAGGGAAGAAAAAATAGTTTCTCCTGAAACCCTCCGATTACTCATCAACTTCTTCTGGCCCGGAAATATCAGGCACCTTAAAAATGTGATTGAACGCCTGGTGATTATGGTGAGAGATAAAACGCTTCTCCCTGAACATTTGCCGGCGGAGATTCAGGAGCATGGGGAAAAAGAAAAAACCATGGTGGTTCCATTGGGGAAAACCCTGGAAGAGATTGAAAAAGAGGTGATTCAAAAAACCCTTTCTGAAGTTACGCATCACCGGGAAAAAGCCGCGAAAATTCTTGGCATCAGCCTCCGTGCGCTTCATTACAAAATACGGAATTATGAGATCAAAGAATGAAACCATTCATTCATCTGAAGAGAGGTTTACTTAAATTGCATTAAGCAAAATATGCAGGCATTGACATTAAGCATTCATTTTTCATAATGATTTGAAATCATTATGAAATTCCTTTCAAATTCCCCTTCAAATTCAAATTATCCACTCTTTTTTATTTTCATGTCTGCAAAATTTTCAATTTGTTCGTCAATATTTAAAGAAAGTCAATGCTGAGCGGCCCGTCATTTGTTTTCTAAAACCTCTGTTGTCCTTTGATTTAGTGAGGTTTTTTATCTTAACCGACAAGAATTCATTGGACAAATTAATTTGGCATTGAAATTGCTCTTATACGGCACTGGAGTATAATTTCAAAGATTTTTCTTTTGATTTATTTGATTTAATAGAGCGCTTAATAAATTAAGGAGTTTATGATGAAAGGATCAACCAAAGAAAGATATCGTGTTCTTCCAGGCCCGGAAGGGATTCTGCCTCCGGCTGCGGCCTCAATGGGAATTCTTCCACCTGATCTTGGAATGGGCCTTGTCGAAGGAGAAGCTTTACCTGAGTCGAAAGTATTGAAGGTTATTGCAGAAAAGATATTAACCCGTCGAAATCCGACTCTTTTCCCCGGCCCTCTTCTGGTGTGGGCATGGACTCCGGAGACTCAGAAAAAAGCTACAGCTGTGCTGGAAATGGCCCGAGAAATTCCCGGGGCGAGGATTATTTGTATGCCCGATTACCGGCCGATCTATCCAAAGATCGATCCTGAAGCGGTTTTAAGCCCCTGTCATCCCAATCTCACTATTCTGCACAATAAGATTGAAGTTTGTATGTTGATTGATGCCCATTGCCATTTTGTGAATGTGACCCTCAAAATGATTCGCGCGGGGACAAATTGTTACACGATTACCCTTTGCGCGAATGATGTTCATGAAGACTCGGTAGCCGCCATGGGTCCCTGTGATGTTGGAACTATCCACCGTTTAACGGAGGCGATTATTAAAGTTCGTGACAGCGGAAAAATTATTCCCTGGGCATACACACCGGCAGGAAAAGAAGAACTCCGGAAATGTGGCAGCAAGAAAATGTTTGTTATTCCGCCTGAGAACACGATACGTCATGATGCCACGGGTCCAAAAGAGGAAGATGTGACTCCCGGGTTTTCACACCTGCTCGAACAAGGGATTGATGAGAATGAAGAATAGAGATCGGACCCTTCCATTACCTGAAGTCCAATACGAGGTTCAATTTGTCAATGAGGGTTTCGGTCCCGTAGAAGGGGATGAACCGTTCCGAGCCACCGTTGGATTTATTAGTTTGGAATCGACACAGGCGGCTGTTCATGAGGCCATGGGTTTCTACAGAAAAATTAAATTCGCTGCCGCCGCTTTTTATTTGAAAGGTCTATGGCCTTTTCCCGTTCAGGCAATTGAAGCTTTTGCAGGAAGGGTAGATAAGATAGTTGTGATAGAAGAAACCCAAACGGCGTCGCTTTCAAAGAGGATTAGAGAGATGACCGGGCTTCATCCCGTGACGATGGTCCCTCCTTCGGGCAGATCCATTCGCGCTGAAGATATTTATGAGAAAGAAGACTGGAATTAACAGATTGACCCTTCAGATGGGTTTTATCAATGAACGTTAAAAAGGGAGATAAGAAAATGGGTCCGACGAAGCTAGATAAAGATGAAGTAGAATCCATACGATACCGGGTTCTTCCCGGGCCGGAGGGATTTCTCTCTCCTGCTGCCGCCACTCTCGGCGTAATACTGCCAGATCCGGGGGAGGGATTAGTTGAAGGAGGAATAGTCAGTGAAGATCAGGCCATCGAAACCGCGGCAAGAAAACTCTTATCCGCAAAGAATCCGACCCTCTTCCCAGGGCCTGCGGTGTTGTGGGATTGGAAACCGGTAGCGTCTGAACTGGCCAGTTCAGTCAAACGTTTAGCCGATGCGATTCCGGCTAATATTATTCCGATGGCGGATTATCGTCCCAAATATCCGCGAATTAATCCTGAAATTGAAATTAATCCGAATCACCCTAACCTGACGATCTGGCATAATAAAATTGATGTTTGTCTCTTTATTGGCGTTCATTGTCACCAGGCGAATATTGCGCTCAAGCTGATTCGAGCCGGCACCTCCTGCTATACCATCGCCATGTGTTCCTTCTGCGGAGATGACGAAGCAAATATCACGGTCCGGGATATCACGCCGAATACAATGGAAAGACTTATTTCTGCCGTTCTTAAATTAAAAAAAGGATAATTCTTTTCACCTGGATGTTTCCCGCGGCAAGCAAGCCGATGCCCGAGAGGTATTTTTCTCTGTGATACCACGGGAATACATTCTGGCAGAGACTCCGGCTCTCCTCCTCCCCATTTAACCTTTAAAACAGATATAAAATCTTTAAAATGTGCATTAGTCAATCATGAAGAGGAGGTCAAGTCGAGTCCCCATGACGATTTAAATTATTTTTTTAAATGGCAATTTTAATAATACTCAAGGTACTATTTGAAAAAACAGGATGATACCGCCATGTGCTTAATCCTTTGCGAACTTGAGATAATTATAATTTTAAATGAATTTTAATTTATTTTCTTTCATCCATGGGAATTTTCTGATCCTCCTCGTCCTCTATGGGGCTGGAATAATTATTCCTTTCTTTTTCCCTCGACAGCCGCGTGTCCAAAACTTGATAGCCCATGGGGCCGCAACGGCGGCATCCATCGCAGGGGTTGTCTTAGGTGTTTCTGGACTGTTTGCAGCCTCCCCGCCGGTTTTTTATAGCCTATCGACACTGCCGCTTCTTTCGATTCAGTTCAGGCTGGATACGTTATCGTCCTTTTTTATTCTTGTCATCTCCCTTTCCGGCGTGCCCGTATCGCTCTATGCCACAGGGTATGTGCGCGAATTCGAAGGGCGTTATCCCATGGGGGTGTTAGGTTCCCTTTACAATGCTTTTCTTCTGTCCATGATTCTTGTGGTCATGGCGGATAATGGTTTTTTATTTTTGATCCTGTGGGAGGTGATGTCTCTGGTCTCTTATTTCCTGGTGGTGACCGAGCATGAAAAAGCGGAATCCCGTTTTGCGGGATTCTTTTATTTCGTGATGACCCATGTCGGCACTGCTTTTATTATGATTTGCTTTCTGTTGTTTTATCAAGAGAATGGAAGTTTTAATTTCGAGGCCTTTCGGTCTTCCGGGCGGGTCATGCCTCAGGCGATTCAAGCTCTGGTATTTCTGGCCGCACTCGTCGGTTTTGGAACAAAAGCCGGGATCGTCCCATTGCATGTTTGGCTTCCTTATGCGCATCCTGCGGCTCCCTCCCATGTGTCAGCGCTCATGTCAGGCGTGATGATTAAAACAGCCATCTATGGACTGATCAGAGTCTATTTTGATTTTCTCGGCGGCCAGTTTCCATGGTGGTGGGGCTTCACCGTCCTGGTTGTAGGCGCGGTCTCGGCCTTGCTGGGTGTGATGTATGCCTTGATGGAACATGACCTCAAAAGTCTTCTTGCCTATCATAGTGTTGAAAACATCGGAATTATTCTGCTGGGTATCGGCGCCGGAATGATTTTTCAGTCTTACGGCCTGTCTCATCTGGCTGCCCTGGGGCTTTTGGCAGGTCTTTATCACACGATCAATCATGCCATGTTCAAAGGACTCCTTTTCCTTGGAGCCGGATCATTGCTCCACAGTACCCATACCCGAAATATGGAAGAATATGGAGGTTTGGCTCGTCATATGCCCTGGACCGCAGTCTTCTTTTTAATCGGAGCGGTCTCTATTTCGGGTCTTCCTCCTGGCAATGGTTTCGTCAGTGAATGGCTGATTTTTCAGAGCCTGTTTCTGAGTTTCCAGATTCCCGACCTTCTCATGAAAATTTTTCTCCCAATTGGCGCGGCCATGTTGGCGCTGACAGGAGCGTTAGCCATGGCCTGTTTTGCAAAAGCGTTTGGAATGAGTTTTTTGGCCATGCCCCGGAGTCATCATGCAAAACAAGCGGTCGAGGTACCCCTTGTGATGCGGATGGGAATGGGAATCATGGCGGCCTATTGTGTCATTCTGGGTCTGGCGACGATGTGGGTCATCCCCCTTTTGGATCGGGTGATCACCCCGTACACTCATATTTCGATCGCGGAAAAAATTATTTCCGGGCGAGGATGGACGATCGAACCGATGGGTGTCACCTTTGCGAGCGTTTCGACGCCGCTCCTTGCATTAGCCATCGCGTTTCTCATTCTGGCGACCGTGCTCCTGTCGTTGTTGTTGGGCGGCCGGCTTCGGAAACGTTTTTACAAGACTTGGGGTTGTGGTTTAAACTTGAAGGCGAGAAATGAATATACCTCGACGGGTTTTAGTCAACCCATCCGGCAGGTTTTCTCGACCATCTACCGGCCGACCGTTAAGCTGGAGGCAGAAATGATGGAAGAGTCTCAATATTTTGCCAAGAAAATGCGATTTGAATTAACGTTTCAGCCGGTATTTCAGAAATATCTTTATGATCCTGTTGTCCGGTTTTTTCTTGCGGTTGCCGACCGTTTCCGCGTGATTCAGGCGGGGAGTCTTCATTTGTATCTTTCGTATATTTTCCTGACTCTGGTTGCGCTTCTTTTGTGGACGACGTTATGATCGCATTGGCTCTCATTCAGTTCCTCCAGGCCGTTGTCGTTCTGGTGGTTTCACCTTTTGTGATCGGCCTTATCCGTAAAGTCAAAGCGTGGCTTCAATGCCGCCAGGGCCCCGTTCTGCTGCAGCCTTATTATGACCTGGCCAAGCTGTTTCAAAAAGATATTGTCGCATCGTCTTATACTTCCTGGATTTTTACCGCAACGCCGTATATCCTCTTTTCCGCGACCCTCACAGCCAGTCTTCTTGTCCCCACTTTTATATCGCAAGTGCCTCTTAACTTTGCGGGAGACATTATCACCGTTGTCTATCTGTTAGCGCTTGGAACGTTTTTCCTCATGCTGGCCGGGTTGGATGCCGGATCACCTTTCGGAGGGATGGGAAGCAGCCGGGAGGCGATTGTGGCGGCGTTAACGGAACCTGCAATGATTCTTTCTATCTTTGCCGTCGGATTGACTGCCGGATCGACGAACTTAAGCACGATTGTCCATAAAATGGCTCTCTCTCACGGAATCATGTCCGACCCGCCGCCGCATCTGCTGGCTCTGGCGGCATTATTCATTGTGACCCTGGCCGAGACCGGGCGGGTTCCGGTGGATAATCCAGCGACGCATCTTGAACTGACGATGATTCATGAAGCCATGATCCTGGAATATTCGGGCCGGTATCTGGCCCTGATCGAATGGGCCGCGGCTTTGAAACTTCTTCTCTTTCTGACGCTCCTCAGTAATATTTTCTTTCCCTGGGGGATCGCGACGGTCATGACGCCTTTTGGGCTGGCCGTAGGAACGGGCGTCTGGTTTTTAAAGGTTTCAGGGCTTGCCGTTCTGATCAGCCTGGTCGAATCGATGTTTGCTAAACTCCGGTTGTTTCGAATTACAGAATTGCTGGGGGTTGCTTTTATTTTGTCTCTCCTGTCACTTGTCTTCTACTACATTTTGAGGGTGCAAAGTTGAATATGGCTCATTCAGACTTAGGTTCCCAGCTGGTCAATATCTGCTCGATGCTTCTTTTGGTGACGACCTTTGCCATTGTTTCGCAACGAAGGCTTTCTGCCTGTGTCGATCTCTTCGCTTTGCAATCGGTGTTTCTTGCAGTCACCGCGGCCCTTGTGGCTTTTTTAACAGGCATTCATCACATTTATGTAGCCGCTCTTCTGACGATTGCCATTAAGGCCATCATTATTCCGCTGATTTTAAAAAGGGTGATTGAACGCCTGAATGTGACTCGCGAACTCGTTTTAAACATCAATATTCCTGCTTCGCTTTTAATCTGCGGAGGTCTGGTCATTTTAGCCCTTTCCGTGACCCAGCCGATTAAAGAGCTTGGATTCCTCCTGACCAAGGATTCCCTTGCCATATCTCTGGCCATTATCCTGATCGGATTTTTTACCATGATATCCCGCAGAAAGGCGGTGACCCAGGTAGTTGGTTTTCTCGTCGTTGAAAATGGCATATTTCTAGGGGCGACCGCCGCCGCTTACGGGATGCCGCTGATCGTGGAGCTGGGTGTTTTCTTCGACGTGCTGGTGGCTGCCCTGATTATCGGAATTTTCACCCATCGGCTTCAGGATACTTTCGACAGCGTGGATGTCAGCAAACTGACCGGAATGAAGGAGTAACCCTGTGTCGGTTGAACTTTTGATCTTGATTTATTCACCATTGATGGCTGGATTATTGAGCCTTGTGATGAGCACCCGGCGAGCGCTCGAACGGCTCCAGTGTCTCCTTGCGGTTGTTCTTTGGGGCGCCATGATCTTGGTGGTCAGCCGTGTGGCTTCGGGTGCCTATTATTCGGCGGGAGCCCTCCTGCGGGTTGATCCGTTAAGTGCGTTCATGGATTTAATGCTTGCCTTTGTAGGTGGTACGGGTCTCTTGTACGCGGTCGGTTACATGGGGGAAAAGATGATCCGCGGAGAGATGACACTAAAACACTACAGTCGTTTTTTTTTCTTTTTCGACTTTTTCCTCTTTGCAATGCTCTTGACGGTGAACCTGGACAACATTGCCCTGATGTGGATCAGTTTGGAAAGTTCAACTCTGGCGGCCGCGCTTCTCGTTGGTTTTGAGCGGACTAAAAGCGCCCTGGAGGCGGGATGGAAATATGTCATTCTGAGCTTTATCGGCATTGCATTATCCCTCTTTGGAACCGTGTTAATGTATTATGCGTCGGAGCGTGTCCTGGGGATCGGCATGGAGGCTTTAAGCCTGGAAGCTTTGTATCGGGTGGCTTCATTGCTAAATCCGGCTGCATTAAAATTGGCGTTTATCTTCGCGTTAATCGGTTATGGAACAAAGGCAGGCGTTGTGCCCATGCATACCTGGTTGCCGGATGCCCATGCGGAAGCTCCCACTCCGGTGAGCGCCATCCTGTCGGGACTGATGCTGAATGTGGGGTTATATGCGCTGCTTCGTTTTAAAAGCATAACAGATCAGGCCCTCGGAGAAAGTTTTGCGGGGCCTCTGGTGCTTGGATTCGGATTCCTGTCTCTTACGGTAGCCGCATTTTTCATGTTAATTCAAAAGGACTATAAGCGGTTATTGGCTTACTCGAGTATTGAACATGTGGGAATCGCAATGGTCGGTTTTGGCGTCGGCGGTCCCGTCGGAGTTTTTGGAGGTTTTTTCCACATGATCCACCATGCTCTGGTCAAGTCCACGGCGTTCTATGCCGCGGGAGGGGTACTGCTCAGCTCCGGCCATAAAGGAATAGAGCGGGTGACCGGCATGTTGAAACGGTTCCCGATCGCGGGAATGGGTCTCCTTCTTGCCGCCATCGGATTGGCCGGAATGCCTCCCGCCGGGCTGTTTGTCAGCGAGCTTTTGATTGCGACTTCGTCTTACCGGGGACATCCGGTTTTAACTTATCTGTTTTTGAGCCTCCTGATCCTTACGTTTGGAGCTCTGATGTATCACATTCCGCGGATGATATTGGGAAATACGACAGAAATAAATATACCGGTGAGCGATCGCACCCGATATTTTGTGACCGCGGCCATTTTGATTAACCTGGCAGCGATGTACTATGGAGGGTTTTATCTGCCCAGATTTTTACAGGCCTTGACGGTACCGATGACCGGGATTTTTGGCGCAAGGATTGAATTTAGGTGATACCGATTATTATTCTCCTGATTTCACCCCTTGTGGCAGGTTTTCTCAGTCTGAGATTTAGATCTCCCCGGATCCTTCACGGCATTAATCTGACAACGATGCTTCTCCTGGGAGCGGCTCAGTCCGTCATCACGACGCGCCTGCTCCATGAAGGGCCGTTTTTGCTCTTCAACGACTTCATGGCGGTGGATGCTCTGACCTGTTTCATCCTCATCATTGTGACAGGGGTCGGGTTTACCTCTTCTCTTTACTCCTGGTCTTATTTCGACCAGCACCTGGCAGCAGGGAATATTACTCCAAAACGCCTGAGCCGGTATTTTTTTCTCTTTCATATGTTTATGTTAACTATGATTCTGGCCATTCTCGCCAATAACCTGGGCATTCTCTGGGTGGCCATTGAGGGAACGACCTTAGCGACGACTTTTCTGATTAATTTCTTCAAGCGGAAATCTTCGTTGGAAGCAGGATGGAAATATCTGATTCTTTGTTCAGTCGGGATTGCACTGGCTTTGTTTGGAACGGTCTTGATGTTCTTGTCATCCGTGAGGTCCCTGGGGGATGCCGGCGCCGCTCTCAATATTTCAGAACTGATCCGGATTTCCGGTCAACTCGATCCTCAGGTGGTCAAGCTGGCGTTTCTCTTTATCCTGATCGGTTACGGAACCAAGATCGGTTGGTTTCCGATGCACACCTGGGTTCCTGATGCCTACAGCGAAGCTCCAGCCCCTGTCTCTGCCATGCTTGCGGGAGTTCTCGAAACGGTTGCGTTTTACGCGGTGTTGCGCTGCAAAACAGTCGTGGATGCCGTTGTTCCTTACGGGTTTTCCGGTCATCTCTTGATTGCTTTCGGATTTCTCTCATTTGGAGTGGCATCGGTGTTTATTCTGGTTCAGCGGGATTTCAAGAGGCTTCTGGCCTATTCCAGTATTGAACACATGGGGATCGCGGCCATAGGTTTCGGAGTCGGAGGGGTGGTGGGTAGTTTCGGAGCCCTCTTTCACCTTCTCAGTCATGCGATTGCCAAGTCTTTGGCTTTTTTTGCGGCGGGGAATATACACCTGCAATTTGGTTCGCGTGAGATTGAAAAGGTGCAAGGAATGGCGAGAACACAGCCGGTAACGGCCCTCGCTTTCTTAACGGCAGGCCTTGCCCTGGTGGGTATGCCCCCTTTAGCCCTGTTTGTCAGCGAATTTTCCGTCGTGTCCGCCTTGGCGACGCAGGTCTACAAGAGCGATACCTTGCATTTGGGCCGCTTTTTGACGATGATGGTTTCTGATAATATACGAAACCTTGTTTTGGTCATTCTATTCCTGCTGATCAGTGTGGTCGTGTTCGGCGGTTTTATGTTCCGGGTAACGGGGATGGTCTGGGGGGTTCCTTCTCAAAAAGCGGTCCGCGCAGAGAAATCGAATTTATCCTATGTACCCCTCGTCTTAAGTATCGTGGCCGTTGGAGTGATGGGAATGTGGATTCCGGGTTCACTGAAGGAGCTGATCACACAGGCCGTGACAATTTTAAACGGAGTCCATCATGGATAAACTGAACGAAAGGATGCAAGAAATCGTCAACACTTTCAAAGATCGCCTTGTGGATCTGGAGCAAATCCAGGGGATTCCTGTCTTATATTTTAAAAAAGAAAATATCCTTGAAATCGCTACTTACCTGCATAAAACCCCTTCCCTTCGCGGAACTTTATCCCTGCAATGGGCGGTGGATCTAAATCCGGTTAAGCCTGTTCACCGGATTTACTATCTTTTTTCACTGGAATCGGGAGGGGATTGGCTGATTCTGGCGGTCGATCTCCTGGAAAAAGACCGTCTGTTTCCTTCCATCACACCTAAAATCCAGGCGGCTAAATGGTATGAGCGTGAAATAAGGGATATGTATGGTCTTATTCCGGTCGGGCACCCGGATTTGCGCCGGCTGGTACGCCATGAGCACTGGCCCAAGGGAGCGCATCCGTTAAGAAAGAATTTTCTCTGGGATACCGTTATGAAACGGAAAGAAGGAGACTATGCCTATCGTCAAATCGAGGGAGAAGGGGTCTTTGAAGTTCCGGTAGGTCCGATCCATGCCGGGATCATTGAACCGGGGCATTTTCGATTTTCGGTGGCCGGAGAACCGATTATGCAGCTTGAAATTCGGCTTTTCTGGAAACATCGGGGAATTGAAAAACTTTTCGAGAATTTATCTTTGATCAATGGGGTATCTCTGGCTGAAAAGGTTTCCGGAGATACTTCTTTTGGTCACAGCCTCTGTTACTGCCAGGCGGTGGAGTCTCTCCTGTCTGTCGAGATTCCGTCCCGCGGTGAATATCTCAGGACTCTTTTTCTGGAGCTGGAACGATTGCATAACCATATTGGCGATGTGGGAGCGATTTGTAATGATGCAGCTTACACGCTTGCGCTTGCGCATTGCAGTCAAATGAAAGAACAAATCATGCAAATGCTTGACCGCCTGACGGGTCACCGTTTTCTTCGAGGCGTTAACCGGGTGGGCGGAGTGGCCGCGGACCTGAATGTCTCTCAACTCGACGGGATTCTTGCCGAGATGGCAAGAATTGAGGAAGATTTTAACGAACTGACGAACATCCTTTTTATTAATGCGTCTCTCATCGATCGTTTGGAAACCACCGGCATTCTCAAAGAGCAGACGGCCAGGGATTATGGGGTTGTCGGAGTTGTCGGACGGGCATCGAATAACAACAGGGATGTCCGGAGAGACCATCCTTTCGCGGCATACCGTCACTTGAGTTTAAAGGTTCCTGTTTACCAATACGGAGATGTACGGGCGAGAGTTCGAGTCCGCGTCGATGAAATCCGAGAATCCTTTTCTATCATCAGACAAATGTGCAGGCAGATTCCGAACGGGCCGGCGTCCATTGAAATACGTACGTCTGTCCCCGCAGGAAAATGGGCTCTCTCTGCGGTGGAGGGTTGGCGGGGAGAAATCCTCTATTTTGTCATGGCGGGAGAGAATGGAAAGATGGATCGGTGCAAAGTCAGGGATCCTTCTTTTGTAAACTGGCCGGTCCTGCAATACGCCGCGCCCGGCAATATTATTCCGGACTTTCCGCTGATCAATAAGAGCTTTAACCTGTCCTATGCGGGAAATGATTTATAGGTTTTTTGAACAGCCTGAAGGAAATGCGTTTTTCAACCTTTAGACTTACAGAAGGAGAAACCGGATGTTCCGAATCATCAATAAGAGTTTAAAAAAGGGCCTGGTCACCGGACAATATCCTGAATCTGCCCAACCCGTACCCGAAGTGACTGACGCCGCGCGGGACAAGGCCAAACTGTTCCACCGGTCGCTGACGATCCGGGAAGTGGATACCGGCTCATGTAATGGATGTGAGATGGAGATGAACGCCTTAATGAACCCCATTTATGACGCGGAACGGTTTGGCATTCATGTTGCCGCCTCGCCGAGGCATGCCGATGCCCTGGTGGTGACGGGTCCTGTCACATTTAATATGGAAAAATCCTTGAAAGATGTCCACCGCTCAACGCCGGAGCCCAGGTTAGTCTTTGCCCTTGGGGATTGCGCTATTGACTGCGGAATGTTTAAAAACAGTTATGCCGTGACCGGCCCCGTCGAAAAGCATATTCCCGTGGATGTCAAAATCCCGGGTTGTCCTCCGAGGCCGAATGAGATCCTCGACGCCTTGCTTGCTGTGATGGATCGCAAAAAAACAATAAAGAAAAGCCTGGAATAAAACTGCAGAAGGATCAGCCCTTGCCTCCCCTGAGGCGCGATCAAGCGTGACCCCGTTCCTGTGGAGTGTATGTGAAAGAAACGGTCAATTTTCTGAAATTCATGCAGAAGAGCTCGCTGTTGTTCGCGGCCAACGCTCCGTTCATCGAAGATTTATATGAGGCCTATCTCGTGGATCCCCAAAGCGCGCCGGGAGAGTGGCGCAGCTATTTTGATGACCTGCAGCTCCAATCCGCGGGAGGCCACGATGTGCCCCACAGGCCCATCCGTCGCGCCTTTGCCGGCTTGCCTAAAGCGGACGCCACGAGGTCCCCTTCGAACGCGGAACTGGAACGCAAGCAGGTGGTTGTCCTGCAACTCGTCAACGCCTATCGCTTTCTCGGCGTCCGCGCGGCCAGTCTCGATCCGCTCAATCGTTATACCAAACCGGTTATTCCCGAACTCGATCCGGCGCATTACGGCCTGGGCGAGGCGGATATGGGGACCCTCTTCGACCCCGGTTCGTTGATGGGCGGGGCGCGCATGACGCTGGGCGACATCCTGCGTCTGTTGCGCCAAACTTATTGCGGGAGCATCGGCGCGGAGTACATGTACATTAGTGATGTGGAGCAAAAACGCTGGATAGAAAATCGCCTGGAAGGGGTGCGCGGCCAGGCCGATTATGATGCGGCCAGACGTCGCGGTATTCTCGAGAGACTGACCGCGGCAGAGACGCTGGAGCGATATCTGCATACCAAATATGCCGGACAAAAACGTTTTTCCCTGGAAGGGGCCGAGGCCCTGATCCCCCTGCTCGATCATCTGGTTCAGCGGGCCGGAGCGCAGGGTTTGAAGGAAGCCGTGATCGGCATGGCCCATCGCGGACGATTGAATGTCCTGGTCAATATTTTGGGCAAGCAGCCGGGAATGTTATTCGCCGAGTTCGAGGGGATCCACGCCGAAAATCTGACGTCCGGTGACGTGAAATACCATCAGGGTTTCTCGGCAGACGTCGGAACGCCAGGGGGCATGCTGCACGTCGCGCTGACTTTCAATCCATCGCATCTGGAAATCGTGAATCCGGTGGTGGAAGGTTCTGTCCGGGCCCGCCAGCACCGTCTTAAAGATATGACGGGTGAAAAGGTCCTGCCGATACTCCTGCATGGCGACGCGGCATTCGCGGGCCAGGGCGTGGTGATGGAAACACTGAATATGTCCCAGACCCGGGGCTATAGTACAGGCGGCACCGTTCACATCATTGTCAATAACCAGATCGGCTTTACCGCGTCGGACCTGCGTGATACGCGCTCCAGCGCTTATTGCAGCGATGTGGCAAAAATGATCAATGCCCCCATCTTTCATGTCAATGCAGACGATCCGGAAGCGGCGCTGCTGATCACTGAAATCGCACTGGATTATCGGATGAAATACCACAAAGACGTGGTGATTGATCTGGTCTGTTTCCGAAAATATGGACACAACGAACAAGACGAGCCGCTGGTGACGCAGCCTTTTATGTATCGCTTTATCCGCAAACATCCGGGCACGCGCAGCCTCTATGCGGAGCGTTTGATTCAGCAAGGTATTCTTCAGCCGGCCGAAGCGGAAGGGATGATCCTCACCTATCGCCGCGCGATTGACGAAGGCCGTAAAGCATTGCCGCCGGCGCTGAAGACTTCAATCGCCAAACCGATTATCAATTGGACGCGGTTTAAGGGCGTGCGATGGGACGTACCGGTTAAAACTGCCGTGCCGCTGGAAATCCTTCAGCAATGGTCCAGGCGCTTGACGGCGGTCCCGCCGAATTTCACACTGCATTCGCGCGTTCAAAAAATCATCGAAGACCGTATTTTGATGGGGCGCGGCGAATTGCCGCTGGATTGGGGGATGGCCGAAAACCTGGCTTACGCCACGCTGCTTACCGAAGGGTATCCTGTCCGCCTGTCCGGGCAGGATTGTCAGCGCGGCACTTTCTTCCATCGCCAGGCCGCATGGCATGATCAGAACCGGAAGGAGCGGTACGAAGGAATGTATATGCCTTTGCAGCACCTGGCCGACGGGCAGGCCGATTTCGTGGCCATTGATTCGCTCCTTTCCGAAGAAGCGGTGCTTGGATTTGAATATGGCTATGCCACAGCGGATCCAGGTTCGCTGGTATTGTGGGAAGCGCAATTCGGAGATTTTGGGAACGGCGCGCAAGTGGTCATCGACCAGTTTATCGCTTCCGGCGAAGTGAAATGGGACAGGCTTTGCGGGCTGGTGATGTTGCTGCCGCACGGCTACGAAGGCCAGGGTCCTGAACATTCGTCGGGACGGATCGAACGTTATCTGCAGCTGTGCGCCGACTACAATATTCAGGTCTGCATTCCATCGACGCCTGCACAAATGTTTCATCTGTTGCGCCGCCAGATGCTCCGCCCGTATCGCAAACCTTTAATCGTCTTCACGCCCAAGAGTCTCCTGCGCAGCAAACATGCGGCTTCGCCTTTGAGTCTATTGGCGGAGGGGAACTTCCAGCCGGTCATTCCAGAAGTGGACCCGCTGAATGCCGGCAAGGTGCGGCGCATTATCGCCTGCAGCGGAAAAGTGTATTATGAACTGCTGACCGCGCGGCGAACCAAAGGCATTGCCGACATGGCGATCATCCGGCTGGAACAACTTTATCCCTTTCCGCACGATGATTTGTCCGCACAGGTGGCCGCTTTTCCAAACGCCACAGAGTTTGTCTGGACTCAGGAAGAACCGGGAAATCAGGGCGCCTGGCATCGCATTCAGCATTACTTGTTGCGCCACCTGCGCAAAGGAATGCACCTCGACTACGCACTGCGGCCTTCTTCCGCAGCCCCTGCCGCGGGCTATCTCGCGTTGCATATCGAACAACAGAAGGCGGTGATCGAAGCGGCCTTTCGCGGCGAACTCGACTACAACCCTTATCCGGGAGCCACTCACCATGACCATTGAGATAAAAGTACCTCAACTTTCCGAATCGGTGTCCGAGGCGACCCTGGGAACCTGGTACAAACAGGCCGGGGAATCGGTCAGCGAAGGCGAAAACCTGATTGACATTGAAACCGATAAAGTCGTGCTGGAATTGCCTGCGGTGAAGAGCGGCGTGTTGACAAAGATTATCAAGGGCAATGGCGAAATCGTCCGCAGTGAGGAAGTGATTGCGATCATGGATGCCGCCGCGCAACCTGCCGTTCAGAAAGTTCCGCCAACGGCTGAGCCGGCAAAGATGCCGCCTGCCGTAATGCCTGCCGCGCAAAAAATCGCGGCGGACAATAAGGTGGCTGCCGGTCAACTGAGCGGTAGCGGACGCGGCGGACGCATCATTAAAGAAGATGTTCTGAACGCCGTGCAGGAGAGATCCGGGAGGTCGTCGAAGGAAGTGCCTGCCGGCGCGCCTTCCGGAAATCGCCCCGAAGAGCGGGTGGCGATGACGCGCATTCGGAAACGCATTGCCGAACGTTTGCTGCAATCACAACAACATGCCGCGATTTTGACAACTTTCAATGAAGTGAATATGCTGCCGGTCATGGAGTTACGCAAGCGCTACAAGGAAGCATTCGAAAAAAAACATGGCGTAAAGATGGGATTTTTGCCGTTTTTCGTTAAGGCCTCCCTGCTGGCGTTGCAGAAATTCCCGATCGTGAATGCTTCAATCGATGGCAGCGACATCATCTATCACGGCTATTACGACATCGGCGTGGCGATAGGAAGCGAACGCGGTCTGGTGGTTCCGATCATACGCGATGCCGACCAATTGTCGTTTGCCGGGATCGAAAAGCAGATTGTCGATTTTTCGACGCGAGCCAAGATTGGAAAGTTGACCCTCGAAGAGTTAAGCGGCGGGACATTTTCCATTTCCAACGGCGGTATTTTTGGTTCGATGCTTTCCACGCCGATCATCAATCCGCCGCAATGTGCCATTCTCGGCATTCATGCCACCCAAGAGAGGCCCGTAGTGGAGAACGGACAGATTGTGATTCGTCCGATGAATTACCTCGCCGTCTCTTACGATCACCGAATTATTGACGGGCGCGAAGCCGTACAGTTCTTGTCCACCATCAAAGAAGCACTGGAATTTCCCGGGCGAGTGATGCTGGATTTGTAATCCAGCCGATAGGAAGGAGAGATAAAACAATGGCAGATTTTGACGTCGTGGTCATCGGGGGAGGTCCCGGGGGATATGTCGCGGCGATTCGTGGAGCGCAACTCGGCTTGAATGTCGCTTGCGTGGATGACTGGAAGAACGCACAGGGGAAAAGCGCGCTCGGCGGCACCTGTTTGAATGTCGGCTGTATTCCTTCCAAGGCCTTGCTGGAATCTTCCGAACAATACGAGGCCGTGCAACACGACATGGCCGTGCATGGGATTATGATTCAGGGCGTTTCGCTGGATCTGGCGAAAATGATGGCGCGCAAGGACAAAATCGTGGCCGATTTTACGACCGGCATCACGGGATTATTTAAGAAAAACAAAGTGAATTCCATCGCCGGACGCGCCAAATTATTAAGGCGTACGGAAGAAGGTTGGCGCGTCGGCATCGACAATGGGAAGCGTGAAATCGTCGCGAAATATGTCATTATCGCGACAGGTTCCAGGCCGCGTCCATTGGCATTGGCAGAAGTGGACGGAGTGCAGATCGTCGATAACGTCGGCGCGCTCTCTTTTAGCGAAGTGCCTCAACGCCTTGCGGTCATTGGCGCAGGGGTGATCGGTCTGGAGATGGGGAGCGTATGGCGCAGACTGGGCAGCCGTGTGACCTTGCTGGAGGCCGCACCCGCATTTATGGCTGTTGCCGACGAAGCCATCGCCAGGGAGGCCTGGCGCAGTTTTACCAAGCAGGGTTTGACCATTTATCTCGGCGCTGAGATTGACGGCGTGTCGCAAAACAAAAATGGCGTCCGGATTTCCTGGCGAGATGCCAAATCGGGAACACAGACCCTGGAGGTGGATAAGCTCATCGTTGCGGTAGGGCGTGTGCCAAATAGCGAGGAGGTCGCCGATGCAGGGGTCGGATTGAAGCGGGACGCCGTCGGGAGGATCGCCACAGATGAATATGGCCGCACGTGCCTGCCCGGCGTCTACGCCGTTGGCGATGTGGTGCATGGTCCCATGCTGGCCCACAAGGCCTCGGAAGAGGGGGTGATGGTCGCCGAACGGATTGCCGGACAGGAATCCTCCGTGAATCATCATGGCGTTCCCTGGGTGGTTTATACCTCGCCGGAAATCGCCTGGGTAGGCATGACCGAACAGCAGTTGAAATCCGAGGGGGTGGCCTACAAATCGGGGCAATTCTCGTTTCAGGCCAACGGCCGCGCCCGATGTCTAAACAAAGCGAGCGGTTTTGTGAAAATACTTGCTCATGCCCGTACCGATCGGGTGTTGGGCGTGCATATCATCGGCCCGATGGCATCCGAACTTATCCAACAGGCCGTGCTGGCCATCGCTTTTTCCGCGAGCAGCGAAGACTTGGCGCGAACCGTTCATGCGCACCCTTCTTTGTCCGAAGTCGTTCACGAGGCCGCGTTAGCGGTAGACAAGCGAGCCGTCCATAGTTGAAATCATCTCAGAGGGGATTCAAGATCCGGGTCGCTAAAGGGCGGAAAAAAGAACTTGACCTCAAATATTTTACCATGATAGGTTCAAAGAAATGAACCGTCGAGAGATGAAAGGAACCCGTCATGGAAATTGAATACAAAAATTATAGCGTTGAGGCAGGACCGGAAGGTTTTTTACCTCCCTCCGCCGCCTGTGTCGGAATTACCCTTCCTGAACCCGGTGAGGGCCATGTTCATGGCAAAATTGTTCCCGAAGCGGAGGCGCTGAAAGCCGCGGCTAAAGCCCTTCTAAAGGCCAATGTCCCGACGATTTTTCCAGGTCCATTAATTCTCTGGGAGTGGAATGAACATGCCGCGGAGAAAGCAAGGATTTTAAGGAAGCTTTACGAAGAGTTAAAGGTTTATAAACCGACGGCGCTATTGATCCCGATGCCTGATTACAGGCCTAAATACCCCAAAATCAATCCGGAATTGGAAATTAATCCCAATCATCCAAACTTGACGATCTGGCATAACCATATCGACGCCTGTATCTTTATCGGTGTTCATTGTCATCAGGCCAATCTGTCGTTGAAGATAATTCGCGGCGGGACCAACTGCTTTACGATTGCTTTATGCGCGCAGGCCGGACATGAAGACGCGATGGTCTCCGTCCGGGATAATGATGTCGTACAGATTAACAAGTTAAGGGCGATATTAAAGGAAGTCGCAGAATCTCCTGAATTTACCGGTCAATTAGGAAAGCGATAGGTCCATTTAAAGAATAGAAAGGAATTTTTGTTATGCTGACCAAAGAAAAACGATACAAGGTAGTCCCCGGACCGGAAGGAATACTTCCCCCCTCAGCGGCTTATATGGGAATTATTCTTCCAGAAGAGGGACAAGGGCTGCTGGAAGGGGACCTTGTGAATGAAGAGAAGGCGATGGAAGCCGGGGCTACAGCAATGCTTACCCGGAAAAACCCGACCCTCTTTCCCGGTCCGCTGATTCTTTGGGGATGGAACGCTCATGCCAACGAGAAAGCCCGGATTGTTCTTGAAATCGCACGTGAGATTCCAGGGGTTAAAATCATTCCGATGCCCGACTATCGTCCCATTTACCCTAAAATCGATCCTGAAGCGGTGATTAACCCCTGTCATCCTAACCTGACCATTCTCCATAATAAAATCGAAGTCTGTGCCTTTATCGGCGTTCATTGTCATTATGCCAATGTCACGCTCAAAATGATCCGTGCGGGAACAAATTGTTATACGATTGCTCTTTGCGCTGCCGCAGGCCATGAAGATGCCATGATGTCCATTCCCACTTGCGAAGCGGACAAGCTGGTTAAATTCAGAGATACTTTGATACGGGTTAAAAAGAACGGCGTCAAGCCATTATATGAAGGAAAGGGGATTATCCCTTCTTCCGCTTATCAGAGAGCAAGACTGACCGGCGAAGATTTCAAGCCGGTTGTGGCAGATGAGACGCCCGGTTTTGGCCATGATCTCGAAAAGGGACTGGACGAAAACGAAGAATAACTGCTGATCATTCTGAATGGTTAGGGAGGCTTAATCGCCTCCTTTTTTTTGTCAAACCTGCTTTTTAAGGAGGGACAAGCAATTCCTTTCCCTTTAGAGGCTCACCAGGTCTTCCATCTTTATGGTTTTACCAGGATGCAGGCGGCCTGATGGTCTTTGTCAATGGAATAGAGGGGCGGGTCGATGGTTTCGCATTCCTTGATTTTTTTTGGACAGCGGGATTGGAACCGGCATCCCGCGGGGAGATCAATGGGGCTTGGAATATCCCCAGACAGGAGGATAGGGTTCCTTCGTTTTTCAGGATCGGGCACCGGAATGGCCGAGAGGAGGGCTTCTGTGTAAGGGTGACGGGGATTTTTAAAGAGATCCTCTGTCCTGGCAAGCTCGACAATCCTGCCGAGGTACATGACGGCGACCCGGTTGCTGAGATGGCGGACCATGTTCAGGTCGTGCGCGATAAACAGGATGGAGAGGTTAAATTCTTTCTGCAAATCTTCCAGAAGGTTGATGATCTGCGCCTGAATGGAGACGTCAAGCGAAGAAATCGGTTCGTCGGCCACGATGAGCCTGGGTGACAGGGAGATGGCCCTGGCAATACCGACCCGTTGCCGCTGGCCCCCCGAGAATTCATGAGGGTACCGGCTCACTGCATCCGGATGAAGCCCTATTTTTTCAAGGAGTTTGAGGACTTTTCCCTTCCGTTCGGCTTTATTCCCCATCTGATGGATGATAAACGGTTCTTCGAGGATTTTCCCGATGGTCATCCTGGGGTTCAATGAGGAATAAGGGTCCTGAAAAATAATCTGCATCTCTTTCCGCAGCGAGCGGAGCCGTTTTCCGTCGGCTTTTAAAATATTTTCTCCGTTAAAATACACCTCCCCTTCGGTTGCTTCAATGAGTCTTAAAATCAGGCGGCCGGTGGTCGATTTTCCGCTTCCGCTTTCGCCGACCAGTCCGAGGACTTCGCCCTCAAAAAGATCGAAACTCACGTCGTCGACGGCATGGACCGCTTTCTTTTCAGAAGAGAAGAATCCCGTTTTGACTGGAAAATATTTCTTCAGGTGCGAGACGGAGAGGAGGGGCTTTTTCTTTTCGATCAAGGATGATTCTCCAGCCAGCAGCTAGCCCAGTGTCCGGGTTCCTTTTCTTCGAGTGGAGGCGGGGATGTTTTGCAGACCGGCATGGTAAAAGGGCACCGGGGCTCAAAGGGGCATCCCGGCGGAAGGTCGAATAACCGGGGCACAACTCCGGAAATCGCCTTTAACCGTTTTGGTTTTTCCCCGGTGTTATCGAAACGGGGAAGAGATTCCAGGAGTCCCCGGGTATAGGGGTGAAGCGGGTTGGCGAACAACCCTTTCGTTCCCGAATATTCAACGATCTTTCCCGCGTACATGACGGCGACATCGTTAGCGGATTCGGCGATGATTCCCAGGTCATGTGAAATCAGGACCATGGCCATATGGAACTTTTCCTTTAAATCATGGAGAAGGTTTAAGATCTGGGCCTGGATCGTGACATCAAGGGCGGTCGTCGGTTCGTCTGCGAAGATCAGCTTGGGATTGCACGAAATCGCCATGGCAATCATGACTCTCTGGCGCATGCCCCCGCTTAATTGATGCGGGTAGTCGTCATATCGCTTTTCTTCCGACGGGATTCCCACCAGTCGGAACAACTCATAGGTCCTGTCCCGCGCTTCTCTGCGGTTCATATTTAAATGAAGCCGGAGCATTTCGGCGACCTGCTCGCCTGCGGAAAATACAGGGTTTAAAGAAGTCATCGGCTCCTGAAAGATCATGGAGATTTCTTTTCCCCTTATTTTCCGCATGGCTTCGCTGTTCAGGCCGGTGAGGGATTGTCCGTCGAATAAAATATCTCCCGAAACGATCTTCCCCGGAGGGGGGACAAGCCTCAGGACCGACAGGGAAGTCATACTTTTTCCGCATCCCGATTCTCCCACCACGCCAAGGACCTCTCCTTTGCCGACATGAAACGAGACATCGTCGACCGCTTTCACGGTTCCCTGGCTGGTATAAAAATAAGTTTTTAAATTTTTGACCTGGAGGATCGGATGTGAATCGGAAGGGGGCGTCATTTAAGCTCTAAACTTCGTCTTTTTTGGCCAGAGCCAGATAAACGCCGGCTTCTTTCCCTTGGGGGTCGACCGACTGGGCCTCTTCCCATTCTACCCGCGCAAGGTTTGAAAACCCTTTGACATAATAGCTGATCCCAAGCTGAATATAAGCGGGAATATATTTGGGGTGGACTTCTTTGGCTCTCATGAGGACTCTGATCGACTCGTCCATCCGCCCTTTTTCTCTCAGCGTAATACCGACCAGAGTAATAATATCGGCCAGATTCGGACGGTGGGAGAGCGCTTTTTGAAATTCTTCGAGGGCTTCATCATAAAGCCCCAATTCCCTGTACTGTTCACCGAGGCGTTTATGCTCGCTGGCGAGTTTCCCATGGATAAAGGGGTCTATGGTTTCCGGAGCGGCCTGAACAAACTGAAGCGCCCTCGAAAAAACATCTTTGGCCTCGTCGAACTGTCCCATGTCGTTATAGGTAATGGCAAGATTAAGGGAACATTCGGTATATTTGGGATTGATCTGAAGGGCTCTTTCAAAATATTCAGACGCTTTTTTAAAGTCGCTCCGCTGGTGGTAAATTAATCCGAGCTTATTATAGATATCGGCGTATCCGATGATGTTGTCTTTTAGCAAAGAGAGAAAGAGCGGTTCGGCGTCTAAAAACTTTTTATCATTGTATAAATCGGTCGCCTCTTTTAAAATTTCTTCGAAATCGAATCTCATTCAGGGCCTTGTGAAAGGAGAAATATCAACAGTTCCAGGTAGTCAATTTACTACAAAAATGATACACTGTCAAACCTGATGGAGATGTCCGAACGTGAAAATCAAAACAGCGGTGTTTGTCAGAAGTTGCGTCGATTCCCGGGATTATCCGAAGCAGAGGTTTCCGGAAATCGCTTTTGTCGGAAGGTCAAATGTTGGAAAGTCGACCTTGATGAACAGCCTTTTAACCCGCCACGCTCTTGTTAAGGTCAGCTCGACTCCCGGGAAAACCCAGACCATCAATTTTTTTCTGATCAATGACGCCTTTTACTTTGTCGACCTTCCGGGCTATGGATACGCAAAAGTTCCCGAGTCGGTTAAAGGTAAATGGAAAAAGATGATTGAAAACTATCTTTCTCAGAGTGAGAATTTAAAATGCGTGGTGTTGCTTGTCGATATCCGGAGAGACCCGGTAGAAGAAGACTTGCTGATGAAAAAATGGCTGGAATCCTATCAGATCCCCTGTTTGATGGTGGCCACCAAAGCTGATAAATTAAAATCTACAAAAAAGACAAACTCGCTGGCGGCGATCAAGAGCGCTTTCGAGACAGACCGGGTGATTCCCTTTTCAAGCCTGACGCTGGAAGGGAAGCCGGTGATCTGGACCGACTTATCGACGTTGATCGGGAAATCCGCAGGTTAAAGGCTCTCCCTTTTATTATTTTACCGGAAGGTGGGGGGCATAATGGTGGTCGAGTTCATAGGCCTGATTAAAAGCTTCGCGGGCAAGGTCCATTTTTCCCTCTTTGTAATACGCATATCCAAGCAAATAATAGGCCTCTGTATAATCGGGTTTGATATCCACCGCCTTTTCCAGCTCCGAGACAGCCTGGCGGTAATCCCGTTTTTGATACCATTTTAATCCTTGATGATAGAATCCTCCGGCCTCTTTATCGTCAAAGAGGGGTTCATCGGGAGTCGGTTCTGCCATTTCCACGCCGGGGGTTGACTTTTCCGGAGCATCAAGGGACAACGGCCCGCTTTCGGCCGGTTTTTCCGATGTTTCCTGGGCGGGAAGGTTAATCGGAGTGAAAGCCATCGAAACGGTCCATAAGGCGGTCATGAACAAAAAAGTCTTTTTTTTCATTGAAGAGACTCCTTGTTTGTAATCATCGGCTCTTTCAAAAGTGGTATATCTATTGTAGCACTTTTTCTTAAATTGACCATCCATTCCATCATGGCTGTTTCACTCCTTTCCTGAAAGAGTCTTTCGCGGATATCTTTGGAAACCTCCTCCAAAGGCCTGACGGCCGTTCCTCTCTGCTGCGCCTTGATCAGATGGACCCCCATGTCTGTTTCAATCGGGACGCTCCATTTTTCCGGTTGGAGATCGAAAGCGGTCTTGTCCAAAGCGGGGAGGAGCTCCCCTTTTCTAAATGCCCCCAGATCAGAAAGTTTGAGGTCGTTCGCGAGATCGGGGCTTTCCTTGAGGATCGATTCGAGCGCGTTTCCTTCATCCAGTTTTTTGGAAAGGGAATTAGCCTCCTCTTTGATTTGTGCCCGCCTCTTCGGGTCATCGTCCGGCCGGACCTCGAACAGAATCTGAATAATTTCCCGTTTTTCAGGAATTTTAAAAAGGTCGGCGTGGTTCTGATAATACTGTTTGACCTCTTCGTCCATGACGACAATATCGGAGAGAACCTCTCGTTGTACCAGTTTTCTCAGGAGGATCTGGTTCTTGATTTCTACCGAGATTTTTTCTATCGTGAGGTTTTCTTTTTCCAGGCTTTTATTAAAAGCTTCGTCATTGGTCAATCCGTTTCTGCTCCGGGTTTCTTCAATGGCCTGATGGACTTCATTCTCCGTAACGGTTAACCCTTTTTTCACTGCGGCCTGGGCTTCAAGTTTCTGATCAATTAAGAGGTTCAGAACCGAGAGGATGTCAGTTAATGACGCTTTTGTTTCAGGGGTTAACCTTTCCTGGATTTCGCTTAAAAGGATCGGTTCTGAATTGACGACGGCGGCAATCCGGTCGACCATAAGTTCTTTAGCCGAAACAGAGGAGGCCACAGAGAGGAAGAGCACCAGGGGAAGGAGGAACCGGAGCGGCGATTTTTTGATGTCGGGTCTCATACCGCCGGACTATTCAAAAGGTTTAAGAATATCTTGATTGGGGTATTGTTCCGAAGATCCAGCGCCCATTTGGCAAACTCTTTATCCCGTTTTTCCTGGAGCAGGAGATTTTTGATTTTCGGGCCTTCTTCGCCTAAAGGGATTGTCTTTTTCTCCTGTTTCTCTTCGACCTTGAAAATATGATAGCCGTAAGAAGTTTTGATCACCTTGCTGATGGCACCGACCGGGAGGGTCAGGGTGACTTCAAACCCTTCGGGCATCTGGTCGGGGGTCAATACCCCCAGGTCGCCGCCAAGCGCTTTATCGGGGCTGATCGATTTTTCTGCAGCCAATTTGGCAAAGTCGGCTCCTTTGAGGAGCGCTTCATGCGCCTCGCTGGCCTCTTTTTCGGTTGCCAGAAGAATCTGGCGGATTTTGACGCCTGCTTTTAATTTATAATCCTCGAGATGAGACTGGTAATAGGTTTTGATCTCGTCCGGTGAAGGTTCGGCAATTCCCGCCGTCGCTTTTTCCTCCAGTTTCTGGATTGTGCTGAGTTCTTTGAGCCGCCGGACCCAATTGTCGTAGGTCAGCCCTTTGACTTTCAGCATGTCGTTGAACTCCGCGTCCGAGTAATCGTTTTTACTTTTCTTGATGATTTCATTCAGCTCGTCGCCGGAGACGGTCACATTTTCTTTTTTTGCGGCCTGCAGAAATATCCGGGTCTGAATCAATTGTTCCAGGAGGTCTTTTTTTAAATTCTCGAGTTCTTCTTTTTTCTTGGGCAACGGGACCTCCTTTCCGAATTCGGCAAGCACCTCGTTGAGTTCAGAAAGGGTGATGGGTTCTTCGCCAATCAGGGCGATGGCAGGCGAAGGGGGCCCGGTCTCTTTTTTCTTGCAGGAGACCATGGGAAATAAAAGGAAGAAAGCGACCATAAGGCTCAGAATAAAACCGGAGATTTTAAATCGCATAGGCTGTTGGAGTGAAGGCTTCATACTGGTCGTTTAATATACTATGGAATTTAAATAAAATAAAGGCAAAACACGGTTTAAAGGAGTTCCAGGAGGCATTTTTTCGTTTCGGCCAGGGTTTGTTCCGGACCGGCATCCTTGACCACCAGGTGAAAAGAAAAATCCGGAATAAACCGGATGCTTGAATTCCGGGTCATTTTCTTAATGGTTTCAACGGAGACCTGATGGGTAGGGTGAAGGGTCATATAAATCCCTCGGGCATTCTTATCTATTTTCACGATCTTGATCGCCCGCGCCAGAATCCGGATTTCGATCAGCCTGAACAATAAAGCGACCTCTTCGGGAAGCGGGCCGAACCGGTCGCGCAATTCCCGGCCGATTTGCTCGAGATCTTCTTCTTTTTGAAGAGCTGAAAGCCTTTTATAAAAATAGAGCCGTTGATAGGAATCGGCGATATAGGCTTCCGGGATAAAGGCTGAAATTCCGAGATCGAGAGACGGATTGATCTCTTCTTCGATCTCTTTTCCCTGAAACTCGGCCACAGAGGTTTCAAGCATTTTGATGTAGAGCTCAAAGCCGATAGACGCGATATCTCCCGATTGCT
Source organism: Nitrospiria bacterium (assembly GCA_041486115.1). Classification (GTDB taxonomy): domain Bacteria; phylum Nitrospirota; class Nitrospiria; order JACQBW01; family JACQBW01; genus JACQBY01. The sequence goes on along the minus strand of JBGPKT010000013.1, from coordinate 5,219 downwards.
GGGTTCCCAGATAATTTCCGGCCCCTCTGATCTCGAGGTCTCTGGCGGCTATTTTAAAACCGGCCCCCAATTCGGTGAATTCCTGGAGCGCTTTAAGCCTTTTCTGCGCCTGGTCCGTCAGGTTCGAAGCGTTTTCCACCAGAAGATAAGCGTAAGCCTGCTGGCCGGATCTTCCGACCCGTCCGCGGAGCTGGTAGATTTCCGAAAGGCCGAACTGGTCCGCCCGGTTGATGATGATCGTATTGGCTCTCGGAATATCGAGGCCCGACTCGATAATGGTGGTCGAAAGGAGGATCTGGTACTCCCCCTGGATAAACCGCCGCATGACCTCTTCTAGCTGACGCCCGCTCATCTGGCCGTGAGAGATGGCAATTTGGGCTTCAGGGACGATTTCGGCCAGGAAGTTTCCGATCTTTTCAATCCCCTGTACGCGGTTATGGACAAAAAAGATCTGGCCCTTCCGCTCAAGTTCCCGCTTGATCGCTTCACGGATAATTCTCCGGTCGAGGCGGGTTAAGACCGTCCGAATGGCCAGCCGGTCGGCCGGAGGGGTTTCGATAACCGACATGTTTCGCAGATTCATCAGGGCCATCTGAAGCGTCCGCGGGATCGGAGTCGCCGACAGGGTCAGAACGTCAATCGATTTTTTGATCTGCTTGACCTTTTCTTTGTGAAGGACGCCGAACCGCTGTTCTTCGTCAATGACAAGGAGCCCCGGGTCTTTAAACTGGATATCTTTTTGCAAAAGGCGGTGGGTTCCGATCAGGATATCAATTCCTCCTTCGGCAAGGAGCTTGAGAATGTTTTTCTGTTCTTTTGGCGAGCGGAACCGGCTGAGCATCTCCACCTTTACGGGAAAGGGAGCAAACCGTTTTGAGAAACTCTGAAAATGCTGTTGTGCCAGAAGGGTGGTGGGGACCAGGATACAAACCTGTTTATTGTCTTTCACCGCTTTAAAGGCGGCTCGCATGGCGACCTCGGTTTTCCCGTATCCGACGTCTCCGCAGATCAGGCGGTCCATCGGCCTTTCGCTTTCCATGTCCCGGATCACATCTTCGATGGCCCTGAGCTGGTCGGGGGTTTCCTCATATTCAAACGCGGCCGCAAACTCCAGGCTCATCTCGTTTTCCGGTGAGTAGGCATACCCTTTAACAACCTCTCGGGCGGCGTAAAGATCGAGAATCTCCCGGGTCATCGTCTCGATGGTTTTTTTCGCTTTTTGTTTTCTCGTTGCCCAGCCCGGCCCCCCCAGTTTGTCTAATGCCGGCACGACCCCTTCGGGGCCGCTATATTTGGAGATCATCTCCAGGCTGTCGAGAGGGACAAAGATTTTGTCATGGTCCTTGTATTCAATCGAGAGAAAATCCCCGGTAATCCCGTTGATCGTGAGATGTTTTAACCCCATATAACGGCCGATGCCATGGTTAACATGGACCACCAGGTCCGACACTTTTAAATCTTCCAGAGAAGATAAAAAGGTCTTGCTCGTTCTCCGCGCCGGCGTCCGGACTCTTGGCGCTTTGCCAAAAAGGTCTTCTTCTGTTAAAAAGGCGATAGCCGGCTTGTCAAAGAGAAATCCCGAAGAGAGGCTTCCAGATGTCAAAAAGACCGGTGAAGGGGAGGCCGGGGTGAATGAGGGGAAATCGTCCGGCGAAAACGGGGTAATGAACCGTGAAACCGGCAGATGGTGCTCGGCTCCTATTTCAAGCAGACGGGTGATCTGGTTTTCGGTATGGCAGACAAGAAAGACCAGCGCTTTTTTCCGGAGCTCATCCAGCAGGCCGGTTATTTTTTGAAAAGTCAGTCCCGGGATTCCCACGCCGAGCTGTAAAGGGGACGCCATCGGAAAAGAGAACTTTTTCTTTTTTCTGTTTTTGGACTCAATCTGGAGTCCGGTGCAATGGACGGAAGGCCATTTTTCCATTTCATGAAGGAGCCCTTTGGCGCTGTGATAAAGCTGTTGGGGAGATTTGACCTCTTCCCGGCGGTCAAGAGCCTGCGCATAATACTCCAGGATTTCCGCCTCAAATTCCAGGAACTCCTTTTCAATCTTATTCGGCTCGTCGAGAATCAGAAGCCGGTTTTCTTTAAAATAGGAAAAGAGGAAAGCGGTCTCTTTTTTTTGACCGTCCCTTTTTTTATTGAGGACCGCCCAGAGCTCGACCGTTTCATGCGCGGCGACCGATTTCTGGTCAAAAGGATTAAAGCTCCGGAGCGACTCTATCAACTCCCCATCAAACTCGAGCCGAACCGGGAGATCCCGTTCGACCGGCCAGAAATCAAGAATGCCTCCGCGGTGTGAAAACTCTCCGGGGTTTTCAACCATCGCCGAGGAATCAAATCCCAGGTCGACCAATTTTTCGAGCAACGCCTCTTTCGGACAAGGGTCAAACTGGCGGAGGATCAGCGAGGCTTTTTTAAAATCCTCCGTCGAAGGGATATGGGCCATCAGGGCCTGGACGGTGGTAATGACCAGCTGTTTCGATCCGGGCGCAGTCTGGCTTAAATGACGGAGCGTTTTTGTTCTTTCCGAGATCAGTCCGGGGGGAGGCTCCACCTGCTCATACGGGATAATTTCAAGCGATGGAAAATAGTTGATTTCCTGGACCACTCCTAAAAACGCTAGAAAGAAGTGGAGATTGCCGATCAGTTTCTCGGCTTCTTCCGAGGTAGGCGTAACGATCAAAAGAGATCGGCCGGTTTCTTTGAAGAGAGAGCCGATTAAAAAGGCTTTAAAAGAATCGGCAATCCCCTCGACTTCGACAGGCATGGGATGCGCGGAAGATTGAATCTCCTGAACGATCTGCTGAATCTGACTGGAAATTAAAAGGGGAGGCATGGAGGGCTTATTTGATCTTGCCGTAGCGCGAAATGATTTTTTCGATCAGGGTTGTCGTAGAGTATCCCGGCGTGAAGGGGATGGAGACGGCCTTTCCCCCTCCCTGCGTGACGAGATCTCTCCCGATGATCTGGTCTACCGGCCAGTCTCCTCCCTTGACGATGACATCCGGTCTCAAAAGAGCGATCAGCTGATAGGGGTCCGGTTCGTCAAACGTGGTGACATAATCAACGCAGGCAAGGCCGGCCAGCATTTCTAAACGGTCTCGCTCCGGGGACAAAGGTCTCTTTTTTCCTTTAAGCTTTTTGACGGAACGGTCGGTGTTAATGCCGACAATCAACCGATCCCCCAGGGCTTTTGCCTTGATTAAATAATGGAGATGTCCGGGGTGAAGAAGATCAAAACAGCCGTTGGTAAAAACAAGAGTCTGACGGTTCTTTTTGAGTTCGGCGCAGATTTTTGAAAGCGCGCCCGGAGACTTTATTTTCAGTTCAAGATCCACGGGGGTTGTCGGCAGAGGCAAGAGATTCAATAATTCCGGCGGCAAGGAGCGGGACCATGATTTCGTGATGGCCGGTCAGCCGGTATCCTTTTCCCCCCTGGAGGGTCGGCCGGACCACCACATTGGTCACGGGGCGGTATCCCTGTAAAAAATCCATATTGACGGTTGTAAACCGGTCGACGCGATACTTAAGGTTTCTGGCGATGGTTAAGGCTTTTAAAAAGACCTCGGGCATAATGACCGAAGATCCGATATTGAGATAGACCCCTTCTTCCAGTTTTGAGACGACCGAGGTCATCCGTTGAAAATCCCTTAAAGAACCCAGTCCGATCGCCGCGCCATCGGCCTAAGGGTGCATGTGGATGATATCGGTCCCGACCGCCACATGAATCGTCACCGGAATTCCGAGCCGCGCTCCGGCGGCAAGCAGGCTGTTGTGGCGGTAGGGGAAAGCGTCGGATAAAAGCCTTTTGCCGACGGCTTCGCCGATCCCGTTACCCTGTTTGACCCCTTCCGAAATCATCTGGTTTAACATCTGGCCGGTCTCCTCGGCCATGCCAAATGCCCCGGTAGAAAGCTCTGCGGCGACATCCTCGGAGGTGTGCCCAATGAAGGCCAGTTCAAAATCATGGATAATTCCGGCGCCGTTCATGGAGAGGGAACTGATGACCCCCCGCTCCATCAAGTCGATTAAAATCGGATTTAGCCCGACCTTGATTGGATGGGCCCCCATTCCCACCATCACGGTTTTTCCATTCCGGTGAGCAGTGACGACGGCCGAAATCACTTCTTTCAACTCGCCTGCGGCAAGAATCGGAGGGAGCTGGCTTAAAAACTCCTTGAAACTGGCCCCCGCCTTATGGACAACGGCCTCGTCGTCAAGCTTGACTTTACTCCTTCTGTTTTTTATGGAATAGGTCTTGATTTTAGTGAAATCAAGAAGGGGATATTTTTTCATTGAGAGGGAGAACCATATAAGAGTTCATCGACCAGTTCGCAGATCACATGCCCAAGCGTGATATGGGTTTCCTGAATTCTGGCGGTATTCGTCGAAGGGACGACAAAAGGAATATCGGAAAGAGGCGCGAGCTTTCCTCCGGTTCCTCCCGTGAACCCGATAATTTTCAATCCCTTCTCTTTTGCCGCGAGAATCCCTTTCAGGACATTCGAAGAATTACCGCTGGTGCTGATGGCAAAGGCGATATCATCCGGCTGTCCGAGGGTCCGGATTTGGCGGGAAAAGATCTCGGTGAAGTCGTAATCGTTGCTGATACTGGTGATGACGGCCATATCGGTCGCCAGCGCCAGTGCGGGGAGGCCGGGTCGTTCGATCTTAAAACGGTTGACGAATTCCGCCGCCAGGTGCGACGCATCGCAGGCGCTCCCGCCATTCCCGAAAAAAAGGAGCTTATGGCCGTTTTTCAACGCCGAAGCGGTGGTTTGAACCGCCTGGGCGATCTGCCCTGCATAAGCGGCGACAAAGGCTTTTTTGGTTTCTATGCTGTTTATAAAGAGGCTGTTGATTTTTTTCTGGAGGTTTTCCATAATCGTATTCCTAATATAACACCCTCAAATTTATAAAAACAAGCGGATTTCTGCCAATTTTTCGGAATCACCGCTTGTCAAAAAAAGGTTTTTTGCCTAAAATGCCAGATAATGAAAAAATACCTGACCCTCTTTCGGATTAACTGGCAAAATTCGCTTCAATACCGGGCGTCGACCGTTATCTATATCATCGGATATGGTCTGTATGTCTCTGTACTCCTTTTTCTCTGGCTGTCCGTCTACCGCTCCGGGAATCAGATGGGGGACTATTCCGTTTCGGACATGATCACCTATTACGCGTTGCAGATGGTGATGAATACCCTGATCCTTTCT
>JBGPKT010000012.1:0-31807 GCA_041486115.1 Nitrospiria bacterium | reverse complement strand
GGGAGGGAGCATCCTGAATATCAAAGGTCTTTTGAGGGCCCTCCAATCCGATTCGGAAGTCAATATTTTATCAACGCCTCAGATTCTGGCGACCAATTTTCAGAAGGCGAGAATTATCGTTGGCCAGAATGTTACATTCCCCGTCAGTTCGAGCCAGACGGTGGGAGGTGTGATCCAGCGGAACGTTGACCGGAGGGATGTCGGCGTCAGTTTGGAAATTACTCCGGAAGTCCTTGAAGATAAACGGGTCAAACTCGATATCCGGCAGGAAATTTCTTCGCTGGTGGATACCCCTCAAGGGGTTCTGCTCGACCTTGGCCCGACAACCAACAAACGGGAGGCGGCGACGTCGGTGATCGTAACCGACCAGCAGACCATTGTCATCGGAGGATTGATTCGGGACGATTATATCAAAACCGAAAACAAGGTCCCGTTCCTGGGAGATATTCCCTTCCTTGGCTGGCTTTTTAAATACCAGTCCAAAGTGCTCGATAAGACGAATCTGATGATCTTTTTGACCCCTCATATTCTTAGGGAACCGGTCGAGGTCACCGCCATGGAAGAAGAGAAAGTCAGGCAGATCGACGAATTTATTGACAAGAACAAACTCGACAGCTCAGAGAAGTCCCGTGAAGAATTTTTAAAAAGAAACGACCATTCCCCCCGCCCGCAATAAGGTCCGCCTTATGACCGATCAAAAAGTCGCCCAATGGATAAAGAATAAATACGGTGTGACCGATGTCCAGCTCCTGGAGGGGCTGAACCTTCAGGAGGAGAAAAACATGACCGTGGGTCAGGCGCTCAGACAATTGGGATATCTCACGGAAGAAGGAGCGGCGGAAAGCCTCGCGATGGAGTCCGGTCTTCCGTATCTTTCATCCCTCTCGGACCGGGAAATTGACAAAGAATGGGCGGCAAAAGTTCCTATCGGATTTGCAAAAAAAAATGAACTGATCCCTCTTAAAAAAGAAGGGGAGAGAATTACCATCGCCACGGCTCAACCCTTTAACTTCCAGGCGCTCGATGATTTAAGAATTCTTTTCGGCGCTGAAATCGACGTGGCCGTCGCCTCTCCCCGGATGATCCTGACGATGATCAATCAGGTTTATGAAAGATCCCAGGAGAGCACTGAAAAAGTGATGGAGGGGCTGGAAGGCCATTTGATCGAGGTGGACGCCGGAGAGATTCCGGAGTCGGTCGACCTTTTGGAAGCCGCGGATGAGGCCCCCATCATCCGGCTGGTCAATTCGCTGATCTTTCAGGCGGTTAAACAGCGGGCGAGCGATATCCATTTCGAGCCGTTTGAGAGGGAGTTTGCCGTCCGTTACCGCGTCGACGGGATCCTTTATAATATCCTCTCTCCTCCGAAGCGGCTTCAGTCGAGTATGACCTCGAGGATCAAGATTATGTCGGGGCTCGATATTGCGGAAAAACGGCTTCCCCAGGACGGACGGATCAGCATCCGGATCGCGGGGAAAGAGATTGATATCCGCGTGTCAGCCATTCCGACGGCTCACGGGGAGAGGCTGGTCTTAAGGCTTCTTGACAAGCAGAACCTTCTCCTTCAGATGGAGGATCTCGGTTTTTCCCGGGAGGCGCATTTGACCATCGAAAAGCTGATTCATCTCTCTCACGGGATTATCCTGGTCACCGGACCGACCGGCAGCGGGAAAACCACCACCCTTTACACGATCCTCAGCCGGATTAATTCGCCCGACAAAAATATCATCACTATTGAGGACCCGATTGAATACCAGTTAAAGGGGATCGGACAGATGCAGGTCAATCCCAAGATCGATCTGACCTTTGCCGGAGGACTCCGGTCTATTTTAAGACAGGACCCCGATGTGATCCTGGTGGGGGAGATCCGAGACGGAGAGACGGCCGAAATCGCGATCCATGCCTCGCTGACGGGGCATCTGGTTTTTTCGACCCTCCATACCAACGATTCGGCCGGGGCCATTGCCCGCCTGATCGACATGGGGATCGAACCTTTTCTGGTGTCCTCTTCGGTTGCCGCGATTATCGCCCAGCGTTTGGTAAGAAAATTATGTTTCGCCTGCCGGAAAGGCTATACCCCCCTGCCGGAGGAATTGAAAAAAATCGGCCTCTCCGTTAAAAAACCAGCCGGCCTTGTTTTTTACCGGGCCGTCGGCTGTCCCGAATGCCTGAATACCGGCTACAGAGGGAGAGTCGGAATTTATGAACTCCTCCTGATCGATGACGAGGCGAGGGGGCAGATCCTGAGCAAAGTCGATTCAACAACCATTAAAAATCAGGCCATACAAAAAGGGATGGCGACCCTGAGAGAGGATGGCGCCCGACAGGTAATGGAAGGGGTGACCACGACGGATGAAGTGTTACGAGTGACGCAGATTGATACGGTGTCATGATGCTTTATGAGTATAAGGGTTTAACCTCCGAAGGGAGGGAGATCAAAGGGTTGATTGACGCCGAAAGCCCGAAAACCGCCCGGTCGCGCCTCAAATCCCAGGGAATTTTTCCCACCGAAGTTTATGAGGGGACGGGGGCGTCCCAAAAAGAGGCCCCGGGGGATTCTTTCGGACGGTTTTTAAACAGGGAGTTCTTCAGCGGGGTTTCCCTGCAGGAGATCGCGTTAATGACCCGCCAGCTGGCCACGCTGATCGCCGCCGGCCTTACTCTCCTTGAAGCGCTTGACGCTCTGGTAGAGCAGGTGGAGACCCCTCCGTTTAAAAAAGTGATTTCCGGGGTCCGGGAAAAGGTCAGGGAAGGGAACCCTTTCTCCCGGGCGTTAAAGGATTATCCCCGGATGTTTTCCCCCCTCTACGTTCAGATGGTCCGGGCGGGGGAGGCGAGCGGAACCCTGGCTCCGATGCTCGACCGGGTGGCGTTGTTTCTCGAAGATCAAAACCGTCTCAAAAACAGGATGGTTTCGGCCCTGGCTTATCCGGTGCTGATGGTCGGTATCAGCCTCGTGGTGCTGACGGGGATGATTACGTTTGTCATTCCGAGGGTGGTCGGCATTTTTGAGGATATGCATCAGGCGCTTCCCCTTCCCACCCGGATCTTGATCGGCTTAAGCGATTTGATCAGAAACCAGGGGTGGCTCCTTCTCTTTTTCCTGGGAGGACTTTTCTACCTTTTCCGCAGGTTCCTGAGGACACCTTCCGGCCGCCGCCGGTTCGATGGATGGGTTTTAAGGGTTCCCGTTGCAGGATCGATGGTGAAAAAAATATCCCTTTCGCGGTTTGCCAGAACATTGGGAACGCTCCTTTCGGGAGGCGTTCCTTTATTAACCGCGCTGGAGATCGTCAAAACGCTCGCCTCCAACAAAGTCATCGAGGAGGCCATTGAGACAGTAAGGGAAAATATTAAAGAGGGGGAGAGTATCGCAGGGCCTTTAAGACGGACGGGCATTTTCCCCCCGCTCATGATCCACATGGTGGCCGCAGGCGAAAAATCGGGTGAATTGGAAAAAATGCTCGGGAAGGTAGCCGAAACCTATGATGATGAAATGGATGCGGTGATCGGGACCCTGACCTCCCTCCTCTCTCCCCTTCTGATCCTGGGAATGGGACTGGTGATCCTGTTTATTGTCCTGTCGATTCTGCTCCCCATTTTTCAAATGAGCTCCATTGTCAGATAATTCAAATTCGTTCATAATACAATATCAAAGCTTGATAAAATTAAGGAGAACCGGGGGAATCATGATGAAAAACGTGCGGAATAAAAGAGGATTTACCCTGATTGAACTGATGGTGGTCATCACGATACTGGGGATCCTTGCGGTGCTGATCCTCCCACGCATTACGGGGCAGACCGACGTCGCCAGAGAAACGGCGGCAAAGGTCCAGATGAAGAACATCGAACAGGCCCTTAACCAGTTTGAAATGGACAACGGCTTTTACCCGGCTACCGAACAGGGTATGGAGGCTCTGGTTAAAAAACCGACAAGTGGACGGATTCCAAACCGGTACCGCGACGGGGGGTATATGACCAAAATTCCCAAAGACCCCTGGGGAACTCCCTATGTTTATATCTGTCCGGGAGCGCATGGCGATTTTGATCTGGTTTCTTATGGGGCCGACCGGGAAAAAGGAGGAGAAGGGAAGAACGCCGATATCGAAAACTGGAATCTTGACCGGTGAAGAAGCGGAAAAAAAAGGGGGCTTCCGGGTTCACTTTGATTGAAATTGTCCTGGTCGTCCTGATCATCGGTCTGATCGCCTTAATTGTTCTTCCCCGGATGACCGGGCTATCGGGCGGAAACCTCAAAACGACGGTCAGGCATTTAACCGGGACCATACAAACGTTAAGAGACGAGGCGGAGTCCAGGCAAAAACTCCTTCGGCTTGGGTTCGACCTCTCTTCGCAGCAGTATGATATCAGCGCCATGAATGAAAACGGCGAATTTAAACCCTATCACACCGAAACCCTGAATAGAGTTCAATTGCCTGCCCGGATCCGCCTCAAGGATGTGGTCACGTTAAAGCAAGGAAAAGTGACCGAAGGGATGGCGTATATCTTCTTTTATCCTGCCGGAAGAACTGAAAAAGCTACCCTTCATTTTGAAGACGGGGGACGCCCGGTGACTTTTCAGGTCGCTTCCCTTTCCGGAAAGGTCAAATGGACCGACGGTTATCTGGAAGAGGAATAGAAGGCGAGGCTGAAGCGACGATGGAGCAGACGGTTCTTACGGACAGGCCCGATAGAGGGTTTACGCTCCTAGAAGTGATGATCGCCCTGACCCTTGTGGCAATTGTTTTTGTTCCCCTTCTTGGACTGAGAAATCAGAATATCGGACAGACCTATTATGCGCGCCAGAGTTTGCGGGCCGAATTTCTGGCCGACGAAAAGCTGGCCAAAATGGAATTGGAAGAGCCGCAGGCCGTGGGAGAGACCCTCGGAGGTTTCGGGGAAAAATATCCCGATTTCCGGTGGGTAAAAACGGTGGCAGATACGCCGCTTGGAAAGGTTAAAGAGATCCGGTTCAAAGTCATCTGGAAACGGGGGAGCCGGGATGAAGAGATCGAGCGGGTTCAATATGTCTTGCAGAGAGAGAAGTAAAACGGAAAAACGGAGATTCAGGGTTCAAACAGGGTTTACGCTTGTCGAAGTTTTAATCGCCATGTCCCTTGTGTCGCTCATCGCCCTCTTTCTTTACGAAACCTTTATTTCCACCTCCCGGGTGACCGATAGCATCGACCGGGAACGGGAGTATTACCGGGAGGTCAGGCTGACGGCAGACCAGCTGACGCGGGAGCTGTTAAGCGCCTACCCTTCCGGCTCTTCCGCGCCGCTCGATTTTACAGGCCTCCATGACACCGGCGCGGAGGGTTCGACCGACAGCCTCTCCTTTTATACGATGGCGCATCTCCATCTTATCCCCGGACAGCCGGAGGCCAGCCTGACAAAGGTCCGCTATTATCTTGAAAAGCGGGCCGATTCCAGGTGGTATCATTTAAATCATGAAGAATATCCCCATTTTTTATCCGGCGGTCCTCCTGAAAAAGAAGTGCTGATTGAACAAGTCAAGGAGATGAGCATCCGATATTTCGATGGAAAAAGCTGGCTTCCCGAGTGGGATTCCAGAAAACAGGGCCTCTCGCCGCTCCCTTCGGCGGTCAAAGTCAAGTTCCTCCTGATCAACCGGAACGGGGATGAAGAGGAGTGGGTCCGCCAGGTCAATCTGTTCGAACTATCACCCGATTAAGAGGCGAGATGAAACCTGCGCATGAAAATCGAAAAGTGTTTTTTTATTTAACCGGATTTGCTTTTTATGGAATTGTATTATACTGCATTTTTATTGTTTTAACTTTTCCAAAAAAAAAGGTGGAGCACTGGATCCTTTTTCAGTTCCAGAACACCACCCGGACGAGGATCGCCGTAGAAGAAACCCATTTTGTCTTCCCGCTGGGAACCGAATGGAGACGAGTGACCGTGACCCCTTCGGATAAGCCGGAAACCCGCTTTGAGGTTGATCAGATGAACGTCGATTTTTCATTCCCCTCATTTTTATTTAAAAGAAAAATGGATGCCCGATTTCATTTAAAGGGGTGGGGCGGCGGGATCCGGGGGTCCTGGGCCGCGGAAAAGGGTGAAAAAAATACGAGCCATACGGTGGCCGTAGAAGGAGAAGATCTGGAATTAAAGAAATTCCCCTGGAATAAAGGGATCGCCATGGAGGGGAAAGTCCGGTTTCAAACGGAATATCGCTGGGATGAAACGGCCCCCTCCAAGGGGAAAGGGTACCTGAATTTTGAAGGGAAAGACATCAATGTCCGGGGATTTTCCGCCGGGGGGTTTGCCTTGCCCGAAACAGGCGTCTCCAGAGTAAACGGACACTGCATGATCCGGGACGGTTCGATGACGCTCGACCGTTTTGAACTGGCCGGGTCGCTTGCGGATATCAACGGCACGGGAACCCTGATCCTGGAAGTTCCGTTTCAAAAAACTGTTTTAAACCTCTCGATGAAACTGATTCCCAAAGAAGCTCTGAACCAGGTAATTCCTCTGGCCTTTCTTGCTCCCGGCGCCCGGCCCGGAACGCCGATGGACCTTTTTTTAAAGGGAACGGTGGATCTCCCTGCTTTCACGCTGAAAGGGCCCCCTTTATGAAAATTTGCGGTCTGGAATTTGATGAAAACAAGGTCCGCGCTGCCCTGATCGAAGAGACCTGGAGAGGGAAGCTTGCCCTCGTCTCCTGCCGGGAGTTTCTTTTAAAAGAGGGGAGAGCGGAAGATCCCCTCTTTAAGAAAATGATCGGCCGGGCGGATCGGGTCGTGGCCGCCTGTCCGGGGAATCTTGTATCGTCCCGGACGCTTTCACTCCCCTTTACCCAGGCGAAAAAGATCGAGCAGGTCCTCCCGTTTGAAATCGAGCCGCTGATCCCCTTTGAACTTGACCAGGTGATCCTCTCTTACCACCCCGTCTCCCGGCAAAACGATTCAAGCCGGATCCTTGCGGCCGCTCTTTTAAAAGAGGATTTCAGGCATTTAATGGAAAGGCTCCGCGCGATCGGCGTCGACCCTCATCAGGTAGAATGGGACGGGATGGCCCTTTTCAATTACAGCCAGATTCTCCTTTCCCCCCCGCAGGGGCCGTTCCTTTTATTGAATATGCAGAGCCGTCTGACCACCCTCTGCTTTATCAAAGGGAATGCGCCGTCCATGATCAGGTCGATCCGGGGGGGCGCCTTCGATTTTCAGGAGCCTTCTTCCTGGAATGAGGATCATTTCTGGATCAAAGAACTTTTGAAAACCCTCCAGGTTTTTAAAAATGAAACCGGGGAGAGAATCCAGAGCCTTCTGGTTTGCGGAGAAGGGAGCCGGATGGACGGGTTTCAAAAATGGATTTCCGAAAAAGAGGGGCTTGTCCTCTTTGAATGGGATCTGGCGCCCGAGAAAATGAAAATAGGCCCCGGTGTCTTTTTGGGAGAGACTTCCATCGATCCTGCCTATATTCCGGCCGCCGGACTTGCCCTGAAAGAGACCTCTCTCCGGGGAGGGCTCTCGCAGATAAATTTCAGGAAAGAAGAGTTTGCTCACACCGAAATTGAAAAAGGGAAAAAAGGGGTTCGGAGAACCGCGGCCGTTTTTTTTCTGATTCTCCTGGTCCTTGCGCTGACCGACCTGGGGATCCGGCTGATGGATAAAAAGAACCATTACGAAACACTATCCCTCCAGCTTCAGGAAGAGTACAGAGGGCTTCTGGGGGGAGCGGGCCCCATTTTAAACGAAGTGGACCAGACCCGGGGAGAGATCGCCCGGTTGAAAAAAAAGGAATTATTTTTCAGCTTAAAAGAAGCGACCCCTCTCAGTGTGTTAAAAGAGTTAACCGTGCAGATTCCCAAAGAGGTGAAAATCGACGTCAATGAGCTGTCGGTTGATTTTGATAAAGTCCGGCTCGAAGGAGAGACCGGTTCTTTTGAGTCTCTCGATCAAATCAAGGAATCACTGGGGAAAATCAAATTGTTTCGGGAAATTACGGTAGTCGACGCCAAAATGAACGCCGAGGAATCGAAAGTCCGGTTTAAACTGGAGATGACCCGATGAAAAGGCCACGCCTGATGCCGGCCGGCTGGATCAACCGGCTTGGAAAAAGAGAGCGAAAGGCGGTTTTGGGAGGGGCGGTTTTCCTCTTTCTTTTGCTGGGCTGGTTTTTCCTTCTCGCTCCGTTTCTTGAAAAAATGGACCGGTATGACCGGCAAAGCAGGCAGAAAGAGGCGGACCTCGCTGAAATGGGGGTTTTGAAAGAATCGTATCAGCCGCTGAAGAACCAGATCGACCGGATGGAACAGCGAGTTGACCGGGAGCGGAAAGAATTTTCCTTCCCGGCCTTTCTCGAAAACAGGGCGATTGAAAACAAGGTCAAAAACAAAATGACCTCTCTGCGGCCCCAGGGATCCCAAACTTTTGAAAACCTCAAATCGACTGAAATGGAGGTGAAGTTCGAAGATGTTACCCTTCAGCAGGCGGTGACGTTTCTTTCGGGGATCGAATCGTCCCCCTCCCTTATGAATATCAAGAGCCTCCATATTAAAACGCGCTACAGCGAACCCAAGAATCTGGATATGACCCTCGTCATATCTCATTATGAAAGAATACAGTAAACCGGTACCCGGCCCAAGCCCTCCCCTCCGTCCCGGCGGAAATGAACAGGGGATCGCCCTTTTAATGGTCCTTTTTGCAATTGTTCTCCTGGTGGCTCTGGTGATTGAATTTGATTATCAGTCGAGGATTGAACTAAATTCTTCATTCCGGTTCATCCATGCCGACAGGGCGATGGCGCTTGCCCGTTCAGGCCTTTTGGCCGGAGAAGAGATTTTAAGGGGAAACCTTTCGGACGCGTATGATGGTCCGGACCAGTTTTGGGCCCGGCCGTTTCCCCCTTATCCTCTGGGAGAAGGGTCAGTGTCGGTGAAAATAGAAGATGAATCGGGGAAGATCAATATTAATCTTTTAAACCAGGCGAAATCGGTACGCCTTCCGGCCATTGCCCAAATCAAGAGGTTGTTTACCCTTTTGGAAATCGACAGCGGTCTGGTGGATGAAATGATTTCATGGATCGATTGTGAAAACGATTTCTATTATCAAGGGCTGAAACCTTCTTATACCTGCCGGAAGAACCATTTTCTGGAGACCCTGTCAGAACTCCGGCTGGTGCGGGGGGTCACCGATGACGTCTACTCCAAAATAGAACCCTATTTAACCGTTTACCCTCACAATAACCCCTCCGCCAAAATCAATGTGAATACCGCGGATAAGATCGTTCTTCAAACCCTTTTTTACAAGAATAGCGAGGGCGGGTGGCAGTTTGATATTACCCGAAGTCTGGCAGAAGAGATCATCAAAGCAAGGCCGGTGAAAAGCGTTAATGACCTGGTGATGATCGACGGGCTGAAATCGATTGGAGACTCTCTGAAACTCTGGTCGGCAGATGTTAAAAGTTTTTATTTCACGATTTCTTCGAGCGCCCTGATCAAGGAGACTCAAAAAAGATTTACCGAGACAATTTATAAACCATCTAGCAACCTAAATACAAAAATCATACGATATTACACCAGATTAGAATAACTCTCTTTTATTTATCCCCATCGAATCCACAAACAATTCACCTGATATCCACAATATATAGTTGTTTAAAAAAATATTGTATACCATATCTTGTATCTTTTTCCTTGACAAAAAACGTCACCCGGCTTAAATTGACATCGTTAGTTTTGATAAATATCCTTATCCATTAATCTCATAGAGAAAAATAATTAATAGAGAAAAGAAGTTTGAACATTTTAAAGCAATTTTTTTAGATTTTAAACAAGGGGGTGTTTCAATGGCAATGATGAACAAAGAGTCTGAAAAAAATGCGAAGGCAACGCTGTCCGAATCACAAGTCCCTTCTTTTGAACTGGATCCTCTGAAGTACCCTCTTCCTGATATCTCTCCCAATGCCCTCCGGGTCCTTGAAAAACGTTACCTGGCCAAAAATGAAGAGGGAAAAGTCATTGAAACCCCGAAGGAGCTCTTTGTCCGGGTGGCGGAGAATATCGCCCGGGCTGAACGCCAGTATGCCTCAGGCAACTATGAAAAAGCCTGTTCCGATTTTTATCAGATGATTTCCAGCCTCGAATTTTTACCCAATTCTCCGACGCTGATGAATGCCGGGAGGGATCTGCAGCAGCTCTCCGCCTGTTTCGTATTGCCGGTGGAAGATTCCATGGAGGGGATCTTCGAGGTGGTCAAGCAGGCCGCGATTATTCATAAGACCGGAGGGGGTACCGGTTTTTCGTTTACCCGCCTCCGTCCCAAAGATGATGTGGTCAGAACCACGGGCGGGGTTGCCTCCGGTCCGGTCTCCTTTATGAAGGTCTTTAATCACGCCACCGAGGCGGTTAAACAGGGAGGGACGCGCCGGGGAGCCAATATGGGGATACTCCGGGTCGATCATCCTGATATTCTTGATTTTATTTCGTGCAAGGATGACACCAAAGAGATCACCAATTTCAATATCAGCGTCGCCATTACCGACCGGTTTATGGAAGCGGTCCGGAGGAATGAGCCGTATGATTTAATCAGCCCCCGTTCGGGTAAAACGGTCAAGCAGATGGACGCCCGGATGGTTTTTGACAAAATCGCCGCGCAGGCCCATAAAAACGGCGAACCGGGCCTTTTCTTTATCGATGCGACCAACCGGACCAATCCGACCCCGCATATTGCCGAAATGGAAGCAACCAATCCATGCGGGGAACAGCCTTTACTTCCCTATGAGTCGTGCAATCTGGGGAGCATCAATCTCGAAAAGCATTTAATTGAAACGGACGGAAAATATGAAATCGATTGGATCCGTCTTGAAAAAACTATCCGGACAGCAGTCCATTTTCTTGACAACGTGATCGATATGAACAAATATCCGATCCGGGAGATTGAACTGATCACCAAAGCGAACCGGAAAATCGGCCTTGGGATCATGGGATTTGCCCGGATACTTTATAAGCTGGGAATCGGATATGACACCGATCAGGGGATCGATATGGGGAGAAAGATCATGGCCTATTTCAAACAGGTCGGTTATGACGCCTCCCGCCAGCTTGCCGAGGAGAGGGGCGTCTATGCCAACTGGAAGGGTTCTCTTCATGAACAACAGGGCCATGCGATCCGAAACTCGTATGTGACCACTGTTGCCCCAACCGGGACGATCAGCATGATTGCCGACACGTCGGGTGGATGCGAGCCTGAATTTTCCCTCATCTGGTACAAAAACGTGATGGGGGGGGACCATCTCCCCTATGTTCAGGATTATTTTATCGAAGTCGCCAAAAAAGAAGGTTTCTGGCATGAAGGCCTCCTTGAAAAAATTATTTCCAACCATGGCTCCTCCCGCGGGGTCAAAGAAATACCGCAGAAGTGGCAGGATGTTTTTGTCACCTCGCATGATATCGCTCCAGAATCGCATGTCCGGATGCAGGCGGCGTTTCAGGAACATACCGACAGCGCAGTTTCCAAGACGATCAATCTCTCCTCCTCCGCCACCGTAGAAGACGTTAAAAAATCGTATCTTCTGGCCTACCGGTTGAATTGCAAGGGGATTACCGTTTACAGAGACGGGAGCCGAGATGAGCAGGTGATGAACCTCGGTACCAGTACCAAAGGGCAGGCTTCGGCCCCGGCCCCTGGAGCGGCCCCCGCCAAAACCGTTACGGTGACTATGGCGCACGTGCCGGCAACCGCGGCCCCGCAGTCCCCCTCTCCATTGATTCAAATCAGGCCGAGGCCGGCGATTACGCATGGGAGCACGGCGAGGAAACCGACCTCCTGCGGCGATCTCTATCTCACGATTAACGAAGATGAACAGGGGAGGCCGTTTGAAGTTTTTGCCAACATGGGAAAAGCGGGAGGATGCGAGGCCTCGCAAAATGAAGCGACCGGCCGGCTGATTTCGCTGGCTCTCCGGGCGGGGGTGGAGCCCGATGCGATCGTGAAACAGCTGATCGGCATCCGGTGCAACAAGCCGTTTGGCCTGGGGGATAACCGGGTGGAGTCCTGCTCTGACGGCATTGCCAAGATGATGTACAGCTACCTGGCGACCCACAAGGATTATATGGCTAAAACAATGGTCCTGGCGACCCAGGGACGGATGACGGCGGCCTGTCCCGACTGCGGGTGCGAGCTGCAATTTGGAGAAGGATGTGAAAAGTGCAGCCAATGCGGGTTTTCCCGTTGTTCATAAAATAAATTCAACGGCATAACAGATTTAAAGAGGGGGAGCTGGAGCAACTGCAGCTCCCCCTCTGTTTTTTTGTCATTGCGAGGAGCGTTGTCTGCGACGAAGCAATCTCGGCTTTCTCTCTTCCCATGGTAGGAGAAGGCAAGGGTGAGGGGGGGTACGGGTTTGGCATTTATTTTTGCTTGGAGGAAAGTCGCTCCATTTTTAAAGGGTGGTTCCAGTCGCATAAGACCTGAAGCCCTGCGTTAGAATGGGCGATGACCAGCACTCGTTTTTCTTTAAGGGATGCTCCGGCTCCTCCTGCGCAAAAACAAACGCCAAACCCTTTTCAAGTGGGATCCCTCTTCCCTTGTGGGAGAGAGTAGGGTGAGGGTGACACTTTCATTTGCGGACGCGAGGTCATGAGCGCTAACTGCCGGTTACTGAAAACGTTGGAGAGTTGATGATCCATTACCTGCGTACTGACGAGGTTGAGGGAGCTGTCTCGGCGGTTGAGATGGTTTCGGAGTCGATCGAGATGGTGAAGACTGATATTTACCGGTGGAAATGGGCGTTGATAGCATTCCATAGTTCGGTTCAGGGTTTCATGGTCTTGGCGCTACACGGTGGCAACAGCCTAGCCGCGCTCGAAGACAATGTCGCTGCAGCATGGCTCGAGGCCTATGAGAAAAACGAGCCCTTCCCCACGGAGCATCTTGATTGCTACGAGAACCTATACAAGAAGGTGAAGAGTGACCGGATGTTGATGTACGGTCACAGCAAGAAGTTCGCGCCACAAGGAAGCCAGGGCGGCAGTATCAAAAGATTGAATGATCTTCGCAACGAATTCATTCATTTTGTTCCGAAGGGTTGGTCTCTGGATGTTAGCGGGCTCCCGGCATTATTCGCAGATTGCCTCGATTTCATCGAATTCCTGGGCTGGGAGAGTGGTAACGTACTCTGGCACGAAGCTGAACTTAAGTTCCGTGCCAAGGCGGCTATCGAGTCTGCGCGGGCCGGTCTTACTGAACTCAAGGTTCTTTATGGTGTGTAGATCCCCAAGCAGTCCATGCAGCGGACCCGTGCAAGAGATGCTTCGCTTGCTCGCCCAGGCCACTGATGGGCGACGTTAGATACCACAAGAAGGGAATGGGATTAAGTTTATGGTTAACTCAATTTACAGGACGATTTCGTATTAAGGAGGTTTATGAAGGCGAGTGAAAGGGTGGTGTACTCGATAAATATTGAAGATATTCAGACTGTGGCTGAAGATGAATTAGAAAGAAAACTTAATCGCGAAGAATTAAAAATGGTTCAGGACAAAATCGGTGACCATATTGATTGGTTTGAGGCGATCAGCTCTGCTATAAAAAATTCAAATATAACAGAGTGAAGGGGTGAAAGAAAAAAATAAAAAAAAGTATGGGGGAGGGTTTTATGAAAGTGGAAATCCATCGAGAAAAAAAGCCCGCCCGGTCTCTTCTTTGGCTATGGAGCTTGGGGCTTGCTGTCGGTTTTCTGGTTTTAACGGTTCTGGCGGGCTTTGGCCATCGTTTTGGATGGTGGAGTTTTAAAACAGGATTCAGTCTTTTAAGGTACGGATTTTTTGGAGCGGTATTTACTTTTTTACTTGGCCTCGCGGGTCTTTATCGAGGGCCAAAAGAGGGATTTAACCGGAGGTACTTTCTGACGCTCCCTTCGCTTTTGATTAGTCTGATCCTGATCATGGTTCCGTTAAAATGGCTCTGGGCAGCCAAAAATCTTCCGAGGATTCATGATATTACGACCGATATGGAAACCCCCCCTGCATTTGTCGCCGTTTTGCCTTTGCGAAAAGAGGCTCCTAATTCAGCGATTTACGGCGGGAAAGCCTTATCAGAAGAACAAAAGAGAGGGTATCCCGATCTGAAACCCGGACTCATTCCTCAGGTGGGGGATCAGGCGTTTCAAACCGCGCTTCAAGCCGCGAATAAAATGGGATGGGACATTGTGGAAGCCAATTCATCGGAGGGGCGGATTGAGGCGACCGATACCACCTTCTGGTTCGGATTTAAAGACGATATTGTCATCCGGATTACTCCGCAAGGGGTTTCCAGCCGGATCGATCTCCGCTCCGTTTCACGCGTGGGGATCAGCGATGTCGGAACCAATGCCAAAAGGATCAGAGAATATTTTAAAACTTTGGAAAAGGCAATCTCCTTCCCTGCCGCATGATAAAAAAAAGTATTTATTTGGCGCTTTTGGGCGGTTTGCTCCTGGCGGCGCTCTACGTTGCCGCCTTTCCGGATATCGCGGTTTTGAAAAAGACCAATCCCTCTAAAACCTCATTTATGAAATTCCGGGAGGCCGAATGGCGCGCCTCCGGCCAAAAAAAGAAAGTGCGTCAGGTATGGATTCCCCTTTCCGGAATTTCTCCTTATCTGGTCAAAGGAGTTATTATTGCCGAAGATGACAAATTCTGGTCGCACGAAGGGTTTGATTATGAAGCGATTCAAGAGGCGATAGAGAAAGACCTGAAATCGAAAAAATATAAAAAAGGAGGATCGACGATCAGCCAACAACTGGTTAAAAACCTTTATCTGTCGCCTGAAAAAAGCCTGTTGAGGAAACTGAGGGAAGCGGTGATCACCTGGAAGCTGGAAAGAACGCTCTCCAAAAGACGGATTCTGGAAATTTATCTGAATGTCGTGGAGTGGGGCGATGGTTTGTACGGCGTGGAATCGGCGTCGTTCTATTACTTTGGAAAACCGGCCTCTCAGGTGACCCCCATGGAAGCCTCCAGGCTGGTTTCGGTCTTGCCCAACCCCCGGAAATTCAAGGCGGATGGGAATCAGAGATATGTTCTGAATCGCTCGGAGATGATTTATCAGATCATGGTGAAAAGAGGGATCGTGGTCCCTGAATACGAAGAGGTGGCGCGCGAGGAAGCTTCTCACGATGAGGTTTTAACCAACCCGCCGTTAACGGCGATGCCCCCGGCGGATTTTCCCCTCGCAACGGCGCCGGAGCCGGTTTTGGTTCCCCCCTCCACAAGCCCTCCTGACGACATTCATTGAATCCCCTTTTTCTCTTCTGTTATGATGAATTTTGAGGGATTCCGCGCCATTCCTCAAAATCCGGATTCCGCGTCAGGCCATTAACGACCCTGTTCAGCAAGGAAGTCATGATATATGATTCACTATTTGAAAATATCTCTTTTTACCTGGCTGTTTTAATCCTCCTCTTTTATCTGGTTGCAGGTATTGACGCATTTTTTGGGGCAAGAACGATAAAATTTCTAAGAAATTGCCCTGCGGAAAAAATGAGAGTCTTTCCCCGTGTTTCGGTGGTCATCGCGGCGAGAAATGAAAGGCGACATATTGAAACCGCGCTGCAATCGGTCTTAAGTCAGGATTATCCCGCCCTCGAGATTATTGTCGTTGATGACCGGTCTACAGACGGAACTTCTGCCATTTTGGATCGGATTTCGCTAAAACATGCCCATTTAAAAAGTTATCATATTTCAGACCTTCCCGAAGGATGGTTGGGAAAAAATCACGCGTTATTTTTTGGTTCCGGCAAGGCGTCAGGAGATTACCTTCTCTTTATGGATGCGGACGTTTTGATGGCGCCGACTACCATTATTCGGACGATCGGTTTTATGATAGAAAAAAGGCTGGATCATGTGACACTCTTTCCGGAACTTCCTTTGAAAGGGATTCTGCTGAATATGGTCGTGGGGGTCTTTGCGATACTCTTTATCCTTTTTACGAGACCCTGGCAGGCAAAAAATCCTTCAAGTGCGAAACATATCGGCATCGGGGCCTTTAATCTTGTCCGGGCGAAAGTCTATCGGGAGGTTGGGTCTCATCAAGCGATAGCCATGCGGCCTGATGACGATATGAAACTCGCCAAACTGATTAAAAAAAAGGGGTTCCGGCAGGATTGCCTCCTTGGAAAAGGGATGGTTTCTGTGGAATGGTACCGTTCTGTCCGGGAGTTAATCCAGGGTCTGGAGAAAAACGCCTTCGCCTCTTTTAACTATCATCTGTCGGGAGTCATAGTGGCAACAGCCATGAATCTGCTCATGTTTGTATGGCCGTTTATCGGAATCGTGGTAACCTCCGGTATGACTCAACTGATTTATATGGCTGCCTTGGGGATCCTTGCCCTTTTTTATGTTGCCAATGCAACTTTTCAAGGGATGAATCCATGGTATGGCCTCGGCTTTCCCGTCGCCAATCTGATTTTTATTTATATCCTCTGGGTATCCACTCTGAACACTCTGTTGAAAAAGGGGATTGTTTGGCGGGGGACTTATTATTCTCTCGCAAAATTAAAAGCGAATAAAGTGTAATTCTCACGGAAAGAGGTTTATGAACGAGGTTGCCGAGATCAAAAGAGCGGGTAATCATGAAGTGAGGATTACCTGGAAAGATCAGCACGAAAGTATTTATTCGACAAACTATTTGCGAAAAGAGTGCCCCTGCGCCGAGTGCTTGAAGCGGAGACGCCAGCCAAAGAACGCACTCAGGGTCATTTCCGGGCCTGTTTTTGAAACCGTGGAACTGGTGGAATTGAGCCTTGCGGGAAATTATGCCCTCAACGTCACCTTTAGCGACGGTCATAACACCGGGATTTTTTCGTTTGATTATTTAAGGGAGATCTGTCCCTGTTCCCGTTGTAAGAACAATGAGAGGCAATGACAAGGATGATCATATTTAATCTGGACTCCCCGCGAATTTATTGCAAAATGCTTTTATACGATTCCCTGGTGAATACCTATGCCTCAAGTCAATTATCAAGAACAGCAATTGCGTTTTTTAATTTGGTTTCTTAGAAAACGGATTTACGAAATCCTTTCTGGCCTGAATCGGGCCAAACGTCCTGAGACCAACGACATCAGAGATATCCTGAAAAATATTCTGGAGAGTGTCACGTTGGCCGAGTACCTGACTGCTCCGATCAATGAAAAAATCGACCAATTGACACAATTCAAACATTTTGTCCAAACACTCAGCGGAGCTGATATTCATGGAAATGAAGCGTTCCGGCGGGGTCCCGATGCGGATTGAATAAGCGAAACAATGTGGCGAAATACCCTTTCATCTCTATTATCTAAAGCAAAGAAAAATGAGGCCGATTATGCGGATGTTCGCGTCATCCCGAATCATCGTGAAGAAACAATCCTGGTCAAAAATGGCGAGGTTCAGCAGCTGACTCATTCCGAGAATATCGGTTTTGGAGTAAGAGTTCTGGTAGGCGGCGCATGGGGATTTGCCAGCTGTTCCACCCTGGATATTAAAGAAGCAGAAAAGAGTTTAGAGCGAGCCATAAAACTGGCGCGCAGTTCGCAAAAGATCACAAAACAGCCAGTTAAATTATACCCGGTTCCGGTCGTTCAGCATGGGAGGTTCAAAACTGCCGTTCAGAAAGACCCGTTTGATGATATTTCCCTCAATGAAAAAATCAATACCCTCTTAAAAGTCGATCAGCTTCTGAAAGAATCGAGTGCAAAGGTCAACATTCGGGAAGCGAGCATGACCTTTTCAAAGATAAATAAAATATGGATGAACAGCGAGGGATCTTTTATTGAACAGGAATTGTTTGAAAGCGGGGCGGGAATGGAGGTCGTGGCGATCTCCGAAGAAGAGGTGCAGAGGAGATCATACCCGAACAGTTTCAGAGGAAACATCGGCACAGCGGGCTATGAATTCGTGGAATCTTTGCGGCTGGAGGAACATGCCTCTCGAATAGGGGAGGAGGCCGAAGCATTACTCTATGCGGATCCCTGTCCCGATAAGCGGACCGATCTGATTCTTATGCCCGATCAGCTCTGTCTTCAAATTCATGAATCCATCGGTCATGCCGTCGAGCTCGACAGAATATTCGGGTCAGAATTGACTTACGCCGGGGGGAGCTTCTTATCCGAACATCTCAATCAGTTGGGGGAGTTCCAATATGGCTCTCCACTGGTTAATATTATTTCAGACCCGACTTTAAATGAGGGTCTAGGGTCGTTTGGTTATGACGACGAAGGGATTGTGGCCGGGAAAACAGACATTATCCGTAAAGGAATCCTGGTCGGTCTCCTTTCCTCGCGCGAGACTTCCGAAGAATTGCATCAGGTAACCGGAAAATCACTTATCCCCAATAGCTGTATGCGAGCCATCCATAGCAATCGAGTTCCACTTATCCGGATGACCAACCTCTATATGGAGCCGGGTGAGGGATCTTTGGATCAATTGATTCAAAATACTCGTGAAGGAATTCTGATGGAGACCAATCTCAGCTGGAGCATCGATGACCTGAGAAAGAATTTCAGTTTCGGAACTGAAATTGCCTGGGAAATTAAAAACGGAAAACGAGCCCGGATCCTTAAGAATCCCTTTTACACCGGAATGACGATAGATTTCTGGAATTCCTGTGATGCCGTCTGCGGACCTTCCGAATGGAAAAGTTACGGGACCCCAAATTGCGGCAAGGGAATGCCGGGACAATCGATGCATGTCGGCCATGGAGCCTCTCCGGCAAGATTTACCCATGTGAAGGTTGGACGCAGATCAACCTGAAAGGGAAGGCCAGCCCCCCATTAAAAACTGGAAGCTTGGATGAACTCGAACGAGAAAATTAAAGAATGCCTTGTCCAATACCTGATTCAGCTTAGCGGAACGGGAATCGACCAGGGAGAGATTCTCTATTGGGAAACCGAAATGGGGACCATTCGGACTTTTCTGAATCGTATCAGTCATAACGGTTTTACCCACGATGCGGAAATCTATGTTTCGTCCATTTGCGGGAAACGGATGGGCCGGGCCCAGACCACGGATCTTTCCAATTATGGGATTCAGCGTGTTGTCCAGCAGGCGACGTACCAGGCGAGGCATGCAACGCCCTTTCACTCTTTTCCCGTTCTTCCGGGACCTTTTCGAGACTATTCTTTAACAAAGAAAATCTTTTATGATTCAACACGACAAGTCTCCTCAAGTGAAAAAATTAAAATGATTCAGAAAATGATCGACCAATCGAACGAAAATAATTTGAAATGTTCCGCGAAAATGATGACCGGCTGGGGAAAAATCGGCGTCATTAACACCAGCGGAACCTTGATGGTTACGGAATTCACCGAGGCGTCGCTCAGTCTTATCCTGACGGGTGAAAAAACGATATCTGCCTACTCAAGCGGTTCTTCAGAAAATATTGAAACATTAAATACAGATCAGATTATCGAGGAGGCAATCCGAAACGCGAATCGGCAAAGGCTCCCACCGGTAGACCCCGTTGGTTTAAAAGGAAAAGAGTTTTATTTCGATCTTATCTTAGAACCGTATGCGGTGGCGGAATGGATGGAAACAGTCGCCTCGATAGGATCGAACGGGCTTTGTTTCGAAGAGGGAGAAAGTTTTGTCAGCGGCAAATTGAATCAAAGACTCCTCGGAGAAAACATCACCTTATATGACGACGGCACGGATGCCCGGGGATTCGTTGCCCCGTTTGATTTTGAAGGCGTTCCAAAAACCAGGCAGACCTTATTTGAACATGGTGTCGCTAAATCAGTCTGTTACGATACGCTTTTAGGTGAAAAATACGGTAAAAAGTCAACCGGTCATGCACTTCCACCTTTTGAACGATCGTACGGGGCAATCCCAAGGCATCTGGTGATGAAGGGGGGGAGATCGACTCTTGAGGAGATGATCGCCTCTTCAGAAGAGCCGACACTTTATATTACCCGGTTTCATTATACCAATATCGTGAATCCAAAAGAGGGAATTTTGACCGGCATGACGAAGGATGGAACTTTCCTAATTCAGAATGGAAAATGTGTGGGACCGGTTTCAAATCTCAGATATCTTGAGTCGATTCCGGTGGCGCTAAACCGCGTAACCCATCTGGGCGAATCACGCCTTGTTCATGACTCTGTCGGCTATGGAGGATTGTATCCAGAAAGTTCGTTTGTTCCGCCGTTAAAAATCAAGAAAGTCAGATTTATCGGAAATTCCCTGAATTTAGCCGACTAGGCCAGATTGATTGCACAGAAACCGGTTCCCGAGGCAAAAAAAACCCGTTTAAAGAAACCGTGGAATTCGACTTCCTGAGTCCGGCTAAGGGCTATTTCCAAGTCCTGGCGGTAGCAAAGAGGTAACTATTTTTTTATTTGAGCACCGGTATCGGTTCTTCATTATTATTTTACCTCATGCTTGATAAACGTCCCTTTTTGAAACTCCTCAAAGGCTGTCCTCAATTCCTGCTGTGAATTCATCACAATCGGACCATACCACGCTACCGGCTCATCGATGGGCTTGCCCGATACCAGAAGAAAACGGGCCGGCTCCGCCTCAGTGGTCACTTCAATCTGGCCGCCTTGACGTTCATAGAGTACCAGATTCTCGGCGCCGATCAGGCGCTCCCTCTTGAAATCGCTGTTATTTTCGCCAATCACCTCGAAGGCATAGGAATCCCGCTGCCGGTCAAAATAGCCCTTTCCCTTCACGACATAGGTAAAAACCGTGTGCCCGGACTTGACGGCATGGATAAATGACGTGTGAGGAGGCACCATCACATCCAGGTACTCCGGATCGATGATGATGTCCTGAACCGGGCCCGTAACTCCCTGGAGCAGACCGCATATGATTTTTACCGTTGCTCCGGAGGACAATTTAACCTCGGGAATCAGGGCGCTTTTAATATCCTGGTAACGCGGCTGCATCATCTTGCGCGACGCCGGCAGGTTGGCCCAGAGCTGATATCCCCACAATCGCTTGTCCGGACCCCCTTTCGGCATCTCCTGATGAATGATGCCGCTTCCTGTGGTCATCCACTGGACATCACCGGAAGAGATCATTCCTTTGTTACCCATGCTGTCTCCATGTTCGACGTTACCCTCGAGTACATAAGTAATCGTCTCGATTCCGCGGTGGGGATGCCAGGGAAAGCCCGCCAGGTAATCGGCAGGGTTTGAAGAATGAAAGTCGTCCAGGAGAAGGAAGGGGTCGAGTTTTGGAACCTGGTTATTACCAAAGGCACGCTTGAGATGAACTCCGGCGCCTTCCGTGGTTGGCTCACTCTTCCATACGGACTTGATCTTCCTGTTCTGTATCATTTTTTTCTCCTCATTCAATCATGATCGTAAGATTCCACTTTTTTAACGAGTTACAGTTTCCGAGAGTCTTCCGATCACCTGGTCAGGCGTGCGTTCCACCAGGGCTCTCGTCCTGATAGATCCGAACAAAGCTGGTTGAGCCCGGTTTCCCTGATGAGAGTTCTCCTGTCAGGATGATGGATTCTCCTGGAAAAGTTAATCCCTTTTTTCGAATCAGTTCAAAAATAAACTCAGGCTTTTGATCGAGACCGTCAAAGTCGCTCAAGATCAGAGGAAAGACGCCCCAATACATCATGAGCTGCCTGCTGACTTCTTTATCGGCTATCAAAGCCACAATGGGAACATGGGGTCTGGCTGCAGAAAGCCGCTCTGCCGTTCTGCCGGTTCGGTTGACCGCCACAATAATGCTTGCCTTGATTTGATTGGCGATATAACAGGCCCCGTTGATGACCGCTTCCGAGACCTCTTTTGCCGCATCTTTTCTTCTTTCTCCTGCCGGATTTGTTTTTTGATGATTTTCCAGTTCCAGAATGACACGATCCATGATACGAATTGCCTGCAAAGGATATTTCCCGATCGCTGTCTCCTGGGATAACATGACCGCATCCGTTCCATCCAGTACCGCATTGGCCACATCCGCAACTTCTGCACGCGTGGGCCAGGGCTGTTCCACCATCGATTCCAGCATTTGGGTGGCAGTGACAACCGGTTTTCCAATTCGATTGGATAATGCGATAATGTTCTTCTGCGCCAAAGGGACCTGTTCCACGGGAATTTCAACTCCCAGATCACCTCGGGCCACCATCACTCCGTCACAACTCTGCAAGATGGATTCAAGATGAACCAATGCCTCGCGCCTCTCAATCTTGGCCATGAGTTTCGGGCTTTTCCCTTTGGCTTGACAATAGGACCTCACTTGCTCGATATCCTCCGCTTTACGGACAAAAGAGAGGGCGACCCAGTCCACGCCTTGTGCAAGTCCGAAGTCAAGCTGTGTTAAATCATGTTCTGAAAGTGATGACATGGAAAGATGAGTTTCAGGCACATTAATCCCCTGCTCGCTCCTTAGATTTCCTCCTGCGATGACTTCGGTTACAATTTCCGTGGGAAAAATTCGAATGACCTTTAAACGGATACGACCGTCGTCAATAAAGACCGGGTCTCCAACCGAAACCTCTTCCGGAAGTCTGGTATAGGTAATCTGGACGGATTTCTCCGATCCGGAGTCCGGTTCGGTCCTCAGAATGAAACTTGATCCGGCTTTTAAAATAACCTCCCCCTCTTTGACCTTGCCGATCCGAATTTTAGGACCGGGAAGATCCTGAAGAATGGCAATCCTCTTCTCCATGGATTCGGACTCTTCCCGAATCATCCGGATCCATTCTTCAAAGAGGGTAAGCTCACCATGAGAAAAATTCAATCGGGCGACGTCCATCCCAGCAAGAATCAACGCTTTCAACATCTTACGGTTTGCCGTTGCCGGACCAATCGTGCAGACAATTTTAGTTTTCCTCATTAAGTTAGCCTTTCCCCACCAAAACAAGCCTTTATATGATGGATCTACCTCAAGCTACAGGCGCGTTTCTGATCTTAAAAATTATAATGATTTCGTTTTAAAAAAGATAGTTTCGCTTTAGTTTTCTTGACTTTTGATTTAAAACCTTTAAAATAATATGGCAGGTTTCACAATGAACAAAAAAAGAAAGGAGACCTCTCATGGGCGAGAAAACCATTCGTAAAGAAAAAAAGAAACCGAAAAAGAAAAAGAGCTAGTACTCATTCATTAATACACTGTCCTAACAGGCTGCTCAGGAATACCGATTAGGCCAAAAGGCGGCACCCCCGCACCTTGTGTGGGGCGCGGAAACACTCCGTTTCAATATTCTATTTTATCTTCCGTCCCTTTTTGATTTGGGCCCCATTTTATAACACTGGGCACAAACTTGCCCCAATGACGACGCTCTCAGGGTTTGAAAATCTTCGTCCCTAGGTAGCTAGGATGGAAAAATTTGACTTGATCAGGAGGCTCGTTTGTTAGATTTATATGTTCATTCCCTCGACGAAACCCGCCAAATTCAAAATCCAGAGAATTTAGCCCAGGTTTTAAAAGATAAAACCCGGCGCGTCTGGGCTGATTTTGAATCGCCAAGCCCGGGAGAAAGCGCCCTACTCACCGATGTTTTTGCCTTTCATCCTCTGGCGATCGAAGACTGTTTTGATAAAAAACATCTCCCAAAAATTGATGATTATGATCAGTATCTTTTTCTCGTCATTCATCATGGCGCCACGTTTTCGGCCCGATTAGGCACTTTTTCGACTGAGAAATTATCGATTTTTATCAGTTCAAACTATTTGGTGACGGTCCATGACGGGCCTTCAAGAACCATAACACTTTTAAAGGAGAGGCTTTTAAAACATCACTCCTCTTTTACCAGAGGGACCGATTTTTTACTGCATGATATTTTGGACGGGATTGTCGATCACTACTTTCCTGTTCTGGATGAGTTTGATAACCAGATCGACCAGCTCGAAGAAGAGGTCTTTCGAAATCCCACTTCGGATACTTCGTCAAAAATCCTTTTAATGAAGAAAAATGTTCTCAATTTAAAGCGCGCGACGGCGCCTCAGCGGGAACTATTTAACCAGCTGAGCCGGGATGATTTTCCGGTCATTTCCAGCGCGGCCCGGATTTATTTTCGCGATGTCTATGACCATCTGGTTCATATTTATGATCTGACCGATTCTTATCAAAATTTAATTTCAGGAACAAGAGACGCTTACCTGTCAACCATTTCCAATAAACTCAACGAGGTGATGAAAGTGCTGACCGTCATTTCAACCATCATCCTTCCCTTATCGCTTATTTCAGGGATTTACGGCATGAATTTCGTGAATATCCCGGAATTAAAAGACCCGTATGGCTATTTTAAAGTCATGGGTGTGATGGCAGGAATTGCTATTTTTCTATTAATTTTCTTTAAGAGGAAAAAATGGATTTAATTTCATGAACCCCCTGCTCTATGAAGCAGGATCACCTGTAAGGCGGGGGTTTTTCCCAACCGGTTCGTATCACGTCGCCAGAAGGGGGCGGGCTGGATAATAACTGCTTAGAAACGGGTAAAGAAGAGTGTCTTGATTTTTTTTATATGGTGTTCCTGAGAGCGGCGGTGTGTTATATTTTAAACGGCGTCTGAAGTTTGGGCGACTTATATAAGGAGACAAAAATATGCCCGGGTCTATTTATGATTTTACCGTACAGGATATCCAGGAGAAACCTGTTTCATTAAGCAAATATAAAGATAAAGTGCTGTTGATTGTCAATGTGGCGTCTCAGTGCGGACTGACCCCGCAATATAAGGGTCTGCAGGCCCTCCATGACGCTTACGCGCCCAGGGGCTTGCGAATTCTCGCTTTTCCCGCGAATAATTTCGGGGCTCAGGAACCAGGGACCAATACGCAGATTCAAGAATTTTGTACGAGCCGGTTTGGCGTAACTTTTGATGTCTTCGCCAAAATCAGCGTTAAAGGAGAAGATACCCACCCGCTTTATGCCTATTTAACAAAAGACTCCGCTCAGCCGGGTGACATTCAATGGAATTTTCAAAAGTTTCTTGTGAACAAAAAAGGAGAGGTCGTGGAAAATATACCTCCAAAGACGGCCCCGGAAGATCCTGCCTTAAAAGAAAAAATAGAATCCCTGCTTAAATAACCGGAGAGATTTTTTCAAAAAATAGGAACAACAGGGTCGTGTCGTTTAAACTGAAATGGGACGTCTAATTCGAGTTGATTTCGGCAAATTTGTACCCTAACCCGCGAATCGTCAGGATATATTCTGGCGCGGAAGAGTCTTCCTCGATCTTGGCCCTGAGATTTGCAATATGGACATCGATGACCCGATCCACAACACTCACATCCTCATAAGTATAAATCTTTTGGATCAATTGTTCGCGGGTAAAAATCTGTCCCGGTGAACTGGCGAGGGCCTGAAGGATCTTATATTCGTAGACTGTAAGGGTCACCTCTTGACTCCGAACAATCACCTTGCATTTATCGAAATCGATTTCAAGTCCATGATATTTTATTTTTTTAGGGCTTCCGACGATTTTGGGAAGGCTCCGCCTTAAAATGGCTTTAACCCGGGCGACCAGTTCTCTTGGACTAAAGGGTTTGGTCAGGTAATCATCCGCACCAATTGAAAGTCCCAAGACCTTATCAAACTCATCGCCTTTGACGCTAAGCATTAAAATGGGGGTGTCTGACCGTTTTCGAATCTGGCGGCAGACTTCGATCCCATCAATCTTGGGGAGCATGACGTCTAATATGATCAGGCAGGGATCATGTTTTTCTGAAAAGAGAAGGGCCTCTTCACCATCCGAGGCAGAAAGAGTTGAAAAGCCCTCATTTTGTAATGAACTGGTGATTAATGAAGAGATCATCGCATCATCATCGACAGTCAAAATGGGATTCAATAAACTCTTTTTTTTCACCAAACCCCTTCTGCTTGCAACCCCGGTTGATGTTGAATTATACCTCTTTTTTATTCAAATTGTAAACGTTCGAGCAAGTCTGTCAGAGAATTCCCAACCCGTCTACTGGTCCGCGGGGCAATCTCTTTAAAAGGCTCCTCTTCAACATCAACCGGGGATTCATGTACTCTCTAGGCGGCTTTTTTATAGATAAGGGATTCAGTAGCTTTTGATTCACGACTTTTTTCGGAGGAATTTTTCCTAGTGCTAAGTGCGCTGTCGGTTATCACGGCCCATATCCCAAGGACAATCATGACCCCTGCTCCAAATAAAGCGGCAAACCCAAAGAATTCATTGAATAGATACATCTGATACCTCCTGGTTACATTGAAATCAATTTGTTTACTGATAACCAGGATACGCTACATTTGTGAAGTTTAGATAAATAACAAGTCAAGTTTTATAAAGATTATGTTAAGAACAGGTTAAGACAGTCATTTAAAGTTCCATCCGGTTTGGTAGAATAATGGTAAACCGGCTTCCTTTTTCGAATTGGCTCTCGACCTCGATTTTTCCCCTGTGCATTTCCACGTACCACCTTACGATGGGGAGTCCCAGGCCTGAACCCTGATATTTCCTGGTATAAGAAGAGTCCACCTGAATGAACTCCTCGAAAATTTTAGGTAAATCATCCTGTCGGATTCCAATTCCCGTATCAATGACAGAAAATTCGACCGCAGGCTGGTCATTCAACACTGAAGAACGGGCATCAATAAAAATGGAGCTCCCCTTGTGGGAAAATTTAATGGCATTGCTCATTAAATTAAAGAGAATCTACCTTACTTTGACCTCATCGGCATTCAGCATGAGGCTCCCTTCCTCGATTCTTGTCATGAGACTCTGATTTTTCCTTGCCGCCATAGGGGTTACTGTTTTTATACAATTTTTGATCAGATGCCCCATCGAAAATTCCCCAAAATGAATATCCATCTTCCCGGCGGCTATCTTTGATAGGTCCAGCAGGTTGCTGACGACGGCCAGGAGGTGGGTGCCACTGCTGTGGATATTGGAAAGGTGTTCCCTCTGTTTGACATTGAGGCTTCCGGATATTTCGGATAAAAGGAGTTCTGAATATCCGATGATGGAAGTCAGAGGCGTGACCAGCTCATGGCTGATATTCGAGAAAAATTCCGTTTTAAAACGATCACTCTCTTTCAGTTGTTCCACCATCACCAGCAGTTCTCTGGTTCGGGCATCCACTTTCTGTTCAAGCGTCGAATAGGATTCCTTGAGTCTCCCGGCCATCCGGTTAAACTCGTTGGCCAACAGTTCAATTTCATCGTTCGTTTTGATGTCGAGGTTTACATTAAGATTTCCTTTTCCGATCTCCTCTGCCCCTTCCTGAAGGATTTGAATGGGTCTGGCAAACCTTTTTGCCAAGATGCCGCCTGCCATAGCCACACAGCCGATGAGAATGATCCCCGACAAGGAGACCGAGAAAAGGAGTGAGTTAATCGGAGCATAAAGTTCTCCAGGATCCTGACGAATAAAACTATGCCACCTTTTTCCCGTGGAAGGGATTGTGATTTCAGAGGTTCCTGTCGCCGGGGAAAAACCGATAATAGCGTCATGTCCCCCGTGCCCATCATCCTCTGCCATCAACCAGCCGGGGATAGAGGACGTGACGGCTGTCACCAGGTTCTGGTTCATTAAAAAACTTCCCGTGGCCATGAGGGGACAGGTCAAGACTCTTCCGTTAGAATCAATCAGCATGGCATGTCCGGTTTCACCAAACCGGATATCATGGATAGAGGGTTGAATAAGGGTTCGTACATCATGAAAGACAGCCAGAACGCCTATTGCTTTTCGAGACTTTTCATCGATGACCGGAACGGCAATAATGATTGTCCATGCGTGGATTTTCTCGATAAAATAAAGATCTCCAATGTAGATTTTTCCCGTTCCGTTGTGGTAAACCTCTTTCCACCAATCTTCCTGGCTATAAATAAAGTCGGGATACCCATTCGTACTGGCAACAACAACCCCTTTTTCATCCGTTGCGAAAAAAGCAGGATACTCCACACCTTTGGAGAGCATGAACCTTCTCATTGAAATAGAGGCGGGGGTTAATAGAAGGCTGTCTTTAAAAGAGCGATCGGCCTCTTCCCGGTGATTTTTCATTCTGGCTAATTTTTCTAAAATGTTTTGATCAGAAAGATCCTGGTAATTCCGGTTTGAATCCTTAATGGCGAGTTGGATATCTGCGGTAATGGACAGGTGCTTCTTGCTGTCGATCTCTTTCTCGATCACGAGATCTGTTTTCCGGGAGGCTTCCCTGGCCAATCCTTGAAAGTTGTGTCCCATCGATTCCCTGAGCCTGAAAGTCCCATTCCAATAGGTAATGGCCAAACCTGCAATCACCGGAAGAGATCCAACGATAAGTAATGCGAGGACGATTTTGGTTCTCAGACCTTTTTTGCGGGGCACGATCATGGGTCAATCCCTGGAAAACTGACGCTAAGAAAAATAGTGCCGCGGCAGTTCAATCTGTTATATGATACAAAATTATCCTTTCAATAAACAGAAAAAATATTTTCTAATTCAAGGAAGGGGGCCTATCCGGAAAGAACTGATGCCTCATCCGGTATTACAGGCAAACCGCCTGGTTAAAAAGTTTAAACAGACCCTAGCGGTTAATTCGGTCTCTTTTACGGTTTATGAAGGAGAGATTCTGGGGCTCCTCGGCCCTAATGGCGCCGGAAAGACCACATTAATGGCCCTCCTGCTTGATCTTCTGACCCCCACATCGGGGACCGTTTCTATTTTTGGAATGGAGCTAAGGACAAACCGAGAAAAAATATTAAACCAGGTCAACTTCTCTTCCTCTTATATCGCCATGCCCCTTTCGTTGACCGTCAGGGAAAATATGGTCTTTTTTGCAAAGCTTTATCATGTTCCCGATTATGAAAATAGAATCAGGGAACTCCTGGCGCTTTGTGAAATTGAGGCTTTTACAAAACGACTGACGCGGGAGCTCTCAACCGGCCAACTCTCCCGGCTGAATCTGGCCAAGGCCATGTTAAACCGGCCCAGGATTTTGTTTTTGGACGAACCGACGGCCAGTCTCGATCCGGAAATGGCACAAAAAGTCCGCAATCTGTTGAAAAACCTCCGTGACACGATGCGGTGTACCGTTATTTATACCTCTCATAATATGATGGAAATCGAACAGATTTCCGACCGGATTATATTTTTAAGCGGAGGGGAAATCATTGCGGATGGAACCCCCCGGCAGATTATGGAGCTTTATCAAAAAAAGAATCTAGAAGAGGTTTTTCTTAAAGTGGCGCGGGGGGCGGGCATTCTATGAAGATTTACAGGGTTATGGCCGTCGTCTACCGCCATCTTTCGCTTTATAAGCGAAGCATGACCCGTCTGATGGAGATCATCTACTGGCCTGTGCTCGACCTGATGGTCTGGGGATTTGTCACCCTCTATCTCCAAAAATTTCAGGGAGGACTTCCCCCCTTTGTCGCTTTTTTCCTGGGCGCTTTAATTCTCTGGGATATTTTTTTCAGAGCCCAGCAGGGGATTTCCATTTCTTTTCTCGAAGAGGTCTGGTCCAGAAACCTCTTAAACCTCTTTGTCAGTCCGCTGACCCCCCTGGAATTTATCGCCGGGACCCTGGTCATCAGCTTGATAAAGGTTCTAACCACCTTTTTGGTGACGATGACGCTGGCCTATACGTTTTACTCCTTTAATGTGTTTTCTCTTGGTTTTCCTCTTTTCCTTTTTTTGCTGAATTTAATTCTCATGGGCTGGTCTATCGGCATTATGACCACCGGAGCGATTCTTCGATTTGGCCAGGAGGCCGAAGTCATGGCCTGGGGACTGGCCTTCTTGTTTCAGCCGGTTTCAGCCGTTTTCTATCCTGTGACCGTTCTTCCCCCCTTACTTCAAAGGATCGCCTGGTGGGTTCCCTCTTCCCATGTTTTTGAAGGGATGAGAGAGGTGATTAACCAGGGCGGTTTTCCCGCAAAGGAATTAATCTCGGCCTTTGGATTAAACGGGCTTTATATCCTGGGAGCGGGATTATTTTTTTCATGGATGTTAAGGGAGGTGAAGGAGAAGGGACTCCTCCTTAAAACCGGGGAATAAGGAAACTCGAATCGGGCTTGCAGGCGCTTCATCTGCCCGTCGGTTCCCTGTTTTCTTTATGCCGCTTTTTTAAGAGGAACGATGATCGGCCGTAATATTGTTTTTTCAACTCCGTAAGAAATTTGGCCGGAAGGAGTGCCACTGAACATTAATAAACCGTCATTTTTTAAAATCAGGGAAAGAAATAGATCCACGATTTCAGGATCCAGCTGCACTCCCCGGCAGGATTTTAATATTTTAATCACCTCCTCCGGTTCAAATGCTTTTTGATAGGTACGGTTGGTGGTCACCGCATCATAGGTGTCACACACCGCTATAATTCTTGAGAAAATCGGGATACTATTTGCTTTGATTTTATCAGGATAACCATTCCCGTCCCAGCGTTCATGGTGATGGCGAATATACAAGGATAAGTGGCTTAACGAGGCGATTTGCGCAATCATCAAAGCCCCTTTTTCTGAATGGGTCCTCATGATGTCCCATTGCTCCGGGTCAAGCTTCCCTGTCTCATGAAGAACCCTGTCCGGAATCGCGATTTTTCCTACGTCATGGAGAGCGGCGGCGAATTTTATTTCCTCAACTTTGGTTTCCTCCATTTGCATGTTTCGAGCAATCATTTCAGAATATAAGGAAAGGCGCTGTGCATGTCCGCCCGTATAAACATCCTTGCTTTCTAAAGATCCGGCAAAAGCCATCACGACGTCCATATGAACCGCCTTGAGTTCTAACCCCTTCGTTCGAATTTCCTCAAACAGGATGGCATTTTCAATTGCGGTAGCGGCTCCGGACGCAAAAAGCGTCAAAATATTCAAATCCTGCCGGGTGAACTTTTTTTTCCTGGATTGGCTCGCAACATTAAGAACTCCGATAATTCGATTTTGAACCTTAAGAGGCACCGTTACTGCGGATTCAATGTGCGGAAAGGGTTCCCGTTTCGTTCCGTCAGGATTAAATTTGGCCTGGCGATTGAGTAATAAGGATTCTCCCTTTTCCGCAACCCATCCGGAAATCCCTTCTCCTATCTTTACGCGGGTCGTTTGAATAATATCATCAGGAATGCCACGGGCATCATGAATGGTCAACACTTCCCGGTTTTTGTCCAACAGCATAATTGAACATTTCTCAGCACCGAGAACTCTGGAGAGGGCGTCCAGGATTGTTTTGTACACTTCCCGAAGGTTAAGCGTTGTGCAGATGACTTCCGAAACTAAACGGACTTCTTCCAGAGTTTTATCATATCGGCGATGTTCCTGATCCACCAGTACCCCATAAAACACGACGGCTATCATCAGGAACGGAATCTGTAAGAGAAGGCCTGTGTCTGACAGTAAATGTTCTATCCCCACTTCCTTTGTCTGAAATAATATATACACTCCGATCAAAACGGAACCATTCGTAAGAATTCCGCTCAAGCCTTTTCCCATGGTGCTCATCAGGACAATCAAAAAATAAAAGAAAATGAGATAGGACGAAGAAAAATGGGTTAACACCATCGTGCTGGATACAATAAAAGTGTCCCCCAGGATCAGCAATACGTCAAACCACGGGTGTTCAAATATGTTTTTGGGAAGGAACAGGAGGACGATGTTTGAACCGATGTACAATAAAACCAGGATATCAAATATCAGCCGGGATTTCGTTTCAATTGAAAAGAGAGAACCTTTCCCCTGGAAGATCAGGAGATAAGAGAGCGCAATGATCAGAAGCCAGCGCAGTGTAAGGATCGTTTTTCGCTTATTGTCAATAAAATTCAATGTTCAGTAATCCCGCGAAATATTTATCAAAATTCTATTATAAGTATAGGTTCGATTATGATCCTGTCAAGTAGCTGATGGCTTAGGAAAAGCGGACTTTAACATTATTCCTTGAAAGAGCACTGTCCTTTTCTATTATTGCTCTCAAGAAACAAAAATGATAAATT
>JBGPKT010000011.1:0-33002 GCA_041486115.1 Nitrospiria bacterium | reverse complement strand
CAGCATTGTAAAAGTTTTTCCCTTTTTTTTCCGGAATTCCGGCCACGATAAACATCTTTTTCTGTTTGGCGATTTTGATGAGTCTTTTTGTGGTGTATCCGTCCGGGATTTCTTCTGAGAGGGAGATCACCTCGGATTTGGCCGTAAACTGGTAGCCCGAGTTAAATAACTCCGGGAGGACCATCAATTCCGCGTTGGCCGAAGAGAGCATTTCAACTGCCTGATCGACATTGGTCTTTTTTTCGCCAAATGCGGGGTGGGTTTGAATGAATCCGGCTTTTAACCAATTTTTCATAAGATGACCTTTTTAAAGGTTAGCATAACCCTTTGAAATAAAACAATAGATTTGGATATTTAATTGTGGTGAAATATTAAATATTACCGGTTCAGAGAGTAAATATTCATCATGGCCGATCCTGTTCTGACTGAAATCCAAAAGCTTCGCGACGAGATCAATCAGCATAATCATCTTTATTATGTATTAAACCAGCCGTCAATCGCCGATGCAGAGTATGACCGTTTATTCAAACGGCTGGTCGAACTCGAAAAATCCCACCCGCAATTTTCCGCTTCCGATTCTCCGACTCAGCGCGTAGGCGCTCCCGTTGAAAATTTAGGAAGGACAGTTCTTCATGATATTCCGATGCTAAGCCTCGATAATGCTTTTACCGAAGAAGAAGTTCTGGAATTCGACCAGAGAGTCCGTAAAGTTATTCCCGGCGAGGCGATAGAATATGTCGTAGAACCTAAATATGACGGCGTCTCCTCTTCTCTGATTTATGAAAATGGCCTGTTCGTCCAGGGGGCCACGCGGGGGGATGGCGTCAGGGGAGAAGATGTGACCGCCAACCTCCGGACCATTCAGACCATCCCTTTAAAATTCCGGAATAGAGGGAACTCTGAAGAGCCCTTTCCTCCGCGGGTGGATATCCGGGGTGAAGTGTTAATTACCCGCGGTGTTTTTAAGCAGATCAACCAGGCTCAGGCTAAAAACGACCTCCCCCTTTTTGCAAATCCGAGAAATGCGGCATCCGGATCGCTTAGACAGCTTGATCCTGCAGTCACCGTCAAAAGACGCCTTCATTTTTTTGCCTGGGGAGTAGGAAAGGTGGAAGGGATCCATTTTAAGACCCAGATGGAGGTATTAAAACAGCTCAAGACCTGGGGATTCCAGACCTCGCCCGAGATTACCCTTTCCCCTTCGATTCAATCCGCTATTCAAGCCCATCATGAGATCGGGACAAAAAGAAGGGAGATGGATTTCGAAATCGACGGTGTGGTCTTAAAGGTCAATCAAATCGCCTACCACGGGGAGCTTGGAGAAACCGCCCGGCATCCTCGATGGGGCCTGGCTTATAAATTCAAATCAGCTCAAATGACCACCCGAATAAAAAAAATAGAGGTTCAGGTAGGGAGGACCGGCATACTGACTCCTGTGGCGATTCTGGAGCCGGTGCAAATCAGGGGGGTGACGGTATCGCGGGCGACGCTTCATACCGAAGGAGAAGTCTATGAAAAAAATATCATGGAAGGAGACATGGTTTTTATTGAAAGAGCCGGAGATGTGATTCCCGAGGTGGTCAAAGCGGTCGTTGAAAAACGGACCGGGGTTGAAAAGCCCTTTCAGATGCCCCGGAAATGTCCGATTTGCGATTCGGAGGTAGAAAAAGAGGGGGCCTATTCCTATTGCATCAACCTCTCTTGTCCGGCGCAGATACAGGGTAAAATCGTCCATCTTGCCTCAAGAAAAGGGTTTGAAATTACCGGACTGGGGGGAAAAAAGGCCGAACAGCTTTTTAAGAACGGATTATTAAAAGATTTGGCCGATGTGTTTTATTTAAAAAAAGAGAATCTCATCGGCCTGCCGGGGTGGGAAGAAAAGTCAGCCCAAAACCTGATCGACCATATCGAGAAGGCCAAAAAGGTTTCTTTTATCCGGTTTCTTTATTCATTAAGCATCCGGGGTGTCGGATCAACTGTGTCTAAACTTTTAAGCCACCATTATGACTCGCTCGACAGCCTCGATAAAGCAACGGTTGAAGAGCTGACTGCGATACATGGGGTCGGCCCGGAAATAGCCGATAATATCGTCAATTTTTTTGGAGAACAACGGAATAAAAAGACGATTTCTCTTATATTAAAAGGCGGAGTGAAAATCAGATACGAACCGGTGCGAAAAGAGGGAATCTGGAAAGGAAAAAAAATGGTGATTACCGGAACGTTTAAATCTTTTTCCAGAGAGGAATTGACTGAAAGGATTGGAAAAGAAGGCGGATCGGCCGCATCCTCCGTGAGCTCTAAAACTGATTTTGTCGTTGCGGGAGAAAATCCAGGATCGAAACTGGCCCGGGCAAAGGAGCTGGGGGTCAAGATTCTGACAGAAGCAGAATTTCTGGAGATGGAAAGAGGGGAAAAGCCGCTCTGATCTTGATATAATGGAAAAGATATCATCTTGAGGAATAACGTATGAGCGTCAAGTTTAGAGATTATTATGAAATCCTCGGAGTGGGGAAAAACGCAACCCCGCAGGAGATCAAGTCAGCGTTTCGGAAACTGGCGCGAAAACATCATCCGGACACCGCCGCACCATCTCATAAGAAAGGAGCGGCAGAGAAGTTCAATGAAATCAATGAAGCTTATGAAGTCTTGAGCGACCCAGAAAAAAAGAAAAAATACGACCGTTATGGCGCGAACTACCGCGAAGGGATGGATTTCACTCCGCCACCCGGATTTGGAGAAGGGACTTTCCGTTCTTCCTCATCTGCGGGTGAGTTTGGGGGGA
The DNA here is from genome assembly GCA_041486115.1 of Nitrospiria bacterium. GTDB lineage: Bacteria > Nitrospirota > Nitrospiria > JACQBW01 > JACQBW01 > JACQBY01. The sequence continues at coordinate 30,220 of JBGPKT010000011.1, read as the reverse complement.
TGGGGGCCTTCAGTGATTTCTTTGAGTCTATTTTTGGCGGGGGCCGGGGAGAGGGGGCTCAATGGCGAGCGTCCACACAGCAGAGGAGCATGAAGGGAGAGGATGTCGAGGCCGAAATTGAGCTGGCGCTCGAAGATGCCCACCGGGGAGGGACAAAAAAAATATCGCTGGAAACAATTCAGGGTCGAAAACATCTTGAAGTGAAAATTCCCGCGGGAATTCATGACGGGTCCAGAATCCGCCTGGCAGGGCAGGGGCATCCCGACGGAGGGAACCCCGGGGACCTTTATCTCACGGTCAAAATCAGGACCCACCCCCTCTTTAAATGCGAGGGAGATGATATCCTGATGACCCAGTCGATTTTTCCGTGGGATGCGGCATTGGGGGCGGAGCTTCAGGTCCCCACGCTTGACGGCCCGGTGAAATTAAAAATTCCGCCGGGAAGCCAGGGGGATAAAAAACTCCGGTTAAAAGAAAAAGGTTTATTGAAAAAAAAGGGGGGAAGAGGAGATTTTTTCGTTGTCTTGCAGATCACCCTCCCTGAAAAAATTTCAGAAAAAGAAAAAGAGCTTTATGAACAGCTAAAACACCTTGCGTCAAAATAAATTTGTTGTTTTGAAATAACAGATTTTTCGAGTCTGGCAGAGACCGCATAACGTCCCCGGTTCTTTAGCAAGGCAGATTCCGCGGATACTGAAATGACAGAGGGGGAAGTCGAACTTTAACGGATCTTCAGGATCAATCTCTTTTAACGATTTTGTAATCTCTTTGGCCATTTTCCAGCCGGCTGTTTTCAGCCGGGTCAATTTTAAAAACCGGCTGATTCTGATGATATGGGTATCCAGCGGAATTATCAGCCGTGATGGGGAGGTGCTTTTCCAGATTCCTGAATCGACCTCTCCCTTTCTGACCATCCACCTTAAAAAGAGGCAAAATCGTTTACAGGCGCTTCCGCTTCCGGGAGAAGGGAGAAAGGATTTGAAACTTCGCGTGAATTGATTGATCCCATAAATTTTTTCAGGATTGAACTTTACCCACTCTTCCGAAAAATGGATCATCGCCTGTTCCAGATTCTCCTCTGCCGGGTTGTCATGCTTTAAGAAAAGGTTTTCAAGAGAGCCATGCCGGATCAGGATGGTTTTCAAAGCCATGATCAGGCAGGCAAGGTCTGCGCCGGTCCAGATTCTATAATAAATGTCTTTGAATAACGACTTGTCTTTTATGGGGTTAAAGTCGAGAATGAATTGGGAGAAGTCCCCTTTTCCCATTTCCAGAATTTTTGCGATGACTGGTTTAAAAAGCTCGATCCTTCCAAAGGCGAGGGCACTGCTGATAAAAGCAACCCCTTCAATGTCTGCCGCTTTCCGATAACCGGAGAGAAAGCCGACAGGGTCTGTTGAAAGAGAGGACCTAAAATCAAATTCACGGTATAATTGAACGAGGCGTAGATTCCGCTGGACTTTAAAATGTGACAGGTTCTTTTTTCCGGGCATAAGCAGATCGTCTCGAATTATTTTTATCATAATCTAACCGCGCTTAAATTCATAATGGAATGTGAACGGCCTATGGACAGGATCGGTCATTTAAACGGCTCCAGCTTTGATTTAATTATTATCGGAGGGGGGAGTCTCGGGGCGGGGATTGCCCGGGACGGAGCGATGAGAGGACTCAGCGTCCTTCTGGTTGAACAGAAGGATTTTGGTTGGGGGACTTCAAGCCGGACATCCAAGATTATTCATGGCGGAATCCGCTATCTTGAATATGGCGATCTGGGGCTTGTTTTTGAAGCCCTTCGGGAACGGTTTATTCTGGAGAAGATCGCGTCGCATCTGGTTCATCCCCTCCCTTTTCTCATCCCGATTTATAAAGACGGGCCCAGGCCCCTCTGGAAGATCCGCGCAGGTCTTTTTATCTATGATGCGCTCTCCTTTTTTAAAAACAGGGAGAGGTATAAAGTCATCGGACGGGAAGAGACTTTAAAACGGGTTCCTTTCCTCAATCCGGAGAAATTACTGGGGGCAGGGGTCTATTACGACTCGCAGATGAACGACGCCAGAGTCGTTCTTGAAACCATTCTCGACGCAAAATCACACGGGGCCGCCGTACTCAATTATGTCAAATTGGAGCGATTCAAGAACGAAGGAGGGGTGCTGAAGGGGGTCCTGTTACAAGACCAGTTAAACGGACAGACCATTGACGTTCAGGGAAGATTTTTTGTAAACGCCACCGGCCCCTGGGTGGAGCAAGTGGCTAAACTGACCGGGGAGAAAAATCCGGTAAAAGTCCGGATGACGCAGGGGACTCATATTATTGTCCCCCGGATTTCGGGAGACCATGCTGTCGTGGTTTCCCCCCGGGATGAAAAGAGGATCTTTTTTATCCTGCCGTGGGGTCAACATTCCTTAATCGGAACGACCGATATTGATTATCAGGGAGACCCCGGCGATGTTCGTCCCCTTAAAGAAGAGATCCAATATCTGATGGATGAAACAAATACATTTTTCCCGGGGGTTCATTTAAAAAAAGAAGAGATCCTCTCGATTTATTCGGGGGTCAGGCCGCTATTGGATTTTCCCGGAGTTCCTCCGTCATCGGTGAGCCGTAAAGTCAAGATTGTCGAAAGCCCCATGAGAATGATATCGATTGCGGGGGGGAAATTTACCACTTCCCGGAACACGGCAGAAAAGGTGATTGACCGGGTCGGAAAGTGGCTGAGGAGAGCCGATCTAAAAGCCTGTGCAACGGCAGAAACCCCCTTATTCGGAGGAGATTTTCCAAAGGGCCTGGCAGAGTATCTCCGGAAAAACGATAATAAATGGGGAGGCCATTACGGACTTGAGTTTTCTACGGTTTCCTACCTGATCAACCATTATGGGACAAAGGCCTCCAAGGTACTTGATCTGGTGGAAAAAAATAAGGAGCTCGGAAAAAAGATCGACCCGGGTTTTCCCAACATTAAAGCAGAAATTATCTATGCCATCGAAACTGAAATGGCCCTGACGCTCTCTGATTTTATGAGAAGAAGGACGCTGCTGGCTCTTGAGGGGGTGGTTTTAAAAGAGAGGCTACAAGAAATCTGCCGCTTAATGGCCGGAAAACTCAGCTGGACCCAGCCGCAGATAGAAAAAGAAATAGAAGTTTACATGAAAGAGAACGCCGTTAAACTTGAATGATTTCCTGAATCGCGGGAATTAATTCCTTTAAGCGCCGTTCGACTCCTAACCGAAGCGTGTATCCTGAACTCGGACAGCCGTGACAGGACCCGATCAGCTTTACTTTTACTTTTGTCCCTTCGACCCCAACTAACAATATGTTCCCGCCGTCTCTTGCGAGGGCAGGGCGGATCGTATCAAGCGCTTTTTCAACCATTTCCGTTTCAATCATTGTTTCCATTTTCAAATCTCCCGTTTCTTTGATTATATTCAAAATCATCCCTTTTTGCAAACTTATGGTATAATCCTGACCTTATTGACTTATCCATTTAGGATGAAAAATGAGTGAAATAAAGGTTTTTGCTCCCGCTTCTGTTGGCAATATCGGTCCCGGTTTTGATACGCTGGGGATGGCCGTTAAAAAGATCGGAGACACGGTGAAAGCCCGTAAGAACGAAATCAACCGGGTCCGGATTTTAGAAATCAGGGGAGATGGGGGGAAGCTCCCCCTGGAAGCGAGTAATAATACGGCCGCAATTGCGGCAAAGGGAGTTCTTCAAAAACTCGGCTTGAAATACGGAATGGATCTCTGGATCGATAAGAATATTCCCGGAAATGGCCTGGGGAGCAGCGCGGCAAGCGCCGTTGCGGGGGCTCTGGCGGCCAATCTCCTTTTTGGCTGCCGTTTAAGCAAGGAAGAACTTCTCTCGATTTCAACAGAGGCGGAAAGTTATGTCAGCGGAGCGGTTTTTATGGATAATATCGGGGCCTCCCTATATGGCGGGGTGATTTTAACCCGGCCTTCCGAAAAGAAAGTCCTAAAGATCGGCCTTTTGAAGGGGCTCAGCGTGATCCTCGCCACGCCTGACTTTCCCCTGATGACCAAAACGGCAAGAAAAATTCTCCCCAAAAAAATTGAAATGGAAAAAATGATCGCCAATATGTCCAATGCGTGCGCCATGGTGATGGCGGTTTGCAAAAACGACCCCCGTCTTTTCGGCCAGGCAATCACCGATGTGGTGGTGGAGCCGGTGAGGGCCCGTTTAATTCCCGGTTTCCACGAGGTTAAAAAGGCGGCTCTCAAGGCCGGGGCGACTGGATGTTCCATCAGCGGGGCAGGCTCGACGATGTTTGCCGTCACCCATGAGAATGTCCGGGCTGATTTAATTGGCGCGGCCATGAAGAAAGCATTTGAAAAAAATGGGATTGAATGTATGATTACCGTGACGAAGATCGATGGAGAAGGGGCGAGGGAAATCAAAAGATCGTGAACAGGATCGAAGTGGCCGCTGCCGTCATTGAAAAAGATGAAAAAATCCTGATCACCCGGAGGAAACCTGAGAGCCATCTGGGAGATTATTGGGAATTTCCCGGAGGGAAGCGGGAGAGCGGGGAGGATTTGCCATCGTGCCTGATCCGTGAAATCCGCGAAGAATTGGGGATCGATGTCAGGATCGGGGTCGAAGTTCTGGCCATTGACTATGATTATCCCGACCGGAAGGTCGCGCTCCATTTTTTCCGCTGTGAGTGGAAAGGGGGAGATCTCAGGCCTGAAGGGTGTCAGGAATTTAAATGGGTTGAAAAGTCCAGCTTAAATGATCATGAATTTCTCCCCGCCAATGTGTCCATTCTTGCCTTTTTGAAGAATCAAAACAGTGATACGCTATGAAATCTTCATCCCCCTTATTAGCCGCTTCATGGGGGGTAATTGAATGATTATTCTCGACAGAATACACGTTTTTTGCCCCCAAACTGACGAAAATGACAGAAGAGGTGCTGACGATCCCTTTAAAAGAGATGCCCCACAAAAAAAATAACCGATTGAACTCAGGGAGGCCCACGGTATGCGAAGACGAACTTATTTATTCGTGATCTTTTACTTCGTATTACTATGCAGACAGGGAGCAGAGGTGGAGGCCCGGGAATGGGAAATTTTGGGTCCCCGGGCATTGGGAATGGGAGGAGCTAATGTGGCGGTAGCCGATGATGCCACAGCCAACTATTGGAATCCGGCGGCGTATGGTTTTTTTAAAAACGCTTCAGGAGGGGATTATGGAAAACGGACATGGAGCCTTTTAATTCCCGACGCAGGGGTGGGAGTAGAAGTTCATGAAGGATTGGGAGAAGAGGTCAATAGGGTATCAAAGTATGATTACAAGGCCCTTTCCTCGTCGCCGTTAACTCCTGCCCAGGTAATGGATTTTGTTGGATTAATCAATGAATTAAAAGTATTTAGTGACAACCCCAACCGTTCAGCGGAAGTATTGGCCCATGCCGGTATCGGAGGCGAAGTTGGGCATTTTGGAATTGGCTTGAATTTTTTTAGCGATCTGTCGGCAGTACCTCGAATTGACTTAATCAACATATCTCCTTTTTCAACAGGGTCAACGTTTACCATTGATGATTTTACCAATCCGGCTAACTATGGATGTAGTTCTTGCACCGGGGGGACCGCGTTGTCCTCTGCGCAAATCACCGAACTCAGCGCCTTCTTAACAGGGTTACCAGGTTGGACTTCATCCAACGTCAATAACTTTACCATTGCTGTGAATTACGGGCTAACCCAGGGGGGAATTACGGCAACGTCCGATACCATCAAACAAATCGAGACCACTGCCTCTGTAGCGACGACAGCGGCCAATAGTGGCGGCAGCACTTTTTCAAATAACACTTCGAGGCTCCTTATCAAAGGTCTGGCAGTGGCGGAAGTTCCTTTTACCTACGGCCGTGCCATTACCGAGGATTTTGCCGTCGGAGGAAATTTAAAATTTATGAGAGGGAGAGCCTACCATTCGGCTCCCCTGGTGTTTAACAATAAATTGGGAAATACGCTAAACAGTAACGATTATGTTGAAAGTAACACATTCGGCGTTGATTTAGGCCTGCTTTATCGTTTTGGAGATAAGCTGAGAGCGGGACTTACGGCGAGAAATATGAACTCGCCTTCCTTTGCCTTAAAACCTCTTCCAGAGGATGGGACAGACTCCATTTCCGAACAGATGCAGGTCAGAGCCGGAGTCCTTTATAAACCTTTAAGTTTTTTGAGGCTTGCCGCAGATATCGACCTGACACGAAACAATACCAATATCACTGGAAATTACAAGTCCCAGAATATTGGCGGGGGATTGGAGATCAGCCTGTTTAAATTCTTACTCCTTCGGGGAGGAGCCTATACTAATCTGGCGCAAAGCGATATCGGGCTCGTTTACACGGCAGGATTAGGGATCAACCTCTGGCTGTTACAACTGGATATCGGAGCGGCGATGTCCAAAAATACCACCCAAATTGATAGTCAGAGTGTCCCCGACGAAAGTAAGGTCGATTTTTCTCTCTCCATGCTCTTCTAATCAGTAGATCGGGCACGTCCGGAATGCCTTTCTTTCAGGGCTTTCTCCATCAGAGGAAGCGGCAGGGTGTTAAAAACATTCTTCGAAGTCAGCCACCCTTTTCTGGCAATCCCGACGCCATAGTCTGTATACTGTAAATTGTCCACGGCATGGGCGTCGGGATTAATCGAGACCTGAATCCCCTTTTCCTTGAGCTTTTTGCAATCCCGCCAATCGATATCAAACCTGTGGGGGTTTGCGTTCAATTCGATAATGATCCGGTGTTCTTTTGCCCCCTCCAGAACCGCCTCAAGGTCAAACGAATAAGGGGGCCTGGAGAGTAGAAGCCTTCCGGTTAAATGCCCCAGAATGGTCAGGGAGGGGTTTCCCAGGGCGTGTAATAGCCTCCGGGTCATCTCTTCTTCTGTCATTTTGAACCGGCTGTGAACCGATCCGATGACAAAATCAAACGAAGCCAGGATGTTGTCGGGATAATCGAGCGAACCATCTTCCAGAATATCGGCTTCAATCCCTTTAAAAATTTTTATCGCCGAATGTTTATCTTGAAGCCGGTTGATTTCATCATGCTGTCTTTTAATCTGGTCGGCGGTCAGGCCATGCGCATAAAAGGCCGACTGGCTATGGTCTGAGATCCCGACATATTGATACCCAAGCCGCTCGCTCTCTTCAACCATTTCGCTTAAAGAATTTCTTCCGTCGCTGTAGGTGGTGTGAACATGGAATATCCCCTTGATATCCTCCGGTTCGACCAGATGGGGCAACGTATGCGTTCTGGCTGATTCAAATTCTCCCCGGTCTTCCCTCAATTCCGGCGGAATATAATCAAACCCGAGATGGCTGAAGATCTCCTTTTCATTTTTGCAGGGGAGAGGGCCATCTTCTTTAAAAAGACCATACTCATTGAGTTTATATCCTGAATCTTTGGCGATTCCCCGCAGGACGGTATTATGCTCTTTGCTCCCGGTAAAATACTGGAGCGCAAAAGGAAAGTCTTCAGGAGGGACCACCCTTAAATCAACCTGAAACCCTGAATTCAAGACCACGCTTGATTTGGTTTCTCCCTTCGCGGAAACATGCTCCACCTCTGGCAATTGAGTGAAAAAATGGATGGCTTTTCCGGCATGGAGAGAACTTCCGACAATATCGATATCCCGGATGATCTCTTTTTTTCTTCGGAGGCTTCCGGCGATTTCAATCTCTTTGAATAACCCGGAGCTTTTTAATTTTTGCAGGATATTTCCGGCTTCTTTAAAGGCTTTGTCAAAAAGGTGATCATCTTTTCCTTTCCGGTGTTGTTGAATCGCTTTGAGGATATTCTCCTGGCTTTTGGAACCAAATCCCTCGAGAGTCAATAATCGGTTTTCTTTGCAGGCATATTCCAATTCGCCGATGGTCGCGATCCCCAGTTTTTCATAAATGGATTTAATCTTTTTTGGTCCTAAGCCGGGGATCTCCATCATGTCGAGGAGACCGGGCGGGATGGAGGCTTTTAATTCTTCAAAATATAACGATTGTCCGGTAGTAACCCATTCGTGGATTTTTTCAAAGAGGGCCTCCCCGATCCCTTTTTGTTCTTTGAGGGTTTCCGAGAGAACCATTTCTTTAATATCCCCCTCCAGAGTTGAAATGGTTCGGGAAGCATTTTGATACGCTCTGATCTTAAAAGGGTTTTCGCCTTTTAACTCGAGGTAAGTGGCAATATTCAACAGCAGGTCGCTGATTTCTTGTCTTAAGTTCATTTCATCCTCGTTCCGGATATCCTTTCAAAAACTATCTTAACACAAAAATAGGTGACTCTTAAAACGATTCCATCTGAAGAAATGGGTATGGTAAGATAAAAATAATGGAAGAAAAAGAGATGGAAGACCAGGAGTTAGAAGAAAGAGTCTTTTTGGAGATTCCGGAAAAAGAGGGGAAAGGTCTGGCCGTTCGCGATCCTCTCCTGCACTATCTTTCGGAAATCCGCAAATACCCTTTTTTATCCCGCGAAGAGGAAGTAGCCTTGGCCCGCCAATATAAAGAAAATGGGGATATGGAGGCAATCTCCCGGTTAATCCTTTCCAATTTGCGATTGGTCTACCATATTGTGCGGGAGTACCGGCAGAGCGGATTCCCCCCGATGGACCTGATCCAGGAGGGAAATATCGGATTGATGGTGGCGATTAAAAAATTTGACCCTTACAAGGGGATACGGGTCGGGACTTATGCCTCCTGGTGGATCAGGGCGTTTATTTTAAGGTTTATTATCAACAACTTCAGGCTGGTCAAGGTGGGGACAACCCAGGCTCAACGAAAGCTCTTTTTTAATCTGCAAAAAGAAAAGCAGAAACTCCTTGCCCAGGGGGTTGACCCTGAGACGAAACTCCTCGCCGGAAACCTGGGGGTGAAAGAAAAAGAGGTTATCGAAATGGACCAGCGGATGGGAAACTGGGAGATTTCCCTGGATGCTCCGATCCATGAAGAGTCGGGAGAAACTTTCGGAGGAATCCTCCCGTCGGGAGAGAAACCACTGGATGAAAAAATAGCGGAAGACGATCTAAAAACGCTGTTTCATAAAAAACTGCTCGCCTTTGCAAAGACCTTAAACGAAAGGGACAATAATATTCTCCATGCCCGCATCCTGGCCGAGGAACCGATGACCCTCCTTGAAATTGCCAAAAAATATCAGATTTCAAAAGAGCGGGCCCGCCAGCTGGAAGAAAAGATTTTAAAAAACATGAAAAATTATATGGCCAAGGAGATCAAGGACTTTAAACTGATTTCAGAGTAGTCTTTTTTTATAGAGAAGGCAAAAAAAAAGAGCGGGATTTTACTCCCGCTCCAAAGGAACCCTTTTGTTTTAGGGTTTGATATCGACTTTAATCTTTTTTGGTTTAATCTCTTCTTTTTTCATCATGGTGACTTTAAGAATCCCCCGATCATAGGCGGCTTCTATTTTATCGGTATCCACCGTTTCGGGGAGGGAAAAGAAGCGGTTAAATTCTCCATAAACCCGTTCTACTCTGTGGTAGTTTTCCCTTGTCTCCTCCTTCTCCAGTTTGCGGTTTCCTTTGATCTGGAGCGTCCGGCCCTCAACGCTGATATCAATATCCTTGAGGTCCATCTCCGGCAATTCCGCTTTTAAGGTAATCGATCCGGGGGTCTCATAAATATCGACTGCCGGGACCCAATCGACTCCTTCTACGTTTCCAGTAAACTCAAACGGGAACTTCAAGAGAGGATCTCCCATGAATTTGTTCATCCTTTCCTGAATGGCCGTCAGTTCTTTAAATGGGGACCATTTTACGAGTGTCATGATAACCTCCTTTGGTTAGAAATGTTAAACAGTTGATTTTTAAATAAAAAATTTATCTTTCAAACTTAGATGAATCTATCTGCATTGGTTTATTTAAGTCTTTATTTTTTAAAGTCAAGTGGGTGGAAAAACAGATGAAGTTCGTGTATATTATTTGATGTTTGAGGGGGTCATGACAATCCACTTGAAAACGAATACAAAGTGAGGATGAACAGGAGAAAATTTGGGTAAAATCCAGATGAAAGTTAAAGAAATTATTCCATTTCATGATGGAACGATCCGTCATATCCGTTTGGAATGGACAGAACCGTCTGATCAATTTTATTTTATTACAGGGCAGGTGGTTACCCTTTCGATGTCTGAAGGAGAAAAAGGGTCCTATTTTGCTATTTCTTCCGCCCCTGAAGAGAAAGACTATCTCGATGTTTTGGTTAAAAAGGCTCCAGGAGCAGGGGATAAACTGATCCATGCTCAATTAGGGGATGTGGTTTTAGCCGAAGGTCCGTTGGGAAAAGGGTTCCCGATCGATCAATTTAAAGGGAAGCATCTCATTCTGGTCGGTGTCGGGACGGGGATTGCCCCCTTAAGGTCTGTCTTCCGGTCGATTATCCGGAGGCGGTCAGACTTTCGATATGTCCACCTTTATTATGGAGTGTTAACGCCGGGACATTTTTGCCATAGAGAAGAGATCCGGGATCTCCGGAAAAAGGATATTCAGGTGTATCTGACCGTTACGACGCCTGATGCTGAATGGGCAGGAAGGACCGGTTTTGTCCAGAGTCATTTTGCAGAAGCTATTCCCGATCCGCAAAACAGCATTGCCCTCCTTGTGGGGATGAAAGAGATGATTGAAGAAACCCGGGCCGAACTGACCAGAATCGGTTTAAAACCGGAGCAGATATTATTGAATTATTAGCCGACGGAGAATTAAATGAACCAACCTAAAAAAACGGCCCTGGTGACAGGCGCCGGCAGAAGGCTCGGAAGAGAAATCAGTCTGTCCCTTGCCAGAACAGGGTACGATATAGTTGTGAATTATTTTCAGTCGGAAGGGGCGGCCCAAAAAACAGCGGACGAAATTAAAGGGTTGGGAAGAAGAGCGCTGACCTACGGGGCGGATGTGTCCAATTCCGACCAGGTCCACGGGATGATTAAAAAAGCGCTCGATACCTTCGGTCAGATTGACCTGCTGGTCAATAACGCGGCGATTTATTCTCCGGTCCCGTTTGAAAAATTAACAGAAGCGATCTGGGAAAAAACGCTCGATACCAATTTAAAAGGGACCTTTTTATGTTCAAGAGAAATCGGCGGGCATATGCTCCACCGCCGGTCCGGATCGATTATCAACATCGCCTCTCTGGGGGGCATTCACGCCTGGGCCGACGAGGCCCCTTATTGTGTTTCAAAAGCAGGGGTGATTATGCTGACGAAGTGTTTTGCCAAATCGCTGGCCCCCTATATCCGGGTGAATGCGATTGCTCCAGGTTATATTGATATGCCTGATTCTATTCTGGAAAAGGTCATTCCACAGCCCCCGCTGGATAGAGTTCCTCTGAAAAGATTTGGACGCCCGGAAGAGATTACCGACATGGTGGTTTACCTGGCGACAAAAGGAGATTATATTACGGGGCAGGTCTTTTCTATCGACGGAGGAAAGTCTCTTTAATCCTGAAGTTTTTCAAGCTTTTCCCGTCCGGCAAACCCATCTTCGATTTCATGCCACCACCTGAGTGAAGGCTCGCCAGATTTCCAGCATAAATAGACGGTCCGGCCGTTTGAAATATAAGGGAAATCACATAATCCGCGGTCAATGTCCTGGATCAGCACTCCTTTTTTTTGGATGGCATCGATTTTGCTATTTAAGGTTTCCATGGTTTTGATATAGGCCGGCCCGTAGGGGGTCCCGCCATTGGATTCCGAATGGGAGGCGGCCCGGGTAATTTCAGACGAAATTTTAGCCAGATATTTTCTTTGTATCCTGATTTCTTTAAATGTCTCTTCAAGAAGTGGAATGAGCTCTTCCACTTCTTCCAGTGTAAATATTTTTTCACTCATGTGGGTTTCGCCGATAGAGGTTAATGAAGGAACATTTTGTTCAGTATCTTTCTGTAAATTTTTGAAAGCGTTTCCAGATCTGCAAGAGGAACGTGCTCGTCTATTTTATGGATGGTCTCATTTTTTAATCCAAGTTCGGCGACCTCGATCCCTTCCGGGGCGATAAACCGGGCGTCTGAAGTCCCTCCCGAAGTCGAGAGCTCAGGCGTGATCCCTGTTTCTTCCTGTACCGATTGGAGCATCGATTCGATTAATTTCCCTTTTTTCGACAAAAAAGCCTCTCCCGAATGGGTGAATTCAACCGAGAATTTCTGGCCCGACGCCTTGAGGAGCCTTTCAATCTTTTCTTTAATCGAAGAAAAGGTCGATGCAGTCCCGAACCGTATATTAAAGCGAATCTCCACCCTGTCGGGGGTCACATTGTAGGTGCCCATACCCCCCTGAATATGGGTGAGCACGAGACGGGTGGGGTCAAAAAAGGAATTCCCCCGGTCAAATTGAAGCCCGGTAAGCTCTTTTAAAATAACAAGTCCTTCATGGAGCGGATTTATTGCAAGATGAGGGTAGGCGACATGCCCCTGGATTCCATATAAGGTCAGCCGTCCGTTGATGCTTCCCCTCCGTCCGTTTTTGATCTGATCTCCCACCCGTCGGCTAGATGTCGGTTCTCCGACGAGGCAGAAATCTATTTTTTCCCCCTTTTTTTTGAGCCATTCCATGACTTTTGCCGTACCATGAATGGCCGGCCCCTCTTCATCTCCGGTGATTAAAAAAACAATCGACCCTTTTTGAAGAGGAGACTCTTTCAGAAATTCAGAAACCGCGGAAACCATTGCCGCTAAAGCCCCTTTCATATCGGCCGCCCCTCTTCCAAAGAGGCTATTTTCTCTAATTTTCCCCGAAAAAGGGGGTGTTGTCCAGCTTTCTTCAGGGCCGGAAGGAACGACATCGGTATGGCCGGCAAAGCAAAAGACCGGGGAACTGCTCCCGAGACGGGCGTAAAAGTTTTGAATCCCTTCAAACGGAAGGGAGTGTATTGTAAAACCGGCCTTTTTAAGATAGGAGATCATCCGGGACTGCATTCCGTTGTCTTTGGGGGTGGTGGTATCGAATTCGATGAATTCCTGAGCAAGATCAACAGGGTTCCAGGGTCCAGGTTTCATTAAAATTCCCGCAAGAGCTCGTTAATGGAAACTTTTTTTCTCGTGCCCGCATCGACCTGCTTGACGATAATCGCCGCCTGAAGGGCGCAGGACCCATCTTTGGAGGGAAGCGTTCCGGGGACGACGACGGAGTAGGGTGGGATAAACCCGGTCGAGACCACTTTTGTTTCCCGATTGTAAATCCTGGTCGATTTTCCCAGAAAGACCCCCATTGAAACAACGGCCCCTTCTCCCACGATGACCCCTTCGGCAATCTCGGACCGGGCGCCGATAAAAGCATTATCTTCAATAATAACCGGGGTCGATTGAAGAGGCTCCAGGACCCCTCCAATGCCGACTCCGCCGGAGATATGGACATTTTTTCCAATTTGGGCGCAGGAACCGACAGTAGCCCAGGTATCGATCATGCTCCCTTCTCCGACATATGCGCCGATATTGACATAAGAAGGCATTAAGACCGCGCCGGGAGCGATATAGGCGCCCCGTCTTACCGTGGCCGGAGGGACAACACGGACTTTCGCTTCCTTAAAATCAGGTAGATGGTAGTGATCGTATTTCAATGGAATCTTATCAAAGAACTGAGAAAATCCCCCTTCTATTCTTTCATTGTCATTGATTTTGAAAAAGAGGAGGATCGATTTTTTAAGCCATTCATTGACGATCCATAATTGATTGACCTTTTCCGCGACCCTGACCTTTCCCCGGTCCAGCAGATGAATGACTTCCGTAATGGCTTTTTTGTCGCCGGATGAAATGGCTATAGGAGAGAGGCTCTCTTTTTTCTCCCATAGCTCTTCAATATGTTCCTTCAATTCCTTCATTTCAAAATTTCCTTTTCAGTGTATGTGGTACATGAGGGCGAATGATGCTACGAGGAAGATGGATCAGGACTAAATTAAGAAGAACCCTGTTTGAGGGACCCGAGCCCATCATAATAGATTTTAAAGTATTTCATTAAGTCCCGCACAGAGAAAATGCCGACGATCTTTCCGTTTTGTTCAACCAGAAGATGCCGGATACCATGTTTTTTCATGGTTTCGTTCGCCTCTTCCCCGCTGGCATCGATCGAAATGGTGATCAGAGGAGCGCTCATCGCCTTTTCAACGATCATGTCCGAGGGTTGAATGCCTTTTGCGATGGTTCTCCGGACGATATCGCTCTCGCTCAGAATTCCGATTTCTTTATTCTCCTTCATGACGACAAGTGACCCAACTTTGTGTTTTTCCATGACTTTTGCCGCCTCTTCAACGGTGGCATGGGAGCCGACAGTGAGGATTTTTTTAGTCATGAGATGGAAAAGGGCGTTCATAGAGGCACCAGATTAAAATAATTTTAAATTTTAGACGTTTAGTTTTATAAAATCAAGGTTAAATAGATTGAGTACAGGGTCAAGTCAAAGGCCGCTATAAATCGTCATTCCCGCGAAAGCGGGAATCCATAAGATGTCGATTTTTTGAATTCTGGTTTCCCGATAAAATCGTCTGGCTTATTCAAAGGAGCCGGCTGGCTCGAGCAGGAGGATGCCGTTCGGCTGAAAGCCGCCGGCGCACGGAGTTTAACCGGAGACGTTCTGTCCGGAGCCGAAATCCTCATCTGGGAAATGACTTAAGGTCTATGGTGTGCAGTTTTATTTTAAATGTTTAGTAAAAACAGATATGGAATAATCCTTATTCCGGTTTTCTGCATCATTGCCGCATTGACCCCAATTACCTAAAGTTGAATGTAGCAAAATTCCGCACAACAGACAGTGTCTAAGTATCCTTCAAAAGGTGTCGTCGGATATGTGAGACGACACTGTTGTCAATTACCTGAGACGGGACAGATTAACAGATTACTTGACGGGCTGATGGTACTTCGCCATTTCGGCAATGAGCTTCTCCTCCGGCATGACACCGGCTTCCGAATCCTTTGTTGCCTTGACAATAATCATAAATCGCATCGTCGTGTCTCCTTTCTGATGTTAAATCTCATTTAGTTTTTGAACGCCGCCGCTCGCTTTCCTCCACCATTTCTGTTAAGTCCGCTGCCGGGCGAATCTCGAAGGGCCCTCCCCGCACACCCGGATGTTTTGACATCAGCTGAATCGCGTAGTTCAGATCCTTGGCCTCGAGTATCAAGATCCCTCCCAACTGTTCCTTTGTTTCGGCGTAGGGGCCATCAGTGATGGACACTTTGCCGTTCTGGAACCGCAGAGTGGTGGCGTTCTGAGGGCCTTGGAGCGCTTCTCCACCAATAAAATGACCGTTCTTCCGAAGCACGTCGTCGTAGGCGAAGCACTCGTCGACAAAGGCGTTCCGCTCGCTTTCGGACATTGTTTCCCACTTTTTTTCTTCCATGTATCCAAGGCATATGTATTTCATATATCTCTCCTGATTGTCTGGGCGATAACCAAATCGCGTTTTTTTCTGTGTGTCGAGTTACTTTAGCTCATAGGTTTCCTTTAAACTTTTTATGTCAATTTTTTGCATTCGAAGTAATACCTCCATGATTTTTTCAGATTTCTTTGATTCCTTGGATTGCAACATCTCACCCAAACCGGTTGGAACGTTTTGCCAAGATACGCCGTATCTGCCTTTGAGCCAGCCACATTCTATTCTTTCTCCGCCCTCAGAAAGTTTCTCCCAAAACTCGTCTATTTACTTCTGCGTCTTGCAGTTCACGATGAACGAGATGGCTGGGGAGAAAGCAAATGCCGGACCGCCGATTAACGCCAGGAATTCTTGCCCGTCGAGCTGGAAGGTAACGGTCATGACCGTTCCTTTTGGTCTTCCAGAGCGCTTTGCCCCCTCTTCTCCATAGCGGGTAATGCCTCCAGTTTTAAAATTTCTAAAAATCGACACATAAAAGTTCGCAGCTTCTTCGGCTTGGTAATTGAACCATAAGCAGGGGGTCAATTTTTGCAAGTCATTGCCTTTAAAAACATCTTTAACGAATCTCTTCACACCACCTCCTGCAATGTTTTTTCTGCCCGACGGGCATAACGCATAACAACTATCGTGACGTGCAGCGTCATGATACCTTATGTCGTTCGACTTGTGTGCGCACTGTGGGGTTGTCCGCGGCCTTCTGGACGTCGGGAGGGAAGTCTGACATCTCGAACACCTGCCGAATCTCTATAATGTCGCCGGCGGCGGCAGGGCAGCGCTTCGCCCATTCGACCGCCTCTTCCTTTGACTTCACGTCAATTATCCAATAACCGCCTAGCACTTCCTTCGCCTCGATGAAAGGACCGTCGGTCACGGCCGGTTTTCCACCTCTAAAAGCGATGCGCGCACCCTTCGCGCTTGGGTGGAGCCCGTCAAGCGAGATAAGCGCTCCGGCTTTCGTCAGTTCCTCGTTGAACTTTGTCATCTTGGCAACGGCCTCGGCCGGTGGGGCGAATCCTTCTCCCGCCCTTTCTCCGGGCGGGGTGCCAGGTTGGTAAACCCGTGGGATCATCAGCATCATAAATCGCATCGTAATACCTCCTTTTGATATTGGATTGATTTGGCTTCCCGAACGAAATGGCCCAGGAAGCTAAGTCTGGCTTTTACTGTTGACACTATATAGTCGTTCGGCGAGGCCCAAAATCGACAACAGACCGATCAATTTTTAAGCTCGTCCAACCGCCGCTCAAGAAACCGGCGCTCCGGTTCCTGCTTTGTAAGGGCGAGGGCCCGTTTGTAAGAGGCACAGGCTTCCTCCGTTCTTCCCAGTCTTCGGCAGAGGTCTGCCCGCGCCGCATGCGCCAGGTAGTAATTCAATAGATCGCCACGCGCCAGGATGATTTCGACTAGGCCCAAGCCTGCTTCCGGCCCGTCCCGCATGGCGACCGCCACGGCCCGGTTCAGTTCGACAACAGGTGATGGAGCTACACGTATCAGCAAGTCATACAGGCCGATGATCTGCGTCCAGTCGGTTGCCTCGGTGCCAGGTGATTCCGCGTGTACCGCTGCAATCGCCGCCTGGAGTGTGTATGGGCCGAATCGGCGAGATGACAAGGCCCCTTCTACGAGTGCCAATCCTTCCACGATTTGATCGCGGTTCCAGAGTGTGCGGTCCTGGTTCTCGAGCAGGATCAAATCTCCATTGGGCGAAGCGCGAGCGGCGCGGCGCGATTCGTGCAGGAGCATCAACGCCAGCAGTCCCAGTGCCTCGGATTCGGGAAACAGCTGTGCCAGCAGCCGCCCCAGACGGATTCCTTCGTTTGATAGATTAGGCCGGGTTAGCAAGCCTCCCGATGAAGAAGTGTAACCTTCATTAAACACTAGATAGATGACGCGCAATACCGCGTCGCACCGTTCCGGTAGGTCAGCCAGTGGCGGTACCTGATAAGGAATGCGTGCCTCGCGGATCTTTGCCTTGGCTCGCACGATGCGTTGCGCCACCGTGGGAGCACCTGTAAGGAATGCGTGGGCAATCTCTTCAGTCGTAAGGCCGCAGACCTCGCGCAGAGTAAGGGCAACCTGAGCGTCCGGCGAAAGGGCCGGATGGCAGCAGGTGAAAATGAGACGTAACCGGTCGTCCTCAACGCCCTCTTCTTCCTGTAAATCGGCATCATCGTTAGGGGCGATCGGCTCGGGAACACCGTCCAGCGTGTCAAATCGGGCTCGCCGGCGAATTGCGTCGATGGCCTTGAAACGTCCGGCGGAAACGAGCCACGCCCGGGGATTGCCAGGGATACCGTCGCGCGGCCACTTCTCCAGAGCCGCTCTGAAGGCATCGTGCAGCGCCTCCTCGGCAAGATCAAAGTCTCCGATGATGCGGATCAGTGTGGCCAGTACACGCCGGGATTCCGTGCGGTAGATGGCTTCCAGCTTCTCTTCTATCTGTTTGCCTGTGTCCTCATTCGCCAAAGTTTTTCTCCTCGGCTTCCAACGCGAAGTAATTTACAAATATCTTAACCCAATCAGTCATTGGCATCTACTGCATCAGGTTCTCATCTTCGTCAACCAGGCCAATATGTTTCATGCCTAACAAGAAGATATCACCCATTAGTCGATTGAAGATGCGTAATATCGACAATCCGATTGCGGGCCATGGTCAGTCTCCATACAACATGAATACTGCATGAGCATCGATAAATTTATAGATCTTCTTAGCCAGAGTTCCGCCGTTACCATTCAATTAAAAGAATAAGTAATGATATCCGCTAGTTACATGGTATTCCAGTTCAAATGTACCCCCTCGGCATGAAGGCCTGGCGAATCGGCCTATGACCCCGCTGTTGACCGCACTCGCTGAGAACGAATTCCGGTGGATTAATGACACCGGAAGAAATGGATAGTGATAAGAGCCGACTTCGGATATAGAGGTGTAGGTCATCAGTACGCCATAACTGAATCAGATAATTCAAATTTGGAGAACAATTCTTGACAACTCTCTTAGAAGAGGAAGAATTAAGCGGCTTTCTTGATTCTTGATGATTTGATAACCTTGCTTTTCGCTTCAATGGTAAGTTTCAGACCCATCACCCAAGCCAGAATGAATAAAATCGCAAATACATCTTATGGATTCCCACTTTCGCGGGAATGACGATTTATAGCGGACTTTGACGTTACCCTGGATCGAGGAAGAGAGCTCTTCCTCTATGGGGCAGGAGTATGTTAAAATCCGACATTTTTAGGTGGCACGGTTCTTTATTAAAATAAGCAATGGATGAAAGGGTGAGCATGAAAAGTTTGTGGTCCGATGAACAGGCTGAAAAGTTAAAAGGGGTGCAGGTGGTGGTTTATGCCTCCCGCCTCATAGGGGAGAATACGAACCTTGTGGTATGGGGCGGCGGGAACTCTTCGATCAAGTCCGACGGGTATGATCATATGGGGAGAAAAATCAGGGTTTTATGGATAAAAGGGAGCGGCTCGGACATGAAAACGATCACCGAGAAACAGTTTTGCCCTCTCCGCCTGGATGAACTCCTCCCCCTGTTCCATAGAGAAGAGATGACCGACGAAGAGATGGTGGCCTATCAGGCCAAATGCTCCCTTGAACCGTCGGCTCCCAAGGCATCGATTGAAACGCTCCTCCATGCGTTTATTCCCGCCCCGCATGTCTACCACACACATGCCGACGCGATCTGCGCATTGACGGATACCCCCAATAGCGCCCGGTTGATTCCGCGGGTCTTTGGAAAAAGGGTGATGGTGGTCCCTTATTTCCGTCCCGGGTTCAAACTTTCCAAAAAAGTCGGAGAGGCCCTTCGGGAAAATTCCGGCATTGAAGCGTTAATTCTCGACAAGCATGGATTAATTACCTGGGGGAACCAGGCCAAAGAAGCTTATCTTAAAACCATCGAATTGAATACGATTGCCGAAAAATACATTCGCTCAAAAATGAAAAAGAAAAGCGCTTCTGGCCGCTCTGCGGCGAAACCGGCGGGTTCAATGAGCGATACCAAAAAGCGGCATGAGGCTCTGGTCCCTCTGCTTCCGGTCATCCGGGGAGAAGTAAGCGGGAATCAGAAAATGGTTCTCCTGGTGGATGACCGGCCTTCGGTTCTGGCGTTTGTGAACGCTAAGGCGTCCCCAATGCTTTCCCTGGTCGGGCCGTTTACCCCGGACCATCTCATGCATATTAAGCCAAAGCCCCTCTTTTTGGAGCCGGTTCTTCCTCTCATCGGAGAGAAAAAGCCTTTGAAAGAGAAAGTCCATCGGGCTTTTGAAAAGTACCGCCGGGAGTATCAGGACTACTTTGAAAAATATAAATCTCCCGATGTCACCATGCTCGATCCCAACCCCCGCGTCATTTTGATTCCGGAGCTTGGAATGGTCACCACGGGAAAAGATATTAAAGCCGCTTCTATTGCGCGAGATATTTACCTTCATACCATCGAAGTCGTTCAAATGGCGCACGCGATTGACGAATTTTCATTTTTATCCAAAAAAGAGATCTGTGATTTTGAATATTGGCCGATGGAAAACTATAAACTGACACTGCTTCCGCCCGAAAAAGAATTTTCGAGGCGCGTGGTTCTGGTGACGGGGGGCGCCCGCGGAATCGGAAAATCGATGTGCGAAGAATTCCTCCGAGAAGGGGCTAACGTCATCATGGCCGATGTCGATCTTCCGAGGCTGGACCAGGCGAGAGAAGCTTTTAAGAGTGACGTTTCATCCGGCAGGATGACCATTTTACAGATGGACGTGACCCATCCCAAAAGCGTTGAAGAGGCGTATCAAACGGCGATTTTAAAATACGGGGGGATCGATGTGGTGGTTTCGAACGCCGGGTTTGCTAAATCGTGCCCGGTCGATCAGCTCGAACTCTCCGACTGGGAAAAGTCTTTTCTGGTGAATGCCACCGGACATTTTCTCGTTGCCAGGCAGGCTGTTCGTCTTTTCAAGAGGCAGGGAATCGGCGGGAACCTCATCTTCATCTCGACGAAAAATGTGCTGGCTCCGGGAAAGGATTTCGGGGCCTATTCCGCTTCTAAAGCGGCGGAGACTCAACTGGCAAGGGTTCTGGCGATAGAAAACGGCGAATATGGAATCCGGGTGAATATGATCAATCCGGACGGGGTCTTTCTTGGCTCCGGGCTCTGGAGCAAAGAGGTGAGGAGCGAGCGGGCAAAGGCCCATGGGATCGCTTTGGGTCAGGTCGAGGATTTTTATGCCAAAAGAAATATCCTTAAAACAAAAATCCTCCCTGCCGATGTCGCCCGGGCGGCTATATTCCTTGCTTCGGATAAATCGGCCAAAACTACCGGGGCGATTATTCCGGTGGATGGCGGGGTCAAAGAAGCTTTTCCGCGCTAATCATCATCTTATCTGGGGACAAATCGATCGAGGAGAGATTTGATCCCCTGTTTCATCCCCTCTTTGACTGCCTTTTGCTGGATCTCTGCCATTTCGAGCCTGACGGCCGGAGACGAGAGGCTGCCCCGCAGGGTGACTGGGAATTCGGCTCGTCCGTTTTCCCCGGCTAAAAAGGGTTTGGCTTCTTTCGGCAACCTTTCGCTTTCATTCTGGTTGAGGACGACTTTCAGCCTGAAATCGATATTTTTACGGAAATCAACGTTTCCGTCGCCGGTGATTTCGCCTTCGGGCACAGCTCCCCTTAAAGAATGAAACAGGATTTTTCCATGATCGATAACGAAATCCCCGTTTAACGATTCAAGGGTTGTCTCTTCCAGACCCCTGTTTTGCTGAAGGAGATTCAAGCGGGAAAGGATGGCAATCTGTTTCAGGAGGTTCACAGTTTTCAACGACCCTTTTTTGAGGGCAAAAGCTCCTTTTCCCGATAAATGGTTTTCCATATCCTTCAGCGTTAATCCGGCCCCATTGGCCGACAGCATGGAATAAAAATCTCCGGCAATGACATTTTGGCTGGTGGAATTCTCATTGACCAGAGCCTGCAAATTTATTTGTTCGGCTTTCCCGGAAAACTCGTACTGCTGGGGTTTTTCTACCAGATTCAGGCGGAGATCTCCCTGGATGCTTCCCCCGTAGCTTTTCATTATCCACTCTTTTAAATGGAGTCTCATTTTTTCAAGAAAGAGATGGCCGGCCAGCCTCTCAAAATGAAACTGGTTGATTTTACCCTGACGAACTTCAATTTCCCCTTCGACGCTTAATCCGTTAACCAGACCGGGTTGATGCCCATCCGGCGCATAGCTGAGGCGAGTAAGGTTAAGGTCAATACCGTCAAGAACGGCGTCATCTTTGGTCAGGCTGTTTTCATCGGAAATCGATCCGTTGACAATCAGGAGTTTTGAAATCATGATGCCGGGAAGGATTTCCGGGCCGGATGCAGAACCCTCAGTTGGTTTTCTGTTTTCGGTGCCTTTGAAAGTTGCGAGGGTTGAAAGACTGGATATCCCTTTCAGGTTTGTTTCGATAAAAAGTTGAGGATGGTTGACGACGATTCCTCGGCTTTCAATTTTTTGCCGTAAAAGGGGCCAAAACTCAAAAGATAAATTGAACGAGTCTATATTGAGCAGAAGGTCGTTTTTGAACCCCTGTTCGTTGTGGATCTTTAAGCCTTCGACAGAAAGGCCGAGGCCGGTCCATAGGGTCAGAGAGATCTTTTTAATTTCAACCTTTCGATGGAGCTCTTCTCCGAGTGTTTTGGCGATCTGATCTTTGTAGACGTTCAGAAAATAGGGAGAAAGGATGACCAGTATGACCAGGGAGAGGAGAGTGAACATGCTGAGGAGAGCGAGTATTTTAATCGTTTTTTTCATCTTTTCCGTTTTCTTTCCATATTGAAATCTGGTTTTCTCCCTTTTCTTTTGCCTGCCTGAGCGCTTTTTTCGCGGCGTCTATTAAATGATTTTCACCGGTAAAATTCGCATTGGGGAGCGACACCACCCCTGCGCTGACAGTGATTTTGTGTTCCGGAGGAATGGTCTTAAACGTGCATTGATTGACCTGTTTTTGAAATCGGGCAAGCGGAATGATGGAATCTTCAATAGAACTGTGCGGAAGACTGACAAGGAAATCATCATTCTCTATACGGCTAATGATATCGATTTCCCGGAAATTCTGCTGGAGGACGGCTGCGGTTTCTATCAGAACCGAATCCCCCGTGGACTCTCCGTATAAGTGGTTAATGGTATTTAAATGATCGATGTCGATCAGGCATAAAGTGAGCGGAAGATGATACCTCAGAGAACGTATAAATTCATTTTTCAGCTGAAAAAGAAAAGGTTTTCTGCTAAATAGGTGAGTCAGGGGGTCCTTTGCCGCAAGCGTTTGGATCTGTTCGATCTGGTTTTCCAGAAGTTGAATTTCCCTGTTGAAAAAAAAGAGTTTTTCCCTGGTTCTTAATGCGGCAAGAATTCTTTCTTTAAGTTCTTCAGGGTGGCAGGGTTTAGAGACGAAGTCATTTGCCCCCGCGTTAAATGCCGCAATCTTATCTTCGATCTTCTTTTTTTGAGTGAGAAAGAGGATTGGAATGGTATGGGTTTCATGAGTTTCTCTAAGCCTTCGGCAGACTTCAAGCCCGCCAATTCCTGGAAGGGCCATATCCAGCAAGATTAAGTCCGGCTTTTTATCCAGGGCGAAGTCGAGGCCTTCCTCCCCTGTGGATGCGTGGGAAACGGAAAAACCAAATTCATCGAGAAGGCCTAGAATGGTTTTGAGGTGTGTTTTACCACCCTCTATGAGTAAAACATGGGGTTTCATTATTTTCCTTTCAAATCAAAGCGTCCGGATCTTGTTTTCCTTTTTAATTTTAGCAGACTTTTATAAAAAGGTTTCAAAGATTTCCAAGGATTCCGAAAAAAGAGGAAATGTAAATAAAATTTGACTTTTTTAATAAAATAGCTTAAAATAATAAATTTATTAGGTGTTATATAAAGAGTCTTTTTTAAATTGTTTTTTAAACAATCATTTAAATTAATGAATATTAATGATGATCATCGTCATTTGAAATGAAAGGAAGCCATGCAGACATTCCTCCCTTGGGGTAAAGAAGTTTTCAGCTTTCAATTAGAAGAAGCGATTTTAGAAAATTTGACCGGTTTTTCACAGCAATGCCAATCCTATTACATTTCGATAGAAAAAAGAAGGAATGAATCGATTGATGATTCGGGAAATCTTTCAGAAAAAAAAGATGAAATCTTAAACCGTCTCGAACAGATTGTCGAGCAGCTTAAAAATCAATATCTTCAGTATTCCACCATCCTCGATAACCCCTTAATGAAACATTCTTTAATGGCCGCTCTCGTGGTGCATGTCCTCGGTTTTGAATACAGTCTTCATAGTATGGCAAACGTGGACGGAAAGTGCGAAGTGAGAGGGGTGATGCGCGACCTCGCAGGGAATAAAATCGAATCTTCAGGATTGTCCGACCATTTTCAGGTTGGCGACGGGGCTCAGGCCATCGGTTCTTTTCATGTGGCTTCTAAAAGGGCATTTATTTCCGCGGCATCTTTATTAAGTGAATTAGATTTCTGTTCAAAATTGAGCGAAGTTCTGATTTAGTTTGGCTCGAACGTTTCAATATTGGCTTTTCCCTCTTTGATCATGCCGGGGGGGAGGTATCCAGTTTCCCCCCATATCAAAACGACCCTCTGCAGTTTCTTTTTACTCCTTTCAATCATTGATTTTAAACCGATAGAATGCCTTCTGTTATCCCCCGTCCCAAAATCTTTATTTATGGTATATTTAAGGATTGGAATACTGGAATCGAAATATTCACTTTTGCCGGGAAAGCGATAAATGAAGGGTAAGGTCATCGTTGTGGACAGGGACGTCGCCTTTGCTGAAAAAATGGCCAAGGTACTCGAAGAGGAAAAATACAACGTTTTTCCACTTGGTTCCGGAAAACAGGTCCTTGAGATCGTCCATACCCTCGGAATTCATGTGGTGATTTGCGGGAACATCGCTCCCGGCATCTCCTCTCTTGAACTTTTGAAGGCGATTAAAACGGCGAACCGGCAGACCGAAGTCATCTTAATGAGCGATGCGCCGACGATCGGACTCCTGGAGGGAGCCATTAAAGGAGAAGCCTCTAATTTTATCCAGCTTCCAGTGCAAGACTGGAGCGCTCTCAAACAGATTGTTTCAGAAGCTTTTGATAGAAGCCAGGGAGCATTTAAAAATAACCGGTTGATCGAAGACCTCTTGAAAAAAAATCAGGAACTTTTAGAGGCGCATCATACCATTTCCACCCTTCACCAGGACACCGAAGCTCTTTATTATTTTGGCCGATGTCTGGCGACCAGCCTGAATCTTGAAGAAATATATGCCATGATGACCAATGCCACAAACAAGTTATTAAATGCCCGTCCGACGCTGCTTCTTTTGTTTAATGAAATAGAGTCCCGGTTATACCTGAAAAAGGCGATAGGAGTCTCCGACCCTCCCGAGGATTTAACCATCCCCATTGACCTGGTCTTAGGTTCGAGCGATCCACAGGTCGGAAAGCCCACATATACTAATGTCAGTGACTATATTGAGGAAGGAGCCTATCTGGAGCATTTAAAGACCATTCTCCCGGGAATTACGGACAGGCACTCTTTCCTTGCGAAACCGGTCCTGATCCATGACAAATTATACGGGGTGCTTATCGTGATACAGAGCAAAGATCTTGAATGCACCGAGAGAGAAATCAACCTTTTTAAACAATTTGTGAGTCAATCGGCTTTTGTTCTTGAAAATGCCCTCTTGCACGAAAAAGCCAATGAACTGGCCAATCACGATGGGTTGACGGGATTGTTTAACCGCCGTTATTTTCAGGAAAAGATAGCAGAGGAGATCAAAAGAGCCGAAAGACAGTATGGAAAATTTTCTCTTATAATTTCAGATATTGACCATTTTAAATATTTTAATGATCGCTTTGGACATATCGAGGGAGATATGCTCTTAAAAAGGGTGGTGGCGGTCATGTATGAGCGGCTCCGGTCTACCGATGTGGTTTGCCGGTTTGGAGGGGATGAGTTTGTCATTCTGCTCATCGATACCGAAAAGAAAGACGCCTGTGAAATTGCCAATCAGATCAGGGAAACGATTGAAAAAACCCCTGATTTTGCAATGAAAGAGGGGGATGAGAAAAAACTGACGGTCAGCATGGGGATTTCCGAATATCCCGGGGATGGACGTACGGTTGTTGATTTAATCAGAACGGCCGATCAGGCTTTATATGTCGCCAAATCCAAAGGCCGCAATCAGGTTTCTTGCTGAGTTAATTCGGAAGGAGTGAGATCAGGAGCTGTGAAGATCGAAGACAAGCTTTTTTTGGATAAATATAAAGTCGATTCGCTCGCCCATCTGAAGATTAAGAACCCTTCGGTTTGTTTAAACTGCGAAAAGAAACAATGTACGTTCGTTTGTCCTGCCGGGGTCTATCGTTGGGATGAACCCCAGCAGAAAATCGTTGTCGGTTGGGAAAACTGTCTGGAAATGGGAGCCTGCGTAATCGCCTGTCATGAATTTGACAATATTGAAATGCATTATCCAAGAGGAGGGTATGGCATCTCTTATAAGTTCGGATAAAAATCCCCCACCCTTACCGGTTTTTCCAACCTTCCGTCCTCTGGATCGGTCGGGATTAAGACCGGTTATCTGCGGGCGGCCAGATAGGCTTCAATGAAAGGCTCAATCCCGCCGTCCATGACCAGCTGGATGTTCCCGATTTCTTTATTGGTTCTGTGGTCTTTGACCATCTGATAGGGTTGAAAAACGTAAGACCTGATCTGGTGCCCCCAACCGATCTCTTTCTTCTCTCCGGTAAGATCGGCCATTTCACTATCTTTTTTCTCTCGCTCGAGATCGTAAAGCTTTGCTTTTAACACTTTCATGCAGACATTTTTGTTCTGAAGTTGAGAACGTTCATTTTGACTCTGAACGACAATCCCGGAAGGGAGATGGGTGATCCTGACCGCGGAAGAAACCTTGTTGACGTTTTGCCCTCCCGCGCTGCTGGCCCTATAGGTATCTATACGTAGATCTTTTTCTTCAACCGTTATCTCGATATCATCCTCAATCTCCGGATAGACAAAGACCGATGCAAACGAGGTATGCCTTCTTTTATTGGAGTCAAAGGGAGAAATCCGGACCAGCCGGTGGACGCCCGCTTCGGCTTTTAACTTTCCGTAGGCGTATTCTCCGCTAATGGAAAGCGTGGCGCTTTTGATCCCGGCTTCTTCTCCCGGCAACAGATCGATAAGTTCAACCCGATAGTTGTTATTTTCTGCCCAGCGGGAATACATGCGCAGGAGCATCTGCGCCCAGTCCTGCGATTCTGTCCCTCCGGCTCCGGGATGAATTGTCAGAATAGCGTTGTTGATATCTTTTTCACCGGATAATAGGCGCCGGATTTCGGTTTGAGCCAGATCAGAAGTTATTTTATTTAGGTTTTTGCGGATCTCGCCATATAAAGACGATTCTCCAGATTCCCTGGAAAGATCAATCAATAGCGAGATTTCTTCAAAATCTTTTTCGAATCCCTCCCATTCCTGAATCTCCTTTTCAATTCGGGTTTTTCCCTGAGAAATTTTTTTGGCTTCGGAGGGATTATTCCATAATGAAGGGGACTCCATCAGCTTCTGAAGTTTTTGGATCTCTTCTTTTTTATGAGCGAGGTCAAAGATACCCCCGAAGGATATCCATTTTTTGTTTGACGGCGTCAAATTGCGAAATAAGATCATCTAACATGGTTTTTCCTTTTCCACCAGGTAAATCCGACCATTAATAAACCGGCGGCCACCATGGACCACCCGAAAACATCGCCGTATCGCGTATAAAAAGTCCGTTCCCCGTAATATTTTAACTCATGCGTCAATTGAGCCGGAACAAAGAGGCGGGTTGTTTCAAGAATTCTCCCCCTGCTATCGATAAACCCCGAGATCCCGGTATTTGCCGCTCTCGCCACCGGAGTCCGGTTTTCAATGGCCCGGAAAACGACCATTGAAAAATGCTGATAGGGGGCAGAGGTGGCGCCGAACCAGGCATCGTTGGTGATGGTGGTCATGACCACCGCGCCTTTATCGACAAATTGCCGGAATAATTCCGGAAAAATAACCTCAAAACAGATCAGGGTTCCCGCCGGATGTCCTGCGAGAGCAAAAACCGTGGGCTCATTCCCGCGTTTAAAATCGCCTATTCCATCGGTTAATTTGTTTACAAAAAACAAAAGAGGATGAAAAGGCACATATTCTCCGAATGGAACAAGGTTGATTTTATCATAACGGCCGGCGAGAACACCATCAGAATTGATCAGATAGGCGCTATTAAACCACTCGTCCCCCGCCGGAGAAGGGTCCATCGAGGGGCTTCCGAATAATACGGGAGTCTTAAGCGTCTTGACAAATTGAATAAGGTTTTCCCGGTATTTTAATTCCCGTTCATATAAAAAGGGTACGGCTGTTTCCGGCCAGACGATCAGGTCGGGCCTCTTTCGCGCTGCTTCTGTCGAGAGCTGTTCATATACGGCAAGGGTATCGTTCCGGTATTTTTCATCCCATTTTTTGTCCTGTTCAATATTTCCCTGGATGACGCTCAGTTTCACCGTTTTTTCATTCTCGCCGGAGAGGGCAAGCTTTGTTTTTCCATAAACCAGAACTCCCAAAACAATGAAAAAGGTGATGATCACAGGACGCCATGAGAAAGGAAAGCGAGGTTTTTCATCTTTCCCGTGGAAATAAAAGATCAAGACAAACTCAGTGAGAACCGCATTTACCAGAAGAATTAAAAAGCTGACGCCATAAACCGAAGTCATATCGGCTATTTGAATAAGCGGGAGTTGCAGGTATTGAGAATACCCCAGAGAAGCCCATGGGAAGGGGAGGAGAAAATGGCCGCGTATGAACTCAAGGGCAGTCCAGAGTACCGGAACATAAACCGTTCTGGAAAACGGAAGATGAAGGGCGCAGATGGTTATTCCCCAGGCAAAAGCGCCTGTATAGCAGGCGAGAAAAAGGACCATGAATAAGAAGGCGAGTAAACCGATAATCCAGGGAATATGTCCGTAGGTGACGATTGTGGAGATGATCCAGTTCAGGGACCCGAAAAAAAAGAAAAACCCGGAAATCCACCCCAAAAAGAAAGCCCTGGCCGGAGTTTTTTTTTCAAGGGCAAGAAAAAGAGGAATGAAGGCGATCCATGCGAGCCATTCATTGTCCCATTTCGGAAAACTGAAAACGAGGAGGAGCCCTGAAAGAACCGACAACAAAAGCTCTGGATAACCGGCGGCGAGCATTGACTTCAAGGAGTTGATTTTATTAAAACCCATGATGGACGGATCAGGGTTGTTTTAATTCGGATAGAGGATGATGGTCGATCCCGATATAGGCATTGATAAACCGGATGATCCGTTTTTCGTCATATTCCTTCAGTTTGTCTATTCTTCCCCATGCGGTCGTTGCAATCAGCGTGTCGAGGCCGGGGTAGGGCGCGAGAAGGATTCGTTCATATTGACGGACGATCGTCTCCAGTTTTTTAATCATCTCTTCGCAATTCGTACAATGATATTGAATGACCACCCCGCCGTCTTCAAGATTATGGACCTGCATTTCTTTAGGAACGGGAGCGTCGTGGATGCCCCAGGAGGCAATGTAGGGCGTGTGCGGCCCGGAGGTCGGTGGATCGCTGTTATAGGGAGGGTGAGGAGAGCCGGGAGACCCAATATGGTCATTCCCCATCAACGGCACCGGTTTTCCCGGTTCTTCTTTTAAAGTTTCTTTTTTTTGAGCCTCTTTGCCCGAAGAAGGACCCGGGAAAAAACAGATAAAAGCCGTTAATACTAAAAACACCACAAAGATCGGTCTATACGTATTAAAAAATGTCATATGAAATGGTCTCCCCTGTAAAAACCTCCCGATCATAACAAGATTCTATCTTAAAATCAAAAAAATAGTTAAATAGAGGGAAGCCTCAATAAGAATTCTTTCTCCCAGGCGCGGGCAAATTTTTTTAAATATCTGCTTGACCCCTCATCTTTTCTTATGGTAATATCCGCCTTTACTTTTGAGAACAACTGATTTATCTTTTTACAAAAAAATCAGATAAGAAAAAAAAGTGATTGACACAAAAGTTTATATTTGTTATAAATGAAAACTTCGCCGTTGATCGTAAAAAACGGTGAGTTCCTTGGTCTTTGAAAACTAAATAGCGTGTAATTAATAGCGGGTTCTTTGTTTATCTTTTGAAAAAAAACTTTGCTAAAGTAGCAAAGGATTTAAACTCTTTTTTGGAGAGTTTGATCCTGGCTCAGAACGAACGCTGGCGGCGTGCCTAACACATGCAAGTCTAACGAGAAGTCCCGCAAGGGATTGTAAAGTGGCGGACGGGTGAGTAATATGTAGGTAACCTACCTCCGAGTTGGGAATAACCCTTCGAAAGGAGGGCTAATACCGAATACCATCCGTGAGCGAAAGCGATCGGATGAAAGATGGCCTCTATTTATAAGCTGTCGCTGGGAGATGGGCCTACATTCCATTAGCTAGTTGGTAGGGTAATGGCCTACCAAGGCGATGATGGATAGCTGGTCTGAGAGGACGACCAGCCACACTGGCACTGAGACACGGGCCAGACTCCTACGGGAGGCAGCAGTGAGGAATATTGCGCAATGGGCGAAAGCCTGACGCAGCGACGCCGCGTGAGGGATGAAGGCCTTCGGGTTGTAAACCTCTTTCGATTGGGAAGAAACGCCACAGGATTAATAGTCCTGAGGCCTGACGGTACCAGAAGAAGAAGCCACGGCTAACTCTGTGCCAGCAGCCGCGGTAAGACAGAGGTGGCAAGCGTTGTTCGGATTTACTGGGCGTAAAGCGTACGTAGGTGGTTGAAT
>JBGPKT010000010.1:0-34051 GCA_041486115.1 Nitrospiria bacterium | reverse complement strand
CGAACCCTATGAAAGAACACTGTTATTTCCTCTGTCTTCAGGAGCTTCTGGTTTTTTTCGATCAGTGGCTTGCTGGAGTGTAACTACCCATACTGAACATTGTCGGACTTATCCTTGTCCCATATATTGATGTGAATCCCAAAGGGGTAGGGCAATATAATTACAGTGATCGTAAATTTGCCATCTGGACCTTTGCGTTTGGTCTTGCCTTATGGTACATCATGATTGTGGTTGGGGTTTATATGAGAGGATTGGACTGGCAGTGGTATTGGCCCTGGGACAACCTGGAATTGCATAAGCCCCCTTCGGCGGTGTCTCTGATCGACTATTCGCTGATATTGACCTCCTGGGGTTTAAGCAAGGGGGGAGCTCAAATCGTCGCTTATGCCACCGTGATCGGATACTTTGTCGTCGGGATGACCATTCCTTTTATTTTTTTCAGAAAATTTTATAAGGAGCTGGGCTTCGCCCGTTACAATATTACCATGCTCTTCTTTTTGATGATGATGGGTGTTCCGGTTAAAATTATTCTTAGAATTGTGTTTAATATAAAATATCTTCTGGTAACGCCCTTTTTCAAAATTTAAACATTTTCTGGGAGAAAAATATGGAAAGATTTTGGGTTGGCATGTTTCTCTTGATCGGAACAATTTTAATCACTTTGCTTTTTGTATGGCTGCAGGTCTGGCAGGAAAGAACTTTCAATAAAAAGGGAGATCAATAAGTCATGTACAGGAATACCGTTCTTTTTGCCATCCTAAGCATCGCATTATTCGCTTTATTGGGTTTTGCAATGTATAAGGAAGAAAATCCGGAATGGAAAAGTTATCAGAGGGAATATAACCTTCTGTTATCTGAAAAGGCTGGAGATCCGAAACTGGCGAATCTCCCTTTAGTATTAAAACAGAACTGGAATAGCGTCTTAAATAGAATTGATCGGTGCGTTACCTGTCACATGGGAGTTTCAAACACCAAATTTTTTGCCGATGCGAAACAACCTTATAAAGCCCATTCTTTTATGGGTGAAGGGGAGTTTATGAGAAAGCATCCTTTCGAAAAATTTGGTTGTACCATCTGCCATCAGGGAGATCCTCAGGCCAATTCCGTTGAAAGAACGCATGGTTTTGTCGACCATGTCGACCGCCAGCCCTTAACAGGTATATTTGTCTATTCTTCCTGCAGTAAATGTCATACCAATCTCTATGCTCAGGATGTCGATTTTAAAGAAGCGCCTGTCCTGATGAAGGGGAAAGCCCTGGTCATGCAAAAGGGGTGCGGTGGATGCCATACGATCAAACAGATGGGCTATGGAGGAATTTTGGCTCCGGAATTATCGGCATTTGGAACACGCACAGAATTGGCATTCCATCTGGTCCACGATTTTTCACATGTAGAAAATCCGGTAAAATCGATGAAAAATTGGGAATGGGAGCATTTCAAGAATCCGCAGAAAATTACACCTGGCAATCCCCATGCGACGCCTCCTCAGCCGCCGACTATTATGCCGAATTTCCATTTAACCGATGACGAGGCGACGGTATTAACCGTTTATGTGATGAGCTTTAAAGATAAAAAGGTGGAGAACATACCAATGGACTATCTTCCTCCCCCTTATCCAGTGACGGTGCAGGCGCCTGTCCCACCTCCGGCAAAGATAGAACCGAAGAAAAGGTCAGCTAAAAAATCTTAATCCTGAATCCGGGCGGATTCTTTGGTCGAGACCGCCGGGATTCTGGCTCTTACTTTGATTCCGGTTTTGGCTCTGGTTTTGAAGAGGAGGGAGGCGAGGCCGGAGAAGGCGTTGCCGATTTAGCTGGATCGGTTGATGATGTCCCTTTATCCGCGGGTTTTGTCTCTTTGTTTTCTGTTTTTTCACCCTCTGACTTTTTTTTAAATTTATCAGAATAGTCCGTCACATACCACCCTGTTCCCTTAAACATAATTCCGGGAGACGAGATCAGTTTTCTTACGGGACCCTTGCACAAAGGGCACTCGGTTATTGGCGTATCGCTGAATTTCTGAATCAGCTCGAATTGATGTTTACAGGTTTCACAGGCATATTCATAAATGGGCACTTTTTCCTTCTTTCCTTTTTAGAATCTCAATTTAATTTCAATAGGGCGGTTTCAATCTGGTCAACTCCTCGCTGGATCTTTTCCATCGAGGTCGCGTAAGAAAGTCTGATGAAGTGATCGTTTCCAAAAGATTCTCCGGCTACTACCGCAACATGGGCTTCCTCAAGAAGGTAATTCGACAGGTCGATGGAATTTTGAATTTTTCCAGTTGAACCCGTTTTACCGAAGTAAGAAGAAATGTTCGGGAAAGCATAAAAAGCCCCCAAGGGCATAAAACATCCTACTCCCGGCATCTTATTCAGGCGCTCGACCATCACTCTTCGCCTCTTATCAAATTCCCCG
Organism: Nitrospiria bacterium; assembly: GCA_041486115.1. GTDB lineage: Bacteria > Nitrospirota > Nitrospiria > JACQBW01 > JACQBW01 > JACQBY01. The sequence continues at coordinate 31,634 of JBGPKT010000010.1, read as the reverse complement.
ACCATTTGTTGGGTGAAGAGGCCTCCTTTTTCAAGCGCTGTCACCGCCGCTTTTTGGGAAATTGAGGTGGGATTGGAGGTGCTTTGACTTTGAATCATTTCCATGGCCTTGATAATTTCCTGCGGTCCCAGTGTATAACCAATGCGCCATCCTGTCATGGAATACGCTTTTGAAACCCCATTGACAATCAGTGTTAGTTTTTTTAACTCCGAATCGAGGGAGGCGATATTGACGTGTTTAAACTGGTCATAAACAATTTTTTCGTAAATTTCATCATAGATCACAAGAATCTGGTGTTTTAAGAGGATTTCTGCGATGGCCTCAAGGTTCTTTTTCGGATATGCCGCCCCCGTGGGGTTGGAAGGCGAATTCAGAATTAGAGCCTTTGTCTTCCGGGTAATCGCTTTTTCCAGCACTTGGGGATCAAGAAGGAACCCTTCTTCCTCTCGGGTTTGAACGATAACGGGGGTACCATCGTTAATTAAAACCTGATCGGGATAAGAAACCCAGTACGGAGCCGGAATGATGACTTCGTCTCCTTTTTCAAATAATGCCTGGGCTATATTGTAGAGAGAATGTTTGGCTCCGCAGGATACCATGACTTCGCTTTTTTGATAGGACAGGTTTTTTTCTTCGAGAATTTTTTTGATGATCGCCGATTTGAGAGGCTCAATCCCTCCCGGAGGGGTATACTTTGTAAAACCGCTCTCAATGGCCTCTATGCCGCTTTTTTTGACAATTTCAGGGGTGTCAAAATCAGGCTCGCCGACGCCAAAATCAATCACCGGAATCCCTTTTGCCGCCATGAGCTTAGCCCTGGCGGTCATGGCAAGGGTTGCAGAGGGTTTAATTTGAGACAGGCGTTTTGCCAGCTTTATTTTATTCATGTTTTTTGAAATCTTTTTTGAAGCGATTTCCAGACGATAGGGGGAACCAGATCTCTCACATCCCCCCCATGGCCTGAAACGGCTTTTATAATACTGGAGGTTAAATACGAATATTCTTCGCTTGGCATTAAAAAAACGGTTTCGATACTGGGATCGAGCTTGCGGTTCATCAGGGCCATTTGAAGTTCATATTCAAAGTCTGAGACCGCCCGAAGACCCCGGATGACCGAGGCCGCCTTCTTTTTCCGGACATAATCGACCAGGAGACCGTCAAAAACTTCCACGTCGACGCATTTCAGAGGGGCCACCGAATTTCTGATCATTTCAAGCCGTTCGTTGACTTCAAAAAAGGGATGTTTATGAGGCCTCGGAGCAATGGCAACAATCACCTCCTCAAAAAGGACCAGGCTCCTTTTAATGAGGTCGATGTGGCCATTGGTAATCGGGTCAAATGTTCCGGGGTAGACCCCTCGTTTTATTTTTTTTCTGGGGTTAACGGTCATTGGGAACTCGCTTTATCAGGGAGATTCTGATTATTCTGGTAAGCAGATAAATGGGTATCGCCGTAACAGTACCGTTTTTTTAAGAAGAAAGAACCAAAATTCGGGCTTAAGGAAAGCTTTTTAAAATGTTCAACGAAAATAACTCCGCTTTTTCGGATCATACCACTCTCTGCCAAAACAGGCAATAATTTTTCTAACAGACGGGTGTCGTAAGGAGGATCAATATAGACAATGTCATATAACTGGCCCGGCGTTTTAAACTTAAAAATATCAAGACATAAGAGGGTGGACGAGGCGTTCATCTGGAAATGATCGATGTTTTTTTTCAATAAATTGAAATGCTTTTTGTCTTTTTCAACAAAGGTGCAATGCCGCGCTCCCCGACTAAGAGCTTCAATTCCCACCGATCCCGTTCCGGCAAAGAGATCGAGAAAATCAGCTCCGGCGTTCTGGTTTCCCAGAATATTAAAGAGTGCTTCCTTAACCTTGCCGGAAGTCGGGCGCAATTCGTGATAGCCTGGGGTATGACAGAGGGCCTGCCCCTTTTTCAATCCACCTGCAACTTTAATCATATTTCCTCATTTTGACCCTATTTTAGCATAATCGGGGGAGATTGTTTTGACTTTAAATGAGAAAGAAAATATAATTCAAAAAATATTCTTATGAGGAAATTCAATGTGCGAGTGTCAAAAATGCGAAGTCATCAACCGATTGAGCTTGTTTTATAGAAGGGGATTAGTAATCGTTCTCATGGCGTTGATGGGCGGGATGTTTCTCCAGGCCTGTTCGAATTCTGCTCCATTCCTTGTTCCCCAGGACAGCCGAAATATAGAGGGTGCAAGTGCGGGAAATGGAGAGGTGAAAGTCCAGATCAAGCCGATCTATACATCAGGGTTGGAATCCGAGGACAGAGACCATTATCAGTTGGATTTTTCAAACTATTTTACCTCCATTGAAGTTCATTTACGTAACGGGACTCAGGACCCTGTCACGTGGGACCCTTATCAGTCGGTGTTAAAAGATAGTGATAGCAGAGAGTTCAGGCCATTAAATGAAGAAGAAGCGGTTCACTATTACCGGTTTGGCGATCAGGATGAAAAAGGGATCATATTATTAGAAAAACCCTATGAACAGCAAAAAGAAGAGATCGGTAAGATAAAGGAGTTTATGTTGAAGGCCGGCATCATTTTACCCAATCAGGAAGTGACAGGGTTAATTCTGTTTAAAAGAGTTTCTTTTTCTCATTGCGAAAAGATTCTCCTTGAGGTAGGCGGAATCCAGATCGGCGGTCAGCAAGAAACCCGTTTAAAATTTCCTTTATCCTGTCCCGAGGGAGTGCAAGGAAGTTTCGAGATTACCCCTTAAGCCATAGAGAGGTAAAAGATTAAGATTCTTCTTTTGAACTGAGGGATGCAAGCTCATTAATGAAGATATTACTTTTTCTGCGGTTATTTAAGATGGTGCGATCCATGATGGCTCCGCAATTCACGCATTTCCATGCATAAAATGTAAGAAAAAAATCTGAAAGTCTTTCTAAAAACATTAATCCTTCACATTTTGGACATTTCATGGAAAACTCCTTCATACAGTTAATGGGTAAGTTCCTAATAAGATGTAAAACAATAAATGCAATAAATATACCATTTTTTGTCAACTCACATAAATTATTGATATTAAATGATTTATATTTAAATAGGTGGAGTTTTTATAAATAAAACTGCCCAATTTTGTTATTTATTGTTCAAATACTGTCGAGAAAAGAGGAAAAATGGATAAACTTGGAATTCCGTTTTGGCCGGATTTAGAGAAACCGAGAGAGCGATTGGTTGATCAGGGGGCTGAAACCTTATCGGATGCCCAATTACTGGCAATTCTGATTAGAATGGGCTGTAAAGGGCAAACGGCTATTGACGTCGCAATGGCTCTGTTAAATCATTTTGATGGGTTATCTGGTATTGCCGGCGCCACGATTCATGAACTCTGTCAGGTCGACGGCATAGGGCCTTCTAAGGCCGCGCCGATTCATGCCGCTTTTGAAGTAGGCAAAAGAAACCTCTCCGGTAAAAAATCAAAGAAAGAGAAATTTTTGTCGAGCAAAGAGATTTATCTCTATTTGTTCCCGGAATATTCATTGTTGAAAATAGAGGTTTTCAAAATTATTTTGTTAGACGCTAAAAACGGTTTAATTAAAGACATTGAAGTCTCAAAAGGAAGTTTAAATCAAACGGTGGTTCACCCGAGGGAAATTTTTAACCTGGCGATCAAAGAGTCGGCGGCGTCCCTCATTTTGATTCATAATCATCCCAGCGGCGATCCGGCACCTAGTCCTGAAGATAATCTATTGACTCAAAAGATGGTAAAGGCAGGAGCTCTTCTCGGGATCCCGGTGCTGGATCACCTGATTATCGGGAAGGGCGATTATTACAGTTACGCGGATAGCCGGATGCTCGATGAAAAATAATTGAATCTCTAAACTCAGTCCATCCCCATGAAGGTAAAAATTTCTTACAATTTTATTTTGAAAATGATAGAATCGCGTTTTTGTTGAGTTTTTAAAGAGCGAAGGCCGATCAATACGATAATTAAAAAGGTGGAATTGCACTTATTGAAAAAAGCGGGAAAGAACATATTATTTATTTCAGGCCTTATTATTTTTCTCTTGATCTCTAACTTAACCATCCTGCGGGCCGATGATGCAGGCCATAAAAAGAGCGGGGCAACCATGGAAATTTACATTAAGGGGGTGGAAATCAGGGGGAACAAAAAGATCGAAACCTCCACCATTCTCGGAAAAGTAAATCTTAAAGAGGGAGATCGTTTCTCGGTGGAAACCATTCAGTCCGAAATGAAGAGTTTATATCACCTCGGTTTTTTCGAAGATATTCGGTTTGAAACTGAGAGTTTTGAAGGCGGGATCAAACTCATCATTGTGGTCAAAGAAAAGCCGGTTTTAAAAGAGGTTACCTATCTGGGAAACGTAAAAGTAAAAAGCGAGACCTTGAAAGAAAAAGTTTTTATGAAAAAAGGTACTTTTATTGACCTGAACCAGATTAAATCCTATCAAGAAAAATTAAGCCAATATTATAAAGGTGAGGGTTACTACAGCGTTGAAATTGTTCCTGTGATAGAAAAATTGGAAAATAATCAAATCGACCTTATTTATTCGATCAAAGAGGGAGACAAAACAAAAATTAAATCGATTCTTTTTGAAGGAAATAAAGCTTTTGACGGTAAAAAATTAAAAGGGACCGTCGAACTCAAGGAATATTTCTGGCTGACATCATGGGCGACCGATCGCGGGATTTATAAATCGGAAGAGGCGCAGAATGATTCCGAACGAATCAAGGAGCTTTATTTAAATAACGGTTATCTCAATGTTCAGGCCGCCCCCCCAGAAGTGACGCTGACCCCCGATAAAAAATGGTTTATTTTAAAGTATCAAATTACAGAAGGCCCTCAATTTACCATCAAGAAAATCGATGTGACGGGAAATTCCCTTTTTTCTCGTGGAGAATTGCTCAATAAAATCACAACCCGCGAGGGTGAAATCTTCAAAAGGAGTGTTCTCCGGCAGGATATCAATACATTGACTGATTTATATGGCGAGAAAGGATATGCGTTTTTCAATGTCATTCCGCAGTTTTCTCCGGACATCGAAAAGAGGACTGTTGACATTAACCTTGAAGTGGCCGAAGGGCAATTAACCTATATCAGACAAATTCAGATATCCGGAAATGATAAAACGAGAGATAAGGTGATTCGCCGGGAACTCCGCCTCAATGAACAGGATCTATTTAATACAAAGGCCTTGAAGAGGAGTTACGAAAGGGTTAAAAACCTTAACTATTTCGATAATATTGAAATTTCTCCCGAACGGGTCACGGAAAACCTGATGGACCTTAACGTCAAGGTTAAAGAGAAATCGACCGGACAAATCAGTCTTGGCGGAGGATACAGTTCAGTAGATCATTTGATCGGGATGTTTGATATTACCCAGGGCAATTTATTTGGCCGAGGAGAATTATTGAAAGCCAAAGTCCAGATAGGCGGGTTGAGCTCTTACTATGACATCACTTTCCGGGAGCCTTATCTTTACGACCAGCCGATTTCCGGTTCGGCCAATATTTTTCACCTGGAGCAAAGCTTTATTTCTTACTGGCAACGCAAAGTCGGCGGGAATCTTGTTCTTGGAAAAGAGTTCAGTGAATATCTCAGCGGAAGCGTCAATTACACCCTTCAATATGTCGATTTTTTTAAAGTATCTCCTTTGACCTCCGCAAGGATTCAATCCGTTGCCGCTCAGGGCCAGGCCGTACACAGCGGTTTGGGGCTGAGCGTGGCGAGAGATACCAGAGATTTCTTTTTTGATCCCTCAACCGGGGGGAGAACGTCCGCTTCGTTTGTCTATGCCGGCCCGGAACTAGGTGGAAACGAACAGTTTTATAAGCTGGTAGTCGACAGCAGCCGGTACGTACAGTTATTCTGGAATACTGTATTATCCCTTCACGGACAGGCGGGTTACATTCGTGATATGAGCGGGACATCGACTTTGTTCGAAGGATTCATTGTCGGGGGAATGAATACGATTAGAGGATTTGAATATGGCAAAGCCGGTCCGATCGGACTTGCAAACGAAATTCTTCCGGCGAATAAAGTCGTTATTTTTAATGTGGAATACCTTTTCCCCGTCATTCCCGATGCCAAGATTAAAGGGGCATTGTTTTTCGACGGAGGAAAAGGATTTGATATCGGAGAACCGGTCAGTGTCGACAGCTTCAGATATGGCACCGGGTTCGGCTTGCGATGGGTGATCCCTCAAATCGGGCCGATACGGTTTGAGTGGAGTTATAATTTATTCCCTCACGGGAATGAAGAGAAAACGAGGTTTGATTTCAGCATAGGGTCTATCTTTTAATGATTAATATATTGAAGGGAGTTTCATGAAAACCACCATCGTTGCAGTCCTGTTCATTTTTAGTTTCATTTTTAATATTCAAGAAGCGGTTTCCGCGGAAACGCCCAAAATCGGGTACATCAATGCGATTAAAATTTTTGAGTCGACAAAGGCCGGAAAAAGATCAAAAGCGACTTTAGAAGAGTATATCAAGGCCCGCCAGAAGATCGTCGATCAGGAAGAAGAGGAGATTAAAAAACTGGAAGAGGAATTATCCCGACAGGGTTCGGTTCTAAGCGCCGAAGCAAAGAAAGAAAAAGAGTCTGTTTTCCAGAAAAAACTCGCTCAATATCAGAAGAAAGCCGTTGATTTAAACAGAGAGATCCAGGAGAAAAAAGCTGAAGTGCTTAAAGAATTCAATAATATCCTTGAAGACGTGGTCAAAAAGATCGCCGAAAAAGAGGGATATCAGGTTATTTTAGACAAAAATCCTGATATCGGAACCGTGGTCTATATGTCGAATTCCCTGGATATTACAAGTAAAGTCATCGAAGAAACCGACAAGTTTAAACCATAATATTTTCTTTTATGTATACGATAGAGCGGTTAGCCAAAGAGGTCGAGGGAGAAGTCGTTGGAAACCCTGATCAGCTGATTCAAGGATTCTCTCCTGTAAATGAAGCCAGAGAGGGGGAGATAACTTTTTTGGCTTTCCCAAAATATCTTCCCGCCGTTCTTGCGTCAAAAGCCAGCTGTGTGATTGTCCCCAAGGTTTTTGATCAAATCAGGCAGAACCAGATCGTTGTTAAACACCCTTACTATGCCTTTATCCGGATCATTCAACTGTTTCAGGAAAAATCCATTCCTTCCTCCGGCATCAGTCCGAAAGCTGAAATTCTCAAAAAGGTAACCATAGGAGAGAACCCCTCGATTGGGCCGTTTGTTTTTATCGATGAAGAGGCGACGCTGGGAGACCGCGTGACTCTATATCCCGGGGTTTATATCGGGAAAGGGTCTTCCATCGGAGACGATGCGTTGATTTACTCCAATGTCTCCATCCGCGAAAAGACAAAAATAGGAAAAAGGGCCATTATCCACGACGGTGCGGTCATTGGAAGCGACGGTTTTGGTTTTGTCACGGTTGACGGAATACATCATAAAATCCCGCAACTGGGAATTGCTGTTCTTGAGGATGATATCGAGGTCGGGGCAAATGTTACGATTGACCGTGCGACTTTCGGAGAAACACGGATTAAAAAGGGGACAAAGCTGGATAACCAGGTCCATTTAGGGCATAATGTCGTCGTGGGAGAGCACTCGCTCCTTGCGGCGCAAACCGGCTCCGCCGGAAGTGTTGATATCGGCGATTATGCGGTGACCGGGGGCCAGGCCGGGTTTTCGGGCCATATTAAAGTCGGAAATCATGTGACCATTGCCGGAAAATCGGGGGTTACGCGCGACATTCCTGATGGCCAGACGGTTGCCGGATTTCCCGCCGTTCCCCACATTCAGTGGAAAAGATCTGTGATTTTATTAGGACAATTGTCTAAAATCCAAAAACAGGTTCAGAGCCTCGAAAAGCAGGTTAAGGCTCTCGAAGAAAAAATAAAAAGAGGTTGAAAGAACCATGCTGAACATACTCGAAATTCAAAAAATTATTCCTCACCGTTATCCTTTTTTACTGGTGGACCGAATAGTGGAAATGGAACTTGGGAAAAAAATTGTAGGGATTAAAAATGTCACCTTTAATGAACCTTTTTTTCAGGGGCATTTTCCCGACTATCCCATTATGCCGGGTGTTTTAATAATCGAAGCGCTTGCCCAGGTTGGAGGGATCCTTGCCTTTAAGACGAATCCCGAAATTGAAGGGGGGCGTGTTTATTTTTTGAGCATTGAAAAAGCCAAGTTTAGAAAGCCGGTTGTCCCGGGAGACCAGGTTACTCTTCAAATGGATGTTCTTCAGGTTCGGGCTCCTTACTGGAAACTAATGGGAAAAGCCTATGTAAAAGAAGAGCTCGTCTGTGAAGCCGAAATAAAAGCCATGATTTCAAACAAAGTGATATAAAAAGCATGAACCATCATCCTACCGCACTGATTCACCCAAAAGCCGAGATTGACGATGGAGTGGCCATCGGTCCCTACGCCATTATTGGAGCACAGGTCCGCATCGGAAAAGGATCTGAAATCGGGTCCCATTGCGTGATCGATGGAAAAACAGAGATCGGCCCCAATTGCAAATTTTATCCGTTTAACTCCATCGGGCTCGCCCCGCAGGATTTAAAATATAATAATGAAGAGACCTCCGTGGTCATCGGAAAAAATAATACCTTTCGAGAGTTTATTACCGTTCACAGAGGGACCAAAGGCGACGAGGGGAAAACCGTTATCGGAGACGATAATTTTTTCATGGCCTATGTCCATGTTGCCCATGACTGTCATATTGGAAGCAGGAGCATTCTGGCGAATGCCACAACCCTTGGCGGGCATATCGACATTGGGAATGATTCCGTTATCGGAGGATTGACCGCCATACATCAATTCGTCCGGATTGGCGATTATGTGATGATCGGAGGGGCCTCGGCGGTTGCCCAGGACATTCCTCATTTTGTCTGTGCGGTGGGAAACCGGACCTCTTTATACGGGTTAAACCTGATCGGATTGAAGCGAAAAGGTTTTTCGACAGAGCGCATTGGTGCACTCAAAAAAGCCTATAAAATCCTCTTCCGGTCGGGTTTGACTTTGGCACACGCGGTTAAAAAAATAAGAGAAGAGGAATTCATCCAGCCCGATGTGGATCGTTTGATTGCGTTCATGGAATCTTCCAAACGGGGAGTCTCCAGATAATGGATAGAATCGGGCTGATCGCCGGAAACGGCCGCTTCCCCCTCTTGTTTGCCGGGCATTTAAAATCCATGGGAGTGGAAGTGATTGCAGTCGCTCATTCGGGGGAGACTCAAGCCGAGCTTGAAAAATATGTTCATAAAATATTCTGGATTAAAGTCGGACAATTGGGAAAACTCATTAAAATCTTTAAAAATGAAAAGGTTCAAAACGTGGTTATGGCGGGAGGAATCAAGAAAACCCGCTTATTTACAGATGTCCTTCCAGATCTGAGGGCGATTCGCCTTCTCTCTTCGGTCACGGAAAAGAAAGATGACGCCATTTTAAGGGCCCTTGCAGATGAATTAGAGAAGGAAGGAATAACGATCAAGGATTCCACCTCTTACCTTTCTTCCCTTCTTGTTGAAGAGGGTCCTTTGACGAAGCGAAAACCAAATAAGAAAGAGTTTGAAGATATTGAATATGGCTGGAAGGTGGCGAAGAGTGTCGGAAAACTCGATATCGGACAATCGGTTGTGGTGAAAGACAAAGTCGTCCTGGCGGTGGAGGCGATAGAAGGGACCGATGAAGCGATTAAACGGGGAGGGCTTCTCGGCCAGGAAGAAGCTATTGTCGTTAAAACCTGCAAGCCCGGCCAGGACCTCCGTTTTGATCTTCCGACGATAGGACCCGAGACGATCGCGTCGATGAAAACAGTCCATGCCTCGCTGATTGCCGTGGAGGCGGGAAAAACCCTGATCCTGGACAGAAATGAGACGGTCCGCGCTGCAAATGAAGGAGGAATAGGAATTATTGGTGTCCGGTACTAAGCACGGTTATTCAGGAAAAAAAATACGGGTTGGGGTCATCGGCGTCGGACATTTAGGCCAGCATCATGCCCGTATTTATTCGCAAACACCCGGGGTCGAACTCGTAGGCGTAGCCGATTCTAGCGAGGCCAGGGGGATAGAAGTTGCCGAAAAATATCAAACAAAATATTTTTCCAGCCATCTTCAGCTTCTGCCTCTTGTGGATGCCCTGAGTATTGCGGTTCCGACGCAGTATCATTTTGAAATTGCCAGCGCCTGTCTCGAGAAACGGATCGATGTTTTATTGGAGAAGCCGATCACCGCAACTTTGGACGAGGCGGACGCCCTCATTTCCGAAGCAAAACAATCAGGGTCCATTTTCCAAATAGGTCATCTTGAAAGATATAACCGCGCCTATTTAAAGATCAAAAACCTGATTCAGGCCCCCCTTTTTATTGAGAACCACCGTATCGGCCCTTTTGCTTCCCGCGGAACAGATGTAAACGTCATTCTCGATCTGATGATTCATGATATTGATATCATTCTAAGCCTCACCTCCTCGCCCATAACCGAAATCCGCGCGGCCGGGATTCCGGTCCTTTCCAAAGAGATCGATATTGTCAATGCCCGGCTGGAATTTAAAAGCGGGTGTATCGCCAATATGACAGCCAGCCGGGTTTCTCTAGAGAAAATCAGAAAAATCCGGATTTTCCAGCGCGATGCTTACATCTCCCTGGACTATCAAAACCAGGAAGTCACCATCGCCAAAAAGGTCGCCGAAAACGAGTCGTTCCGTATTGTCGTCGATCGGCCTGTTATTGAAAAAGAAGAGCCTTTAAAACTGGAAATACGCGACTTTGTGTCCAACTGTCTGTACCGGACCCCACCGGAAATTTCCGGCGTTGAAGGGAAAGAAGCGCTCAGAGTTGCGGAAGAGATTGCCCACATCGCCATTCGCAACCTAAACAAATAATTTGAGAACGCCATAGCGCTCGTTCCGTAACGAAATAATATGAAAAATATCCTGATCATTACGGGAGAACCGTCCGGCGATCTCCATGGAGGGAAGCTGGTTCAGGCTCTTTTAAACAAAGATAAGGGACTAAAGATTTTTGCCGTCGGCGGAGAAGCCATTCAGGCGGCTGGGGGACATCTTATTTATGATAATGAATCTCTGGGCGTCGTTGGGCTCTTTGAAGTCCTGAGACATCTTAAAGAAATCAAAAAAGCATTTAAAGCGGTCGAGACCCTTCTTGAGACAGTTTCTATCCATCACCTGATATTAGTGGACTACCCCGATTTTAATTTAAGAGTGGCGCGCAGGGCCAAAAAAATGGGGATCCCCATCTCCTACTATATCAGTCCTCAAATCTGGGCCTGGCGTTATAAACGAATTCATCTGATTAAAAAGTTAATTGACCGGATGTTTGTGATACTCCCCTTTGAAGAAGCGATTTATCAAAAGGAAAATGTCCCGGTAGAATTTGTCGGCCATCCTTTGATTGAAGAGATTTCCCCCTCCTACTCAAGCGAAGCATTGTCTAAAAAATTCGGCTTAAACCCGGTGAAACCGATCATCGGAATATGCCCGGGGAGCAGAAAAGGCGAACTGACCCGCCTGTTACCGGTGATGCTCGAAGCCGCCATGAAAATTAAAAAGGAACTCCCGGGGGCACAGTTTATTCTACCTGTCGCTCCGACTTTTACCGGGGGCGATATTTCGGCCCGGCTCGGCTCATTTTCCCGGGAAGCCCTCGTCATCAAAGGGGATTCGAGCGAAGTGATGGCCGTTTGTGATATTCTGATGGTGGCTTCCGGCACGGCAACCTTGCAGGCAGCCATCCTGGGAGTCCCCATGGTCATCGTATACAGGGTCTCTCCGCTGACCTACTGGATCGGAAAACTGCTTTTAAAAATAAAAATGATAGGCCTTGTAAATATCATTTCCGGTGCTAAAATGATTCCTGAATTGATTCAGGCCGAGGCAACTTCTGAAAATATCGCTTCAACGTTGCTGGGGATATTGAATAATCAAGTGAAAATGAATGAAATCAAGCGGCAATTATTTTTGGTTAAAGAAAAACTTACAGATAGAAAAGCGAGTGAAAGAACCGCAGACGCAATTTTAAAAATGATTTATTCATGAAAATATATCTGAGGCTTTTAACTTTTGTTAGGCCGTACTGGAAAAGGCTTTCCGTCGCGGCACTCTGTGCGGTTTTTGTCTCCTCGCTCACCGCTCTTTATGCCTGGCTCGTCCGTCCCGTGCTCGACGGAATATTTATCAATAAAGACGCAAGCCTTTTAATGGTGGTCCCCCTTGCCATAATGGGGACGACTTTATTAAAAGGGATTTTTTCCTACGGTCAATCGTACATGATGCACTATGTCGGCAACAGGGTCATCATCGATTTGAGAGACAGGGTCTATCTGCACATTCTCAGGATGCCGCTCGGCTTTCATAATCGGACGGCTTCAGGGGAGTTGATGTCGAATGTCATGAACGATGTGGGATATATGCAGACCGCCCTCTCCACCGGGGTCAAAGATCTTTTCCAGCAAACCTTGACCATTATGGCGCTTGCGGGAGTCATTCTCCATGAAAGCTGGAGGCTCGCTTTAATGGCTTTCGTCGTTTTACCGTTTGCCTATTACCCTCTTGTAAAATTCGGGAGAAGACTCCGGGTGATTTCCAGAACAGGCCAGGAAAAAATGGCCGATCTGACCACCCATCTTCAGGAGACCCTGAGCGGCATACGCCTGATCAAAGCTTTTGGAACCGAAGAAAAAGAACATTTAAGATTTAATTTAAAGAGTCTTCAATATTTTCAAAATATCATTAAGAGCGTCAGGGTTTCCGAGGTCACATCGCCTCTGATGGAGTTCATCGGAGGGGTGGGGGTCGCCTTTATTATCTGGTATGGAGGGTTCCAGGTCATTAAAGGGGAAACGACTCCCGGAAGATTTTTTGCTTTTATGACCGCCTGCCTGCTCATGTATGCCCCCATCCGGAGTCTCAGTCTGACCCATAATATGATTCAGCAGACACTGGGAGCGGCCGAACGTTTGTTTCATATCCTGGATACTCCCACAGAAGATCAGGCGGATACCGGCACATTTTGTCTGACGTCGGTTCAAAAGTCGATTACCTTTCATCAGGTCTCTTTCCAGTATGAAGGAACCCCCTCACCCGCATTAAAGGATATCAACATTGAAGCCCGCGTCGGAGAGGTTATCGCTCTCGTAGGGGAAAGCGGTAGCGGAAAGTCAACTCTGGTCAGTCTCATTCCAAGATTTTATGAGCCTGCGGAGGGAAAGATCGCTATCGACGGTACCAATATCAGGGAGTTTACGCTCCGATCGCTGAGAAACCAGATTGGGATTGTCAGCCAGGATGTTGTATTATTTGATTTGTCAGTCAGGGAAAACATTGCTTACGGAATGAAAGATGTCTCGGAAGAGGAGATTATCCGGGCCGCAAAATCGGCCTACGCGGATTTATTTATTTCGAGGCTTTCCGATGGGTATGATACGGTTATCGGTGAAAGGGGAAGCAAACTGTCCGGAGGGGAAAGGCAGAGAGTCGCTATCGCGAGAGCGTTGCTTAAAAATGCTCCCGTCTTAATCCTTGACGAAGCGACCTCTTCACTCGATTCGGAGTCGGAATACATGGTCCAGCAGGCGCTTCAACTATTAATGAAAAACAGGACCACCTTTGTGATTGCTCACCGCCTTTCGACGATTCAAAACGCTTCTTTAATTCTTGTCATGGATAAGGGGAAAATTGTGGAATCGGGGACCCATCTGGATCTATTAAGAAAAAGCGGTATCTATAAAAAACTGTATGAAATTCAATTTAAGAGCAAACCGCGTGAAATATAAAATCTTAACAAATATCCTTCCGTTTTTAAGTTATTTGATCATTGTATTTATTCATAAAACCATGAGCATAACGACAAAAGGTTCGGAGAAAATCAATGAATATTTCGAGAATAATAAACAGTTCATTCTTGCCTTTTGGCATGGACGGCAATTGTTCATGCCCTATATATACCATGGGAAGAAAATCCATATTTTAATCAGCGAGCATGGAGACGGTGAAATGGTCAGCCGGGCAATGCGTTATTTCGGTTTTGGATCGGTCAGGGGGTCGTCGACAAGGGGAGGGTTCAAAGCTTTCCGGGAGATGATCCGGATTTCACAAAGTTCTGATATTGCCATTACTCCGGATGGCCCTAAAGGCCCTCCTTATCAAGTCCAGATGGGTATCATCGAATTGGCCCGAATGACCGGCCTTCCGATATTTCCCGCCACCTTCGGCGCATCAAAAAAAAAAATCTTAAATCATGGGATCGTTTTATGATTCCCTATCCATTTTCAAAAGGAATCTATATTTGGGGGGATCCGATTTTTGTTCCGAGAGAGGCCGCTCCTGAGGAATCGGAATTAAAAAGGAAAGAATTGGAAGATGCGCTCAACCGGATTACCCAACAGGCAGATCGACTCTTTTTAAAATAAATGGCCCATTACTTTTATAACTTTCTTCTGATTCTCCTATCGCCCTTATTGCTGTGCTGGTGGGGGCTCAGTTTATTCAACCCAAAATATAGCATCGGTTGGAAAGAACGTCTCGGTTTTCTTCCTTCCCCTCTGGTCGGTTCCTTAAGAAATGCCCGAGTGATTTGGATTCATGCAGTTTCGGTTGGAGAGGTCAACGCCGCCGTTCCTCTGGTTCAGCTTTTAAGAGAACGATTTCCCGACCATAAGCTCATTCTTTCTACGGTGACTGTGACGGGCCACCTGACGGCAAATGCGAAAATAGGAGGGATTGACGGCCTCTTTTATTTTCCTTTTGATCTCCCCTGGGTGATTCAAAGAGTCCTCCGGCTGGTTCATCCCTCTGTCTTTATTTTTTTTGAAACTGAACTCTGGCCGAATCTTCTGGAACATCTGAGCCGGAAAAAGATCCCGGCTGTTCTGGTCAACGGACGCCTTTCAGACCGGTCATTTTTAAGATACTCTAAAATTAAAGGGTTAATGAAAGGGTGGATTCAAAAAATCACCTTTTGCCTGATGCAGTCCGAGGAAGACAGGAAAAAGATTATTTCTCTGGGCGCTGACCCCAAAAGAGCGCTGACAACCGGAAATACCAAATATGATCAGTTAAAGCGGAAGCAGGACCCTCCGGTAACCGGCATTCCTCTATTGAGCCAGTGGGACTGGTGGGTGGCCGGGAGCACCCATTTTGGGGAAGAGGAGATGATCTTGAAAGGATTTAGTGCCCTGAACGGGGAATTTCCTCGCCTGGGATTGATCCTGGCTCCGCGTCATCCGGAAAGATTTGACGAAGTATCAAAGTTAATCCGCCGGGCAAATTTTTCTTTTTTAAAGAGAAGCGCTCTCTCGCGGGAATCAGTCTGGAACGGGGAGCATCCGCCGGTGATCTTGCTCGATACGATCGGGGAACTTTCTGATTTTCTATATTTCGCGGTTATTCCGTTTATCGGCGGGAGCCTCGTTCCCAAAGGGGGACATAACATTCTCGAAGCGGCCATATGGGGAAAAGCGCCTTTTTTTGGTAAATATACCGACAATTTCAAAGAAATTGTCGAATTGTTTAAAGAGAGAAAAGCCGGAGTGGAAATTTCAAATGAAAATGACGTTGTTTCGAAGATCTCATCTTATTTGAGAAATAGGCCTGAGCTTGACCGGATGGGGAAGGGGGCGCTTGCAATTTTATATGAAAAGCAAGGCGCTTCGCGCAGGAACATCGAATACATCGCCGGGCTGATATCATGAGGACAGAGACCTACACTTCTTACCGCCAATGGTTCTACAACGCGATCAACACCCGTGAAAAACGGGGATTCTGGAGACCTTTATTCTGGCTCCTTACGTTGATATCAATTTTTTATTATTTTCTTGTCAATGCGCGGCTTGTTTTATATAAAGTCGGGATTTTACAAACAAGAATCCTTCCCAAAAGGGTCATCAGCGTTGGAAATATGACGGTTGGCGGAACGGGGAAAACGCCGACCGTTCTGGCGTTAGCCCGATTTTTTCAAAAGAACGGGGTCAGGGTGGCTATTTTAAGCAGAGGGTATGGCAGGAGCGATCCCAATTCCATACGAGTTGTTTCCGACGGACAGCAGGTATTCATCCCTCCAGCCCTGGCGGGTGAAGAAGCCTATCTTCTCGCCAGAGAATTAAAAGGGGTTATTGTGGCAGTTGGAAAAAATAGATTCCGAACCGGACAATTTATTCTGAAAAAATATAAAATCGATCTCTTTATTCTCGATGACGGGTATCAGCACTTAAACCTGTACCGCGGAACCAATATTCTTTTACTCGATTCAGCGGCTCCTTTTGGAAATTCCTATCTTCTCCCCCGGGGAATTCTTAGGGAACCCCCATCGGCAATTAAACGGGCGTCGATGATCCTATTGGCCGGGAAAGGAAACCTTAATATTCAAGCCGGCGAAACTTCCGAATGGTTGAAAACAATCCCTATTCCAAAATATTCAGTCAGATTTCTCCCGGCAGGGTTTGTCAATATGACGACCTCCGAATTCTATACCGGAGAAACATTCGGGGGTAAAACGGCGGTTCTCGTTTCAGGGATCGGAAACCCGAAATCGTTCAGGAACCTTGTCGAAAATTTTCAGATTGAGGTGGTCAGAGAGCTGGTTTTTCCCGACCACCACAATTACTTCCCCGATGATATCGACGCGATCGGTGATATTGCAAGATCGAGAAAAGCCGATTTTATTATTACAACGGATAAAGATGCGGTAAAATTAAACCCGCAATTAAAGACAGACATCCCTGTCTTGATTTTAAAACTGGATTTCAAAACAGAGAAAGATTTCCCATGGGAAGCTTTGAAAACCGGAAAGTGTTAATTTCTTGATCATTCACTTCATCCAATATCTTTTTTTTCAGTTTTTTGCCGGAGTGATGAGGCTTCTTCCTGCTCCGATGGCGCTTCGGCTAGGCAAAGGCATGGGGAGATCCTTTTATTTCATCGATAAACGGCATCGGGAGATCACCCTTGAAAACCTCAGAAATGCCTATAATAATAAATTGTCTACCGGGGAATTAAAGCGAATTTCCCTCAATTGTTTCCAAAACCTAGGGATTTCAGCCGCCGAAATGATCCGGATGCAAAAATTTAATAAAACGGAATTTTTAAAAAACCTATCCGTGGAAGGATTGGAACATTATCAGGCGGCCGTTAATAAAGGGAGAGGGATTGTTTTTATCGGGGCTCATTTTGGAAACTGGGAATTGCTGGGGATTGCGATCTCCCTTTTATTCCAAAAGGGATATATGGTTGCAAGAAAGATGGATAATCCTTTTATCCACAAAAAAGTCGAACAATTGAGAACCCTTACGGGAAACAAGGTAATTAACAAGAACGATGCCTTCTGGGAAATGATCAGACTTTTAAAAAAAGGAGAGGCGGTTTGTGTATTAATGGACCAGAATGTTGCAATAAGGGAGGGAGTCTTTGTCCCTTTTTTTGAACGGCCTGCCTGTACTAATAAAGGGCTTGCGATGATCATTCTGAAAACAAAAACACCGGTGGTTCCTATCTTTATCGTTCGAAGGCCGGATGGCACGCATCGGGTCATTGTTAAACCGGAAATTCCTCTGGTCCACTCCGGTCATTTAAAAAATGATATCCGGGAAAATACCGCCCAGATGACGCATGCGATTGAAGAAATGATCAGAGAATACCCGGATCAATGGTTATGGATGCATCGAAGATGGAAAACGGAGGAAATCGCGTCCTGAACTCTCAAAAGATATTGATTCGGCTTCCGAACTGGATTGGAGACGCGATTCTATCAATTCCTGCTTTAAACGCCGTCCGGGACCATTTTAAAAATTCCGAAATTACCTTTATCGGAAAAGGTCCGATACTCCAGGTTTTGCAAGAAAACCGCCTATCCGACCATTCTATTGTTCTGAACGGAAGTTATCTCGGTATTTTTCAGAAATGGAACCTTGTCAGGAAGCTGAGAAAAGAAAAGTTCGACATGGCCATTTTATTTCAAAATGCATTTGAGGCGGCGTTTCTTTCGTTTTTATCTTTTATTCCCAAGCGTTATGGCTACAACACCGACGGCCGGGGTTTCCTCTTAACGTGCCGGATCGCCAGGCCCTCCAAAAAAGAAAAAATCCACCAACTTGAATACTATCTCCGTTTAGTGGCTTCTCTGGAGGGAATCAACCTTAACCAGCCAAAACCTGCGATCCAGGTCACCCAAGATGAAAAAAGAGAGGTCCGTAAAAGATTGGAAAGAGAAGGTATCGCCCCGGGAGAAATGATAATTGGATTAAATCCGGGCGCCGCTTATGGAAGCGCGAAAAGATGGCTACCCGAAAGATTTGCTCAACTGGGAGACCGGTTGGGCAGGATTCATAAGGCGAAAATAATAATCTTCGGAGGCGCCTCTGAAAAAAACCTCATGGATGATATTGAAAACCTGATGGTTAAGAAGCCGCTTAATGTCGCGGGAAAGACAACCGTCAGGGAGTTGATTGCCCTGATTTCCGAGTGCGCTCTGTTTATCACCAACGATTCCGGACCGATGCATATGGCCTCAGCGCTCAATGTTCCGGTCATCTCAATTTTCGGGCCGACCGACAGCGAGGCGACCTCTCCGGCAGGAGACCGGACTATCATGGTCCGAAAGGAAGTCGCTTGTTCCCCCTGTCTCCTCAGGGAGTGCCCCATTGATCACAGCTGTATGACCGGGATTTCTGTTGAAGAAGTTTTTAATGAAGCGCAAAATCAATTATTCCTGCAAAACGACTCCGGTTCTCCGGCAATCTTTCTTGACCGCGACGGGACGATTAACCAAGACACCCATTATGTGTCGTCAGAAGAAGAGTTTATAGTTTTCAAAGAGACGCCTGAAGCGATTGTTCTTTTCAATCAAATGGAGTTTCCGGTGTTTATTATTTCGAATCAATCTGGAGTTGAAAGAGGTTATTTTTCAAGTAATTTACCATATCTTCTTCATGAAATACTTGAAGATTATTTAAAAAAGTTCCAGGCGAAAGTCTCCGGCTTTTATTATTGCCCGCATCGGCCCGAGACGGGGTGCGGCTGCCGGAAGCCGAAAACAGGATTGCTCAGGAAGGTGATGGAAAAATATCCTGTCAATTTAAAAAAATCCTATGTCATCGGGGATCAGATTTCTGATCTGGAACTGGCCCATCGGGTTGGTGCCAAAGGGGTTCTGGTTTTAACCGGGAAAGGGAAAGAGACCTTGATAAAGTTAAAAAACCGAACCTTAGTTGCTCCGGCCTATGTTGCTACCCATATCCTGGACGCGGCGAAATGGATCAAACAAGACC
Source organism: Nitrospiria bacterium (assembly GCA_041486115.1). Lineage (GTDB taxonomy): Bacteria > Nitrospirota > Nitrospiria > JACQBW01 > JACQBW01 > JACQBY01. Next base: position 12,352 of record JBGPKT010000010.1, on the reverse strand, counting down.
GCGGAGGAGAATAACCGGTGAGAGTGAAGTGGGCCCATATTTATCGCTATTATGAATTTCTGGAACCCTATTTAAAGATATCGCTTCCTCTCGAAAAACAGCCGAAAGGTGAACGAATCCTTGTTTTAGCTCCGCATATTGATGATGAAACGATAGGATGCGGAGGAACTATTTACAGGCACACCCATGCCGGCAGCCATGTGACGGCCCTCTTTATTTCGGATTGCAGTGAAGAGAGGCGAAAAGAGGGAGATGCGGCGGGTCATCTGCTTGGCATGAACAGGAATATTTACTGGGATTACCGCTCCAAAACTATTGACCGGTATCCTGAAATCGCCGGGCGTCTAACAGAACTGATCGAAGAGATCAAACCGGACATTGTTTACCTTCCGTCATTTATCGACCGTCATAACGATCATGTTTCCTTGAATCGCTATTTTTGTCTGTCATTACCAAACTTAAAGAAAAACTTTATGATCTACAGCTATGAGGTCTGGACGACGCTGATCCCCAATGTGGTGGTCGATATTTCAGATCAGGCTGAGGTGAAGAAAAAGGCCCTGGCCTGCTATCAGAGCCAGATGGCCAATCATAACTGGCTTGAAGGGACCCTTGCTTTAAACCGGTACCGCGGGATGATAGCCGGCGCACGGACCCACGGCGAAGCCTTTTTCCGGATGACCCCCCAGAATTATATGAAACTCTGGAGAAATCTTTATGGCTGAGCCATTACGTATCTTGAACATCTCCCTGGGCGGGGGAAGGGCCGGGTCGGGAATTTTTGCGATCGGGCTGGCAAAAAAACTCAACCAGCTGGGACATCAAGTGATTCAGGCCTGTTCGTCGAACAGCTTCACCCTTTCATGCGCTAAAAACGAAAATTTACCGGTTCATTTGATCGACATTCATGGCTTATTTGAATTCGAAAAAGCCCGTGAGCTGGAGAAATATGTTAAAGAAAACAAAATTCAGATTATGAACACCCATCATTCCGGCGAACGGTATCTTGCAATTTTCGCGAAACTATTATACGGATGTAAAGCCAAAATCGTTATTACCCGGCATGCGGTTTCGGGAACCGTTCCCTTTTTTGGCACCCTGATTTATAATATTGGGTCAGACATGAATATTGCCGTCAGCCGCGTGGTTTACGAGAGTTTAAAAAATGATTTAACCTGGAAGAAAAAAATACTCTACGGGGGGATCAATATCGATCCTTTCAAAAAGCCCGCTGATGCGTTGATTGAACGGCTAAAAGAAAAACATGGATTAACCGACAGGCGGATTCCTGTCATTGGAATGGTTGCCGATTTTGATCCCAACGGGAAAAACACCAGGGGACATGGGAAAGGTCATTCCGTATTATTTGAAGCGGTTAGTCTTCTTAAAGAAAAAGTGGTCTTGCTTCTGATAGGGCCAGATTCAGAGTCCTGCCGGAGTTTATTGGATCTGGCAATATCCAGGGGACTTTCGAAAGAACAGGTGGTGATTATTCCCTTTCAGGAAAACATCGCTCCTTTTTATTACCTGATGGATATGCATATTCTTCCTTCTTTTTCCGAATCCCTTGGACTGGTGACCCTGGAGGCCATGGCCGCGGGAATACCCTGTATTGGAACCGATATCGGAGGGATTAATGAAATTATCCTTCACGGCGTTAACGGACTCCTTTTCAAAAAAGGGGACCCCGCTGATCTAACCGTTCAGATCAAAACACTTTTAAATAATCTTTCCCTTAAAAAAGAACTGGCAGAAAAGGGGAGAGAAAACGTGGCGAGTTTTTTTAACATGGAAAGGGTCGCTCGTGAAACCTCGGATCTTTTTTACGAGTTGTTGGAAAAATAATCCTTTGGCCGGAGAAAACGTCAATAACATTTTAGTCATCAAGCTCAGTTCCCTTGGAGATGTAATTCACGCGCTCCCTGTCTTACCCGCATTAAAGGCGCTATACCCCGATGCCAAACTTTTTTTCCTGGTCAACAAGAAGTATAGTGAAATTTTGCGCGGAAACCCTTATATTGATGAAATTCTCCTTTTTGAACGGGAAATAGGTGGCCGCTTTTTTGAAAAACTCGCAACTTTATGGAGACTGGTTAAACGGATCAGGGCAGCCAGATTTGATCTGGTCATTGATCTTCAGGGTTTGCTCCGGAGCGGCCTGATCGCCTGGATTTCCGGAGGGAAGCGGGTGATTGGATTTGAAAATAGCCGTGAAGGGAGCCCTCTTTTTTATCATGAGAAAGTGGCGGTATCTCAAATCGATATGCATGCCGTAGATCGGTACCTCCTGATTCCTCGGTTTCTGGGGTGGAAAGGAACACCTGAATTTATCATTTCCTCTGAGCCCGCTGACGAAGCCTTCATGGATAAGTTTTTCCGGGCTGAAAAGGTAAAAACCTATTTAAAAATCATAGGAATTCATCCCACCGCCAGATGGAAAACCAAAGAATGGCCCGCGGAAAAGTTTGCCCGGTTGGGAGATCTCCTGCTACTGACAGGGGCATATGAAGTGGTCTTCCTGGGGTCTCGGGAAGATATTCCGGGAGTGAATCAGATTGTCAAACAGATGAAGTTCCGCCCGATAATCGGGACGGGTAAATTTTCATTAAAACAGCTGGCGGCATTTATTCAAAAGAGCGATTTATTGGTGACCAACGATTCAGGGCCGATGCATCTGGCAGCTGCCCTGAATATTCCCGTTCTGGCTTTATTCGGCGCCACAGATTACCGGAGGACCGGCCCCTACGGAAAAGAACATGAAGTGATCTCGAAGGCTATTCCCTGCAGTCCCTGTCTTAGGAGGGCCTGTATCAATCCTGAAAAGATGGCATGCATGGAGCGAATCAGCCCTGAAGAGGTTTTTAGCAGGCTGCATCAGATGATCGAAAAACGGCCTCATCCGTCATTTTAAATGCTGTTTAAAATTGGAAAGGAAAGTTCATGGCTCTCGATAAAGAATTGCTTGATATTTTAGCATGTCCCCAATGCAAGGGGCCGATTCATTTAAGTGAGAAAAAAGACGGACTGATCTGCGAAGCCTGCAGGCTGATCTATCCGGTTCGGGAAGAAATTCCTGTGATGCTGATTGACGAGGCCGTTAAAATTCAATGAACCGGCTGTCGGCAGTCATCATCACCCTGAACGAGGAACAAAACATCGCGGCGTGTCTTGAAAGCGTCAGATGGGCGGATGAAATTGTTGTGGTCGATTCGGGAAGCCAGGATCGAACAGTGGATATTTGCCGAACCTATACGCAGAATGTCTATTATGTTCCATGGAAAGGGTTCGGAGCGCAGAAGAATGAGGCATTGGATCGTGCTCATCATGATTGGGTTCTAAGCATCGATGCGGACGAGCGAGTGACACCGGAATTAAAGGAGGAAATTGAGGGTTTGCTTGAACAGGATTTAGAACGGAACGGTTATTCTGTCAGCCGGAAAAGTTATTTTGGAAAGAGGCTCGTTTTAACCTGCGGATGGTTCCCTGATCGCACCATCCGCTTTTTTAACAGAAAGGCGGGGAGGTTCAGCGAAGCCGCTGTCCATGAAGCCGTTCAGATCGAGGGTCCAACCGGCGTTCTGACCCATTCGCTTGTTCATTATACTTACCGGAGTATTTCCGACTTTTTGCTGAGAATGAACCGGTATTCAACCCTTGCGGCCAATGACCTCTATGCGTCAAAAATAAAAGGAGCCCTCCTGAAAATGATTGTCAGGCCTCCGGCAACTTTTTTTAAAATGTATTTTATTAATAAAGGATATCGGGAAGGATTTTTTGGGATCATTTTATGCGGTCTTTATGCTTTTTATACTTTCGTTAAATATTCAAAATTATGGGAACTTCATAAAAATGCAAAAATTTAACCAGCTCATCGGCCATTACCGGACATTTGTCAGTTTAATCATAGGAGTCATTTTTTTATGGGTAGCGAGACCCACTTTTGATTCTTTGCTCCGGGGCATCCCTTTTATTCTTCTGGGTGAATTGATCCGGACATGGGCCGCCGGATGCATTAATAAAGAATATGAACATTTAACCACCGTGGGCCCTTATGCTTATACGCGAAATCCTCTTTATGTCGGGAATTTTTTATTGGGACTGGGTTTTGTGATTATAGGGAAACAATGGATAGCCGCCGTTCTGTTTCTTTTTTTATTTTTTGTGATTTACAGGTCGACGATTCTTGACGAAGAAAAAACCCTTTTAAGAGTCTTCGGCCAATCGTTTACCGATTACCAGAAAAATGTCGCCCGTTTTATTCCCCGATGGCCCTTCCGGAAAATTCAAACTCATCCTTTTTATTGGAAAAGGGTATTCCGCCACAGGGAATATAACGCCTGGATAGGGATCGTTGCAGTCCTGATTCTGTTTTGTATAAAATCTTTAAATTGAAATTGAGGATATCATGAGCCATAAACATAAAATCATGTATATCCATGAAGAAGCAGAAGAAATTGGCGGTGGAGGAGTATCCATATATAATCTGGTCGCCAATCTGGACCGATCACGATTTGACCCGATCATCATGTGTCCGGAAAATTGGAAGCTTAAAAAAGATCTGGAGAGATTAGACGTTAAATTTGTACGCCATTTCCTTCCTTCATGGACGAAGGGAAAAAATATTCCTTTAATTATTCCCTCGGTTTTACGCTTAATCCGTTTGATTAAAAAAGAGGGTGTTTGTCTTATTTTCCACTGCGGATTTATGACCAATCCCTATAGCTTTTTAGCTACCCGGTTTATTCCGGTTCCGACCGTTTGCAGGCTTTTTGGATATGATGCGGAAAAAAAATGGCACATGACGGCTTATTTTGTCCGTTATGCAACCCGTTATGTGTTACCGAGCCACTTTTGCGCTCCATTGCTCGTAGGAGTAGGGTTGGATATAAAAAAGATGAACGTCATTCATATTGGTCTAAAAAAAGATGACTATGTGAATGAAATTTCTAAAACTCGGGCCAGAGAACTTCTTAATATAGACCGGGAAAGCCCTGTCATAGGGCAGATGTCGAGAATTGTAACCAACAAGGGTTTAGAATACTTAATACAAGCTGTGGGTCATTTAAAGAATACTTTCCCTGGCATTAGATGTTACATTATTGGCGAGACATCAAAGGGAGTAAAAGATCCGAGAACATTAGGATACTATAAAAATTTAGAAAACCTTATCCGTCAGCTCAATCTCGAAGAGAATGTTATATTTACAGGGTTTGTGGACCACAAAACAAAAAAGCTTTACCTGTCGGCCTTTGATATTTTTGTTCTTGCTTCAGTTTTTGAAGATTATGGAATGGTTCTACTGGAGGCCATGGCAAGCGGAAGGCCTGTGGTGGCAAGTCAGACCGGAGGAATCCCTGAAATTGTCGAAAACGGGGTAACAGGGATTCTAGTTCCCCCTGCCGATCCTCTCGCTCTTTCAAATGGTGTTTCAAAACTTCTGAATTTTCCGAAAGAGATTGAAAGAATGGGAATGGAAGGAAGAAAAAGATTTGAGTCAAAATTTACGATTGAAAAAGAGGTCGAAAAGCACCAGACTTTTTACGAGTCGCTTTTAAAGTGCAATCGAAAATAAATAGAGAGAGTATGGACACACCCAATAATCCTGAAGCCCCGGATTACCAAATTAGCCTCTCCGGAATGGGAGACTGAAATGGTAAAAATAAGTGGCGCGACATTTGGCCGGAATTTAATTGAATTGGATTATCCTGTGATTGAAGCGATTACCTCGATCCTGCCGATTGTGGATGAATTTGTGGTCAATGTCGGAAAATCTGACGATGAGACTCTGAAACTGATTCAATCGATTAAAGATCCAAAAATCAGGATTATTGAGTCGGTTTGGGATGATAATTTACGCAAGGATGGTTTAATTTTTTCACAACAGGCCGATATTGCCTTTTCCGCCTGTAAAGGGGAGTGGATTTTTCATTTGAACGCCGATGAGGTGATCCACGAAGACGATCTTCCCGTTATCATAAAATCAGTAGAAGAGAACCAATTGCGGAAAGATATTCTTGGTCTGATGTTCAGGTACTATCATTTTGACGGTGATTATTGGTCGACCAATCCTTGGAGGTATCGGAAGGAGATCCGTTTGGTCAGGAACGATGGGAGGGTCCGGCCCTGCGGGGATATGAGCGGTTTTGAGTCTGTAAAAGATGGAGTTTACCTGAAAGGGGGACCCAAAGATCGCTGGGCTTTTTCAGGAGCCTACGTTTACCACTATGGCTGGGTCAGAAAATCGCCTAAAATCATGCTGGAACGAAATAAGCGTTTGGCCCATTACTATAAAGATGATGAATACCTCAAAAACAATTTTACCAATGTAGATGAGTATGATTACGCCTATTATGAAATCTTAAAGGAATTTCGGGGAACACATCCCAAAACAATGCAAGAGAGAATTAAGAAAGGGAAGCGACTGCGTCCGCGTATCAATCGGTGGCTTAATTGGCGGTTTTATAAAGAAGTATTGACTCATGGTTTCAAGGGATGAGGCTGATTGATGACTCCTATTCTTTTTATTCATGGAATTACAGCTATCGGTGGAGCAGAAAAGGATCTTTTAAAGATTCTTGCCTATTTGGATAGATCAAAATTTATTCCGATCGTTGTTTGTCCTGATGAAGGACCTCTGGTTAAGGAACTTCATAAATTGGGGATCAAAACAATCATTTCTTTGCTGCCACCCTGGCGAAAACTGAAGTTTTTACCTTTTATTTTTCCTGCTGTCATTCAGCTATACAGGATTACGGTTCGCGAAAAGATTAAACTCATTCATGTGAATGACATGTGGTGGATTCCATTGGGGTATATTGTCGCGCGAATGTCCGGAGTTCCTGTAGTGGCCTTTCTAAGGCAGGAGCTGGAGTTCAGACGAATCCGGCAATACTGGTTAAATAAACCGGACATGCTTATTCCTGTTTCCCATTCCATTAAAAATACGCTGATGCAATGTAACCTGGATTCATCTGGCGTTCAGACGATTTATAGCGGCATCGAAATAAATGAATATGTTTCAGACGAGAAGGTCAAAACTTCAAATTTTAATCCAAAGGCTCCCATCATTGGAACCATTGCCAATATTTTCCCCCGCAAAGGCTTGGAATATTTGATTCAGGCGGTTCATAAACTAAAATCTTATTTTCCAGACATTCAATGTCTCATCGTGGGGTCAGGGGATCAAGCCTATTTCAATCAATTGAAACGCCTGGTTAAAGAGCTGAAGGTGACGGAAAATATTGACTTTTTAGGATTTCAAAAAGATGTTAGGCCTTATCTTGCCAAGGTCGATGTTTTTGTTTTGCCCTCAGTTTTAGAAGGGTTTGGAATTGTTCTTTTAGAAGCCATGGCCATGAGAAAAGCCGTAGTGGCAAGCAGAGTAGGGGGCATTCCTGAAATCGTTCTTGATGAACAGACAGGGTTATTAGTCCCCCCTCGCGACGCGGCGGCTCTTGCTCATGCGATTCATCGTGTTATTAAAGACGAAGCGCTTCGCGATAAATTCGAAAGAGCCGGGTATGAACGCATTCGTCAAACGTTTTCCAGCCGAAAGATGATTGAAGAAATCACAACCGTCTATGACAGACTGGCTTTTCGGCGAATTGAACGGGTTAAGCCGTCGGATATTCGATTAAAACCAAAGATATCGGCATTGATTATTACCCTGAATGAGGAAAACAATATTAAAGAGTGTCTGGATAAATTGGATTGGGTGGATGAAATTATTGTAGTTGATGCGGAAAGTCAGGATAGTACAAAAACGATCTGCTCAAAATACCCGGTGAGATGGTACCAAAGAGCATGGCCCGGATTCGGACCTCAAAAGAACTTTGGAATTGAGCTGGCGAAAGGGGAATGGGTTCTCGTTGTTGATGCGGATGAAAGGATAACACCTGAATTAAAAAATGAAATATTGTCCGTAATTCAAAGCCATACGCTCTATTCCGGATTTGAAATTCCAAGGCGGAACTTCTTCTACGGCAAATGGATTCGTTATGGAGGAGCCTTTCCTGATTATCAGCTTCGCCTGTTTAAAAAAAATGACGGACATTATGATCAGACTCCTGTTCATGAGCAGTTTATTCTTAAGGGTCCTGCAGGCTATCTCACTTCTCCGCTTGATCATTATACGGAACGGCAGATTTCTGATCATTTCAAGAAATTTGATCAATATACATCGCTTGCGGCTCAACATGAGGTAGAAAGGAACCGCTCTTCGCACTGGTCTCAATGTTTAATTAATCCGATTTTGACTTTTTTTAAAATTTATATCCTGAAGAAAGGTTTTCTCAATGGTGTTCATGGCCTAATCTATTCCTGCTTTGTCGCCATGTATACGTTTGTCAAGTATGCGAAACTCTGGGAACTCAATCAAAAGTGAAAATTGGGATTGACATCAGCCCGATTTTTTATCAAAGGGGCGGGGTCGGAATGCATACGCTCCATTTAGTGGAGAATCTGATCCGGTTAAAAACCGGTCATCGTTTTTTTCTTTATACAAGCCATCTTTCGGACGAATCCTTTTCTTTCTTGAGTGATCCTGATGTCCAATTGATTCATGGTTTAAAACCTTATTTAACATACAAAATATGGAAAGAAAAGATAGATGTGGTCCATGGTCCGAATTTTCGCCTGCCTGGGCGGGGAACAAAAGGAAATATTCTCACCATCCATGACCTGGCTCTGGAAAAATATCCCGCTTTTGGCAAGAAGAAATATGGCGCGAAATTCTCATCCTGGAAAACAAAAAAACGAGCATTATCTGCAGACCATATCATAGCCGTATCTCAAAATTCGCTGGAGGATATTGTCAAAATAGTTGGAGTTCCGAGAGAAAGGATAAGCGCTATTTATAACGGAGTGGATCCCTTCTTTATGCCGGATCACGAGAGACAATCCTTTCTAAAAATCAAAGAGAAATACGGGATTAAAAAGAATCAATTTATTCTGTTTACAGGCACAGTAGAACCTCGAAAAAACGTTAAAACCCTATTAAAAGCATTTTCAAGAAACAGACAACTCAGAAAGGGTTGTTCCCTTGTGCTAGCTGGAGGAAAGGGCTGGAAAAACGAGGATATGCAACAATTCATTTTGAATGAAGGGATCCAGAATGAATTATCTATTACCGGGTATATTTCAAGAGAAGAATTGAGGATCTTATATTCATTTTCCGCCTGTTTTGTTTTTCCCTCCATATATGAAGGTTTTGGAATGCCCATTTTGGAAGCCATGGCTTGTGGCGCTCCGGTGATCTGCTCTAACAGCTCCTCACTTCCGGAAGTAGCAGGGAACGCCGCGATCACTCTGGATCCTCTTGATGTTGAGGGATTTTCTGCCTGGATGGAGACAATCATTACGAATGAAGATCTCCGGAGAAAGTTAGTACAAAAGGGATTTGAGAGAGTCAAGACATTTTCCTGGGAGGAAGCGGCGAGGAAAACGCTAAAGATATATGAAAAGGTTTTATTAAATACCTCTCAGTTTTGAATGGATTCGGTTGGTTAAAATTTCATAGTTTCATAGTCTAAAGGATTAAAAATGAAAAAACTGCCATTTTTCAAAAGACCCCGCTTTGCAAAAAGGATTCTTGACATTGGATCGGGACACGATCCTTTTAAAGGAGTAACTCACCTCATTGAGATTGACCTCGACCATGGGTTAGAACGAGGTGGAAAAAAGGTACATGTGCCTGGAAAAGCAATATTAGTTGTGGGTGACGTTCAGGCCATTCCCTACATAGCTGGATCATTTAATTTCGTATACGCCTCACATGTTCTAGAACATGTGGAGTCTCCCGAATCTGCATGTAAGGAAATAATGAGGGTGGGAGCCGGAGGCTATATTGAAACGCCGAGCCCTTTTATCGAACAAGGCTTAAGTATCTCCGGCCCGCCTGAGACGGCAATGTGGTTTCATAAATGGTTTGTCTTTCTAGATCCTGAAGGAACACTTGTATTCGAACCAAAAACTGCAAATACTGTGCATGATTTTTGCTCCTGCGCAGACGGTCAATTTATGAAAGAGTTTTTTGAAAGCCTGAATTTCAATGAAGCGCAACATTGTTTTAGAAGAAAGGCAAAAACTACTTTTCTCTATTGGACATCATCGTTCCGTTTTGAAGTCAGGGGCAAAACCGTTGATTGCCAGAAAGAAGGAAAAATTTGCCGTTTCAAGGGAATGAGAGAGGGAATTATTTCGAATTGTAATGATGTTTTTCGAGCCGGACGTCTCCTTCGCCTGAAGAAACAATTTCCTTCCTGTATATCTGTTTTTAAGAAATATGGCCACAAAACGATTTTTATTTCTTAAACTCTTATTTGTCCCGGATTATACCTCCAAAGGGTTCATTTCACTTGAAGCAGTTTTATAAAACCATAAGGTGTGCAGGAATAAAAAGCTTCTGCATAGGCCATCTGTTTTTCACGCGTTGAGGTGATTCCTCGATACCGGTTTAAAGAAAGAGCCAGATCCACATAATTCACCGACTCCATCTGGCTCTTACAGATTAAAATCCCTTTCTTTTTATATTCTATGACATCGCTGATATCAATCACCTGATTGGGAAAGAGCGGGGACCAGACTTCATAACTTCTGATTTCTGACTTCAGGCCAGGCATTTTTTTAAGAGCGTGGGCCAGATGAAGGCTCAGGGCAATATGATCTTTGTGCCGGTCGAGATGAAATGGGGTATAAATCACATCAAAGGATTCTTTTTTTAGTGTAGATTCGATGATGTCTCCAATTTCAGAATATCTTGAAATCTGTTCGGGTTTAAAATCATAGAAGGCGGTTTCCCGATACCCCAGGAACTCCGAAATCTGTTTCCCTTCGGTTTTTCTCCGGTCATTTTCAGAAGAAAAATAAATGACTTTAACGGATGTACCCGACTGGCAGTATTGATACAAAGTCCCTCCCAGCCCGATCACATCATCATCAATATGGGGGCAGAGGACTAAAACCAATTTTTCTTTTCCGGAGTCGATCAATTCAACCGAGGATTTCTGAAAAACCACCCGGTCAACGTAGTATTTAAAAATCTGTTTCCAGTAAAGGCGCGGCTGGGTCAGGTTCTTCATCCTGTTTAAAAACTTCGTGAAGATCAATAAAGTCCCTTTCCATAAATCCCGGCGGTCTCTTCCGCCATCCGCCTATAATTAAAAAATCCCTGGATACTTTTCTTCCCCTCTTCTCCCATCGACTTTCGCTTTTCCTGATTGACATAGAGAAAGTGCGAATGTTGGATCAGGCTTCGGGTATCTTCCGGTTTAATCAAATAACCTGTCTGGTCATTTTTAACGATTTCGGTATTACCGCCGATTGAACTTGCAATGACCGGCAGCCCGGATGCCATCGCTTCCATGATTGACAGGGGACATCCTCCTTCGTAATCGTATGACAGGAGGACAAACAGATCGAGGCAGGACAAAACATGCGGCACCTGATGAGGATATAAATGGCCAGTGAATATGACGCAATCATCCACCTTCAATCTCTTAACCGATTGGACCAATTCAGGGAGAAGGGGACCGGTTCCCCCGATGATCCATAAGGCGTCAGGTATCCGCCCTCGAATCTCCGGAATCGATTCGATGAGCGTAAAATGACCTTTTCCTTTCGGGTAATGGAGGTTGCTGATAATTCCGGTCACAAACCCTTTTTCGGGTAGACGATAGAGTGCCCTATATTTTCCATGGGGAATTTTAAAAGGTTCAGGATCGATTCCGTTATAAATCAGGGCCAGTTTTTCTTCGGGGATACCGGCGCGGCTTAATACATCAAAAGTGACCCGGGCGGGAGCGATGATGTTTTCCGCTTTGATCAGCGCCATCCTTTGGGTATGGCTTGAAAAGGGGGACATTAAATGGCGCGTCAGGATGACCTTTTTGAAAGTCACCAGTCCTGCAAGAAAGACCAGCCAGTAATCTTTTCCGCTATTTCCATGAATGATCTCTATCCGGTGAAATAAAACGCACAGGACAATCTTCAGAAGACTCCACAAATAAAATTGAGGGGCTAGATTGATGGAGAGATGAGGCTGTTTTTTGATGGATTGCGCAATCTGCCCTTTTTTGTGGCAGGCGATCCAGACCTGATTTCCATTTTCACGAAGTCCTTTTGCCAAAAGAGAAACATAGGCTTCAGTCCCTCCCCAGCCTTGAGTCGAAATAACTAATAATACCCTTAGCGGCTTCATTTTTTAATGTTTATTCCCTTTGCGGATTAGATTAAATGAGAACTAGAGATAGCATACCCTCTAACCTATTTCAATCTCTTAATTCGACAGCAACGCCAAATAAGACTTGATAGACCGACAAGTTTTTTATACAATGCAAAACAAGGTTTTATAATG
>JBGPKT010000009.1:0-35320 GCA_041486115.1 Nitrospiria bacterium | reverse complement strand
CCCGCTGATATCCGGAGGGAGTTTCGATCCCCACCTTGCCGGCCCCTGCAAAGATCTGGCGGGTGACCAGAAACGGGGTCAGTCCCGAGACGATGCTGTTAAAGGGGATCGACCGGGGGACCAGATAATTGTCATGGCATCCGTAACTGTGGCCATGGAAGTCGGTATTATTTTTATAAAGCTGGACCGCCGGACTCCCGATCCGGGCATTCCTCCGGTTGGCGCACTCCTGCAGAATCCGCTCGCCGGCTTTATCATGAATGACCAGGTCTTTTAAAGACCGGCATTCGGGAGTGGAATATTCAGGGTGTGTATGATCGTTATAAAAACGGGCGCCGTTGGAGAGGGTCAGATCGCTTTTCATTTCGTGAAACGAAAAAGGCCTTTTTCGGTCGGCCATTTCAAAAGCGGCCTCTTCTTCGTCCTGCGCGAGGGAATCGGCCCGGAAACCCCTCGCATCCTGCCGGGGGTCTTCCGCGCCGTAATCCCATTCCTGCCGGAAAGGCCCCGATAAATACGAGCGGACCAGCTCCATCGACTCCACCACATGGTCCATCGCTTCGACCTCTAAATCTTCCCGGATGATCCCGTATTCCGTCTCAATTCCAAATAATTTAATCATTCAAATGATTCGTCTTTCGGCGGAGAAGGTTCTCTTCTTGTCCCGAAGTGAAATCCCGACCACATTTTCAGGGTCGGCGTCTATCAGTTTCAGCCAGTCTTCCACGATATCATTGGGGGGGAGTATCTCTCCCCCTCGGAATTCGTCCGCGATGGATGACAGCAGATCGTCCGGAAGGAGTCCCACTTCTTCTCCGGAGATCGCCCGTTTAATCGCTTTTTCTTTTGCCCTTTCGACAATGGAAGCGATAATCGCTCCGCTGATCAGATCAGAGCGGTAGAGGGTTTGTTTTCTTCCGCTCCTTAGATGAAGATCAAGGAGCTCTTCTGCGTCCTCTTTGCCGAAAAGAGACCCAATGGCTAAATCAATCAGCGCTTTTCTCGCCCTGGCGGAATCTTCACCCTGAGATTTTAGAAACGAAGGGGCCAGCGGGATACTCTCTTTTAAATAAATGCGGAAGATGTTTTCAGCTCCTGTTTTGTCGGGGCGTTTGATTTTTATTTTACGGTCAATCCGTCCCGGTCTTAAAATGGCCGGATCTATCAGATCTGGCCGGTTGGAAGCAAGAATAATAACGGTTTCCTGAAGCGATTCGATCCCATCCATCTCGGCGCAGAACATCGGGACCAGCGTGCTGAGAATATTGTGGGAACGTCCGGACCTCCGGGTACCCAGAATCGACTCCGCCTCATCAATAAAAATAAAAGGGAGATATCCGGCGCCCCGCTTTTCTTTCGCCTTTGCGAAAATATCACGGACCATCCTCTCCGATTCTCCGAGCCACATATTGAGGATCTCGGGTCCTTTGACATGGAGAAAATATTCTTCAATCTTTTCCTGGGAATTTTCTCTTAATTTTTGGACCAGGCTGTTTGCGGTGGCTTTTCCGATCAACGTTTTTCCACAGCCGGGGGGGCCGTATAATAGGAATCCTTTAGGAGGGGAAAAACTGAATTTCTTGAAGAGCCCGGGGTGTAAAAGCGGGAATTCCAACGTATTCCGGATCGCTTCAACGGCCTCTTCCTGCCCGCCGATCTCTTCCCAGGTGACTTTCGGCGTCTCTTCGAGAAAATATTCCCGCTGTGTTGCCGTGCTGACCTTTTCAATGGCGACCCGATGGCCGGGATCTACCCTCACCTCTTCGCCGACCTTTAAATTTTCTGCAGAGAGTTGAGTCGACCGGATTAACAGGGTCGAGTGGGTCGCAGGTTCCTGCCCCGCCCGAAGCCTGCCATCGGGGAGAATATCGGTGATCTTCATCACCGGCCCGCCGGACTCGTAGCCAATGGATTTGATGACCGAAAAGGCCTCATTCACGAGGACCCTCGCGCCTACCTGGAGATCTTTTGGATCAAGGCGCGGATCGACGCTGGTATAATAATCGGCTCCGCCGACGACGATGTGGGCAAATGTCTCATCGGGAAACCCGAGGAAAGTGCCTATTCTGTTAGCGGGCGCGGTCACTTTTTCGATGACCTGGTTGAGCTTCTTGATTTCCCCCTGAACCTTCTGCCAGCTCAGGCTTTCTTCCAGAATCTGCTTGCGAAGGGCATAAAGCGTTGGAAAACGGGGATCTTCCTGCGGGGTTATGGAAAGCAGTTGATCGATCAGTTGAAGCGGATTTTTCCCGGCCTCTTCCGGCGGGACATCCCGCCGGGGCGGGTTAATTTTAGTTGAATCGCTGATTTGAACCCCCTTTTGGCAATAAAGAAAAATTGTAAGACCAGATGTTATCCGTTGTCAACCTGTTCTTCGTGTTTATCGATGAACGCGGCTGTTTTACTTTGATTTTCACGCCCAAACATGCTAATTTCTTTAAAATTTAATTTATTGAGGAGTTTTTATGACTTATGTTAAGAGGGGTGTCGTGTCAGGGTTCATGGCGGCGGTTTTTGTTGTTACTTTTAGCATGAAGGGTTTGGCCGAAGAATCCGCGGAAGGGCCTGAACTTAAAGAGGGGATAACCGGAAGAGAAATCATCAATAAGGCCGAAAACATTAATCCCGGGTCCGATCAGCGGTCGAAATTAACGTTTCATTTCAAAGAAAAAGATGGGTCGGAACGAAAGATGATCATGCAGAGATTCTGGAAAAATTATCGCGGAGAAAATGGCGTCGACTCCAAAGTCATGATTTTTCAGGAATACCCTCCGGAAAGCAAGGGGTCGGGTTTTATGGGATGGTTTTACAGAACAGGGCCTAAAAAAAGCGAAGCCTGGCTTTATATACCTGTTTTGAGAAAGGTTATCCAGCTCCCTGATTCAAACAACGATGAGGCTTTCCAGGGTTCTGATTTAAGACCCGGAGATATGGCCGTTCGCAATGTTGAAGAGGACACCCATACTTTTCTGGGTGAAGAGACTCTGGACGGAAAGAGTTATTATATGGTGGAGTCTGTGCCAAAAAAGAAAGATCCGCTCTATCAATACGGAAAGGTCGTGAAATGGATTTCAAAAGACCTTTTTTTAAAAGATAAAGTCGATTTTTACGATGAAACCGGAAAGCTTTTTAAAAAGCAGACCATTTCCTGGAAAAAACAGGATAATGCGTGGGTGTGGGATAAAGTGACCACGGTGAATGTCCAAACAGGCGTTGAGACCCATCTCGATGTCAGTGATATCAAAATAGATACGGGGATTCAGGATTCCCACTATTCGGAGAGGAACCTAAAGGGCGGACCCGCCTCCTTTAATAAATAGCCTGAGAACAGCGATAGGAAGTTGTCATTGCGAGCGTAGCGAAGCAATCTAGGCTTCTTGAACCGAGATCGCCACGCACCCTATGGATGCTCGCGATGACAGGCAAAACAAGGAGTTGCAAATCCTATCTCTGTTTTAGGGAATAGGGATACCGTAGATTGTTTTGGCGTTTTGGGTTGTGACCCGTTCGACTTCTTCGAGCGGGATGTTTTTAATTTCGGCAATTTTTTCGGCCACCTGTTTGACCCGCATCGGTTCGTTTTTCTTTCCCCGGAACGGGATCGGGGAGAGAAAAGGGGCGTCCGTCTCGATGAGGATTTTATCGAGGGGAATTTGAGCCGCGGCCTCCTGAAGCTCGGTGGAGTTCTTAAAGGTAATAATTCCTGAAAAAGAGATCATAAAATTCATGGCAATCGCTTTTCTCGCCATATCGAGATTTTCGGTAAAACAGTGAATAATCCCCCCGGTTTCCACCGCATTTTCTATTTTTAGAATTTCAATTGTTTCTTCCGCGGCATTCCGGCTATGGACGATGAGCGGAAGGCCCGTTTCTTTTGCCAATTGAATATGGCTGGCAAAACAGCTTCTCTGGGTTTCACGCGGAGAATGGTCGTAATAAAAATCCAATCCAGTTTCGCCGATGCCTTTGATTTTTGAGTTTTTTCGGATCAGCTCTTTGAATTGGTCAAAGATTTCCGGGGTGGCGGTTTTAACTTCGTGAGGGTGCATTCCTACCGTCGCATAAACGTCGGGGTAGTTCAGGGCATAATCGCTTGCTTTCTGGCTCGATGCCAAATCCGTCCCGATGGTGACCATCAATACCAGGCCCGTTTCCCGTGCCCGAGCGATGATCGCCTCTACTTCTTTGGGTTCACCCAGCATGTCCAGATGACAGTGCGTATCGGTTAACATCTTACTTTCCTTCTTATTGCCTATTGAAAATCCTTCGCGCTGTCATTGCGAGGAACGATTCTTGTGACGAAGCAATCTTAAAGCCTGGATTGCTTCGCTATCGCTCGCAATGACACATGAACTGGACGCAGGATCACTGGCTGTCCAGGAGCAACGCAAATGGGGGGCATTTTCACCAACCTTACCGCTTAAGGCGGGGGTCGAGCATATTGCGGAGCCCCTCTCCCAAAAGATTATATCCCAGAACAGTGATCAAAATAGCGGCCCCGGGAAAAAAAGAGAGCCACCAGGCGATTTCAATATTATCTTTGCCGGCCATCAGAATATTTCCCCAGCTTGGCGTGGGGGGTTGAATTCCGAGTCCGAGAAAACTGAGCGAAGACTCGACCAGAATGGCCCCCGCAACCCCGAGAATAGCGGAGACATAAACCGGCGACAGGGTATTGGGTAGAATGTGATGGAGAATGATTCTTCCGTCATTGGCCCCCAGAGCCCGGACTGCGGTGATATAATCCATCTCCTTGGCCGAGATAAACTGAGCCCGGACCAGCCGGGCAACGCCCATCCAGCTGGTGATGCCGATGATCACCATGATATTAAAAAGGTTTGGCCCCAAAAAAGCAATCGTGGCCAGAATCAGAAAAAAAGTCGGAATCGAAAGCATCATATCGGTAAAGCGCATCAGAACGTCGTCGATTTTGCTTCCATAATACCCTGCCAGAGCTCCCATGACCATTCCGATCAGAATTGAAATCCCGACAGCCACAAAACCCACATTGAGTGAAACGCGGGAAGCATAAATAATTCTGGAGTAGACATCTCGACCCAGTTCATCCGTCCCCATCCAATGTTGTCCCGTAGGGGGGGAGAGGATATTTTTAAGGTCAATGGTCTTCGGGTCGTCTGTCGAAAGTACCGGAGCCATTAAAGCGACCATAAACACAAACAGAATAATCAGGAGGCCGCCGAAGGTGACTTTATTCTGATAAATGGAACGGAAAAATCGGGTTATGCGGCGCATCTAGGAGGTCTTTGTGATAACGGACACTTTAGGGTTGACGAGGGCAACGGAGATATCTGCTAAAAAGTTTCCAAACATCGTTAACAACGCTCCGATAATGGTAATCCCCATCACCAGCGGATAATCCCGCATCATCACCGATTGAAAAAAGAGCTGGCCCATACCGGGAATCGCGTAGATCGTCTCAAAGATCACGCTTCCGCCGATTAACCCCGGAACGGAAAGGCCTAAAATCGTGACAATCGGAATTAACGCGTTTCGAAACGCATGTTTATATAAAACCGAATTTTCAGATAACCCTTTGGCGTAAGCGGTCCGGATATAATCCTGCCGGATGACTTCAAGCATTTCTGAACGGAGGTAGCGTGAAAACCCGGCCAGGCCTCCGAAGGCCGAAACAAAAACAGGGAGAATCAGGTGTTTACCCCAATCGATCAGCCTCGCGCCGAAAGATAACCCTTCGGTATCGAGAGATTGATAGCCCGAAATCGGGAGCCAGCCAAGCTGTACGCCGAACAAAATCATGAGGAGCAATGCAAGCCAAAAAGTGGGAATAGCAAAGCCGATAAAGACAAAGAGGGTCGACGAGACGTCAAAAAAAGAATTTTGTTTCGCGGCGCCTAATATGCCAAAGGGCGTCGCGACCAATACAATGAGCCCCAGAGAAAGAAGGTTGATCGCGATGGTAATCGGGAGGCGCTGGAGAATTTTCTGGTTGACCTGTTGCCCGTCGATAAAAGAGATTCCAAAATCAAAGGTGGCGAATTTTTTGAGCCAGCGGAAATATTGGACCGAAAGAGGCTTGTCGAGATCGTAGATCTTGCGGAGATTTTCTTTGGCTTCGAGGCTGACTTTAGGGTTGAGGTTGGTCTGGGTGTCGGTCGGTTCCCCCGGAGCCAGGTGCATGATCATAAACGTGATGACGGTAATTCCCATAAGGGTGATAAAAAACTGAATCAAACGGTTAAAAAGAAATGTCGTCATGTTTCATCGGCCTGACTAAATTTTACCCAAGATTAGCAAGCATGCGGGTAAATGTCAATCGAAGGAAGGCTCCCAGGAACAGCGACAGGAGGTTACAAACCGTTGTTTTACCTGTCATCGCGAGCACCCATAGGGTGCGTGGCGATCCGACCTGAAAGGTCGTTGCGAGGGCAAAGCCCGAAGCAATCCCTGTGAGAATGCTTTGGGCGGGGTTATTTTCCCATCAGCTTTGCGACAATCCCTGACCGGGTATGGGTTTCCAGTTTTTCCATAATATTTTTAATATGGTCTTTAACGGTATGGATGCCGATTCCCAACTCCGAAGAGATCTCTTTGTTTGCGAGCCCCTGGACGATCAGGTTTACCACAGCCCTCTCCCGGGCGGTGAACATGAATCCCCCGCCGTTTAAGGATGGGGTGTCGGCGCGATCTTCTTTTACCGTTTCCACAAGAATGATAATCGATTCTTGCTGAATATCCTTCCCTTCGAGCGGCAATCCCCTGCAAATGAAAGTCGTTCCCCGGAAGGCAAATACTTCGCAAACAGGACCCATTTTCGGATTGGCGGTTCCGGTAGCGAGCGTTTGAATCACTTTTTCTTTTATATCGTAGAGTTTCTCCATGAATCTCTGTTCATCGGTCATCGATAAATAAGCCTTGCCGCTTTTCACAATGGTGAAAATATTTTTGGCTTCTTGATTGATGAACTGAATCTCATTATTTCGATTTAAAATAATAATTCCAGGCGAAGAACGGCGTGAAACCGCCTTCAAAATATCAGGTTTTTCAGTTCCATTTCCGGGCAGGGTGACTGGCTTGAACAGTTCCGCGCAATAGCCCGATGCTTTCTCCATGAAAAAACAATCATGGGTAGAAAAATCATGCCTGTTGTTGCTCCTCCAGAGGACCACATTGGCGATATACTCCTGTTGCGAAGTGATACAGGCGGTGGACAGAAAAAAATGGAGATTCAAAGGCTGGAGGATCTCTTTATAAAACGGGTTTTTAATCCAGAGGTCATTTTCAATCAGATCAGACCCCTTTTTAGAGATAAATCCTTCATTTTTAATCTGTCGGATGGTCGGTACCGGGGTTGTCGCATAAAAAAAATCGAGATATCCCGAAAAGGCTTTTTGATTAAATTGGTGTAAATAGATATTAAGAATGTTTAGAGAGGCAGGATCAAATTTAATGATCCAGGCTGAATCAAAGTGAACGGTCTCCCGAAAGATTCCCAGAACATTCCGGGAAGCCTCTTCGAAGTTTTCACTTTTACCCGCAGTTTGGTTTTTAAGATGATCTAATGTCAGTAAATGGTGTTTGCCTAAGATCATGATAAGAAACCCTTTAATATCCTTAAGAAGCGAGATCGTCTTTTAACTGGAAGTTTATAAATTTATTTCAAAATAATATAGAATTTATAAGCAAAAGTCAAAGTCAAGATAGCGTCCCCCCCCCAAAGAGGGGGATTGACAATTTAGTCTGATTGGATTAGTAAATCTCATTTTACATTTTAAAGTTGAAATTTGAAAGGAGTTTTTATGGCAGACAAAAAAGAGGAAACTCCGCGCGGCCCAAGATTTTCAGTCAATCTTGCCGTGACCTGTTATCCGCCAGCAGGGGCAACCGGTTTCGAACTTCCGTCCTCCGATCTCAGGTTCGACCGGTTCACAGGTCGAATGGATTCGTCGGACCAAAAACCGGATGAATCGGTCGATCCAAAGTCCGAAAAGGAAGTTCAAGCGGCAGGCCGTGAAGGAATGGTGATGAATGTTAGCAGCGGCGGGGCCTGTATCGTTACAGATTTTCCTCTCCCTCTTTCAGACGTGCTAAAAGTGGCTTTTCCTATTCAGAGTCACATTTCTGACTTTATTTCGACCCCGCGTACCCTGGCAGAGGTGAGATGGACCTTTGTATTTCCCGATCACCGGTATGTCTCCGGTCTCCGTTTTCTCTTTTAACCGGTAATATATGACAAAATTTGTCACTCCGCGAATGCTTATCGTCCTTTCCTAAGCAGATTTTCCCCCCTAAATCGAGGGGATTGTTAATTTCATTCCTTTCGTATATAAATAACAGAAATTTTAATCATAAGAAACAAAACAGAAATACATGCAAATGCCTAAAACAGCCTTAGAAGAATTGAACTGGAAGCGCCATCTCTTAGATAGCTTTGCCAGCAGGCAGTTCAAAATTGGGGTAGTGGATCTGGGTCACATTGGTCTCTCTCTTGCCACAGAATTGGCTCAGGCTGGCTTTGAAGTTACAGGAATTGACCCTGACCCCGTAAAGGTGGAGACCATTCAAATCGGGCGGTCTTATCTGGCCAACGTCCCCTCATCATTTGTGGCCGAGGTCGTAGCGGCCGGGAAATTAAAAGCGACGACCTGCTTCGAATCATTAAACTCGATGGATGTCATTCACCTCTCTGTTTCCCCATCACCCGGGAAAACAAGACTTGCCGACCCTTCAAACATTTTCAAGGTCATTGAAAAGGTTATTCCCCATATTCGCCCCGGCCAGCTTATCGTTATGGAAAATACAACCTATCCGGGAACGGATGATGAATTATTGGTCCCCGCCTTGCGAAACGCCGGATTTGAAATAGGAAAAGACCTCTTTTTGGTCCACTCTCCTCTCATAAAAGAAGGCCAAAGAAATCTTAAATTTAAACCAAAGGGGGTTCCTAAAATAGTCGGCGGATTCACCCCTCACTGCGCCGATGTGGCCCAGAAATATTATGAACAGTTTGGCCGGGATGTCGTCTCGGTATCCTCTCCCGAAACGGCAGAGATGGTGAGGCTTCTTGAAAAAACATTTCAAAGGGTCGGTTCCGCTGTGGTCAATGAACTTGCGCTATTGTGCGACAGGATGGGCATAGACGTTTGGGAAGTCCTGAAAACCGCAAGGGTTAATCGGCTGGCCTTTATGGATTTCTATCCCGAGCCGGGCCTGGGAGGAGCGGCTCATTGGGATGAACCGGTCTATCTTCCGTCAAAGATGAACGGGGTGAGTTTGAAATTTTTTGATCTGGCCAAACAGATCAATTCATCGATGCCAGACTATATAGTTTCGAGAATTACCCGGTTGCTGAATGAAAGCAAGACCTGTCTTTTAGGGACTAAAATCTTGATCATCGGCATATCCGAAGAAAAAAAAGTGGATGATACCCAGGAACTTCCCTCTCTTGAGGTGATAGACCTTCTGCTCCAGAGAGGGATGGATGTGGAATTTTACGACCCTTTCATTCAGCAGTTTACCCTGGGAGGGAGAAATTTCCAGCGGACCGGACTTGAGAGCAAGGTGATCCAGGCGTGCGAGGTGGTCGTTATTTTGAATCATCATCCCAAAGTGGATTATGGGAGGATAATCAGGCTTGGAAAACTGGTTTTTGATACTCGGAACGTCACGCTCAAATTTAATGCCCCCAATGTGGTGAGGTTATGAGCCGGAATTCCGCTGTTAAGACAAATGGCAGATTTGGGAAAGAATGCCCCATAAAAAAATGGTAAATCCAATCTGACATTTGAAGATGCCGAATATTTGGAAAAGAGTTAAACAAGGAGCCATTTTTTATGTGTTGGCTCTTATTTCACCGGAGATGATTAACGCAATGCCTTTTACAGCAACCCCTCAATTACAGTTCTCGGAACGGTATTTTGAAAATTTCGATGCCAGGACAAACCTTCGCTCGGATGACTATATTTCGTCCGCGGTGGCTTCGCTTCAACTGGAATATAAATTCCCACAGGGCCATCTCGGGACCAGTTATTCATTTGAAAGCACTTATTCCAGGAACAATAATCTGACCAACAAATTTAACGGAAACCATTCTGGATCTCTCGATTATACTTACGGGGCCCGGCGCTGGTCGGCAGGAATAAAAGGGTCAGTGGTTTCAACGCCATCCGGAGAATCGATTTCTCAATTGAATGAAGGGGTTCTGATTCACGGCACTGATTTTCTTCAGGAAAGCGCCGGAGTGAATGGAAAATACCTCCTGTCCCGGCAATGGGACATCTCTATGAGCTATGATTATGTCAACAATGAATACACTTCGGTTCAGTATGTGGACTCCGAAACCCATTCAGCCTCATCTTCACTGGTCGAGACGCTTTCCTCATTCGATCAACTGGCGCTTATGGGCGGGGTAAATTATTTCCGGTATAAACCCGGGAGCAATAGCAAGTCTTTGACATCCAACGTTCAATGGACCCATAGAGCCGGTGAATTTACAGTGATTCAGGCTGGAGCGGGAGTTGGAGTAACAACAGGCTGGAGCGTCTTCGGGCTATTTGATCTGAACCTGAATAGAAAAATTGAAAGGGGATCTGTTTCGGCCGATTATAGCAGAAATATGGGAAGTGGAGGAGGAATGGCAGGGACGAGCACGATTAATCAGCAGGTTACGGTCTCGGTTTCCAAAACCCTCTGGCAAGACCTAAATGGAAATATTTCGGCAAGTTACGGCGACTCCATCGGAGCTATTCCCGGCTCCAACTATCATGCCCGATCCTGGAACAATACCGTAGGCTTAAGTTATCTCCTGTTGAAGTGGTTAAACAGTTCTTTGTCTTATATTCATTATGATCAGGATACGGAAGGGAGAGTGACCGAATCGCTTCGTTCGAATCAATTTCTGTTAATGCTTTCAACCAATTTATCGCCATGGAGACCTTTTTAAATGAAAACTTTTTCGATAAATGCTTCGGCCAAAAACCCTGACACAAGGATATTAATCTTTGATTATCTGGATATCATCTCGCGAAGGAAATGGTGGCTTATTGTTCCTGTATTAATTTCTCTTATCCCCGCTATTTTCCTTTATAAATATCTCCCGAAATCCTATATCTCTTCAACCTTGATCCTGGTTGAGCCTCAAAAAGTACCCTCTGATTATGTAAAACCGGCCATCAGCGGAACAATGGAAGACCGTTTAGCGACGATCAGACAGCAGATTTTAAGCCGGTCGCTCCTTCATAAAATTATTGATGAATTTGGGTTATACAAAAAAGAAATTAAAAATTTATCCAGCGAAGAGGTGTTGGATTCAATGAGAAAACAAATCGACATTAAAACTGTGGGATCGCGTAATGTCGATGCTTTTATTATCTCTTTTGAAGGTAGTGACCCCAAGACCGTGATGAATGTGACGAATAAACTCGCTTCTCTTTACATCGAAGAAAATCTGAAAGTTCGTCAAGATCTGATAGAAGGCACGACCGACTTTCTGGAAGTTGAACTGCAAAGACTGAAAGAGTCTCTCGACAAACAGGAGCAAAAGATCAGCGACCATAAACGAAAATATATGGGGAGCCTCCCCCAACAGCTTGATGCCAATCTTCGCTCCCTGGACAGGTATCAGATGGAGCTTCAAACCATTTCCGCATCCCTTAACCTCGAAGAAGATAAAAAAAGCGCGCTTGAAAAAAGGCTGGAAGTTGCAAGAAATATTCCTGTCACAGGAACTGAACTACAAACGGAGAGAGGGTCCAATAACCCGGACTATGACAATCTTGAAAGAATGAAAAGGACGCTGGAATCTCTCCAGGCGGATTATACCGACGCTTATCCCGATGTCATTATCCTGAAACGAAAAATAAAAGATGTGGAAGATGCGCTTGCCCGGAAGGATTCTGCAGATGATAAGACTAAAGGAAAGATAAATCCCGATATCCGTGCGCTTTATGGATCGGCTGTTCAAAGGCAGTTATTTGATACGAATAAAGAAATCCAATCGTTAAGAGAAAGACAACAGTCCCTTGGTCTAAAGATCCAGCAATTAGAAAAAGAAGTAGCCTCGACGCCTCTTCGTGAACAGGAGGTGCAAGGGTTGCTCCGTGACTATGATGACACCAAACGGGCTTATCAGTCGTTACTGGAAAAGAAATTAAGCGCCAAGCTTTCTGAAAATCTTGAGAAACGTCAAAAGGGGGAACAGTTCAGGATTATGGATCTTGCCAATTTACCCGAAAAACCTTCTAAACCGATTCTGGCGGGTGTATTCGGAATGTGTCTGGCGGGAGGATTTGGAGCCGGGGCGGGTTTGATTTTTCTGGTCGAAGCCCTTGATACGTCATTTAAGAAACCCGAGGAGATTGAAGAAGAGTTGGGTTTACACGTTTTAGCAGGGATTCCAACCCTGAATGCAAATAATAAAAAGATAAAAAAGTTATTCTCTGATCAACCTGAAAATCGTCCGGATAGCGTGATCAGGTAATAAAAGTAAATTAAGGAGGCTGAATTGTCAAAAAAAGATTCCCGTTCCGGAGTTGATCCGAAAATTGTTCCGGCTGATGAATATTATCGAATTCTCTTTTCAAGAATCGAAAGAAGAATAAACGGTGATGAAATTAAATCGATTGCGATAACGAGCGCCGTTAAGGGTGAAGGGAAAACAACAACCATTACTCAACTGGCAAAAGTGGTTGTCAGGGATTTCGAAAAAAGAGTGTTGCTTCTGGAAGGGGATGCCATCAATCCTTCGCTGAATTCGATTCTGGCAAGCAAATCCCGCGAGGGTCAGGCCATAGGATCAACGGCCATCAGAGGTCTCGATGTCATGACTCTGGATAATGTCATTAAAAATAAAAAGGTGAACGGCCCGGCGTTTGCCGCCGGATTAAAAAAAGTCATCGAAACGGTTTCAAATTCTTACGATTATATTTTGGTCGATTGTCCCCCTGTTTTGCCTTTGGTGGACATGCAGATTATTGCAGGTATCGTTGACGGAATCATCATGGTGGTCAGGTCAGAGGGGCCGTCCCGGAGCGTGGTGAAGAATGCATTGGCATCGCTTCCGAAAGACAAAATCCTGGGAGTTGTTTTAAATGGAATGAAAACAAGGTGGTCAACAAGCTATCTTAACGGGTATGGATATTATTAACCCGGTATGACCGGAAAAGGGTTCTCTTAGAGTCATGATCAGTGTTCTTAAACAATATTTCAAATTCCGAAGCGTTTTATTTTTTGCGTTGGACGGTTTTTTGATCTTTATATCCGTTCCGTTAGCCATTTTAATTCGCCAGTATTTTGACACGCACTTCATTTTGACAGATGCGAAGGTAATACCCAAAGGGCTATTATTTACGGCGATCTGCCAGACCTGCCTGTTTTACAATGATCTTTATACTTTCAGGCATAGCCTGTATAAGTGGGAACATTCAAAAAGACTGATACAGGCGATCGGAGCCGCGGGTATCATTATTACCGGAGTCACCTTTCTTTTTCGAGAAGTTCTTATTGGAAGAGGAATTTTTATAACAAGTTTAGTCATCTGTCCCCTGTTTTTACTTTCCTGGAGATATGTCTATGGCTTCTTCCTGGAGACCAGCTTTTTAAATAATCGAGTGGTTATTGTAGGTTCCGGGTCTCTTGCTAAAGAGATAGGAAACGAAATTGTTTCCAATAAATCATTAGGCTTCGAAATAGTTGCATTTATTGATGAAAATCCCGGTGAAAGTGAAAAAGCCAAAATGAATAATAAAGTGAAACGGGATTACGTTCACTTATTTCAAATGGCCAGGAACGAAAAGATTGATCAGATTATCGTCGCTTTGTCAGAAAGGCGCGGAACCCTGCCGGTTAATGAGCTTTTGAAATGCAAGATGTTGGGAGTAAAGATAGAAGATGGCATTTCTTTCTATGAAAAAATAACCGGAAAGGTGGACCTGGATGATTTAAAACCGAGTTGGTTTATCTATTCCGATGGGTTTAAAATCAATAATGTGACTAAAGCGGTTAAGCGGTCACTGGATATTTTCTTCTCCGGTCTGGGGCTTATTTTTTCGATTCCATTTTTTTTAATGATTCCTGTTTTAATACGGCTGGATTCTAAAGGTCCTGTTTTTTTAAGACAGGAGCGGATAGGTGAGAATAGCAAGACCTTCACTTTAATCAAGTTCAGATCAATGAGAATAGATGCCGAATCAAAGACCGGTCCCGTATGGGCAATGAATAATGATCCGAGAGTGACGCGGATAGGTAAAATCATGCGTCAAACAAGAATGGATGAGATTCCTCAACTTATCAATGTCCTGAAAGGAGAGATGAGTTTTGTCGGACCCAGGCCGGAAAGGCCCTCCTTTGTCGCCACCCTCAATCAAGAGATCCCCTATTATCCGCTCCGGCACTCTATTAAACCGGGGATTACCGGCTGGGCCCAGATTAAATATCCGTATGGTTCTTCCGTCAGAGACGCCTTCGAAAAGCTTAAATTCGATCTATACTATATCAAAAATACCTCTGTTTGGCTGGATATCGCCATTATCTTTTCGACGATTAAAGTCGTTCTTTCCTCCAGAGGGGCCAGATAACCATGTGCGGGATTTCCGGCGTTTTGAATTTTAAGGAAAGAGCGGTTCAACCGGGAATTCTTCAAAAGATGATCGGGATGATCCATCACCGGGGTCCTGACGATACCGGTATTTACACGGACGGGCCGATGGGTTTGGCGCACGCCAGACTGAGTATCATTGATCTCGGGGGCGGTCATCAGCCGATGTCTAATCAAGACAGAACGCTCTGGATCAGTTTTAACGGCGAAATTTTTAATTATCTGGAGATCAAACAGGAATTAATCAAAATGGGGCATCGTTTTGCCACTTCCTCCGACACAGAGGTGATTCTTCACCTTTATCAAGAAAAAGGAGAGGCGTGCGTTAATGATCTCAACGGTCAATGGGCTTTTGCCATTTGGGACCAGCGGCGGCAAAGGCTTTTTATTTCACGTGACCGGCTGGGCGTACGGCCTCTTTTTTACACCCTTACCGATCGGTCGTTGATCTTTGCCTCCGAGATTAAAAGCATTTTTGCTCACCCCGATGTTGCCAGAGAGGTTGATCCCGTCGGCCTCGATCAGATTTTCACTTTTTGGTCCACCATCCCTCCGAAAAGTATTTTTAAAGGGATTATGGAATTGCCTCCGGGTCATTCTATTCTATTTTCAGACGGCAAAATATCGATCAAGACCTATTGGGAGATTGGTTATCCTTTGGGTCGTGAAGCCCTGTTTGAGGGGATGGAGAGTGAACAGGAAGTGGCCGGCCAATTAATGCAGATTTTGAGGGATGCCGTTCGGATCCGTTTAAGATCCGATGTCCCTGTCGGCGCCTACTTGAGCGGCGGATTAGATTCATCTATTATCACAGCCCTTGCCGCAAAACTTTCAAATAAGCCTATCGAGACTTTTTCAGTCACCTTTGAAGATCCTGAATTCAACGAGAGGGACTATCAGAGAGAGACGGTTAATTTTTTAAGGACCAAACACCAGGAAATCCATTGTACTTATCAGGACATCCAAAATGTTTTTCCTGGCGTCATCTGGCATACTGAAAAGCCGGTCATCCGAACTGCCCCTGCGCCTCTTTATCTCCTTTCAAAGCTGGTCAGGAAAAGTGGATACAAAGTCGTCTTAACGGGAGAGGGGGCTGATGAAATGCTGGGCGGTTACGATATATTTAAAGAAGCAAAGATCCGCAGGTTTTGGTCAACCTATCCCGATTCCAGGAGGCGGCCCCTTTTACTCAAAAAACTTTATCCCTACATGCAGAATATTCAGTCTCAACCTGAAGCTTACTTAAAAGCATTTTTTCATATCAAAACAGACGATCTTTCAAATCCTCTTTTTTCCCATTTGCCGAGATGGGAATTGACTTCAAGACTTAAACTTTTTTATTCCGATTATATAAAATCAGAACTAAAAGGCACCAATGCCTTTGGGACTGTAGCCCATTCCCTTCCTGAAGCCTACTCTAAATGGGATCATTTTTCCCAGTCCCAATACCTGGAAACAAAGTATCTTCTTCCAGGTTATGTCCTTTCCTCCCAGGGAGATCGAATGGCGATGGCCCATTCCGTAGAAGGACGGTTCCCTTTTCTCGACCACCCGCTTGTCGAGTTTGCGGCCAAAATCCCTTCGCGGCTAAAAATGAAAGTTCTGAATGAAAAATACATCTTGAAGCTGGCGGCAGGCGATTTAATTCCTTCAAGGGTCAGGAACAGGTATAAACAGCCTTACCGTGCCCCTGATGCCAGGAGCTTCTTCAGCAAGGAGACTCCTTCGCTCCACAATGGGTATGTGGAAGAACTCCTTTCTTTTAAAAGAATCGAAAAAGACGGATTGTTTAATCCTCACGCTGTCGAAAAACTGGTGGAGAAAGGGAAAAAGAATCAATTAAGCAGTGTAAAGGACAATATGGCTTTTGTCGGCATTCTTTCTTCTCAGCTTCTGGTGGATCAATTTATTAATCAATTCAATAGGCGGGCAAATGATACAAAATGTTGAACAGGATATACGAAGATATATTATAGACAATTGTCTTTTTGGACAGGATGATCACGGACTCTCGAATTCAGACTCTTTTCTGGAAAAAGGAATTATTGATTCCACCGGTGTCTTGCTGCTGATCTCATTTCTGGAAGAAAAATATCAAATTACCATTGAAGATGCCGAGGTCATCCCGGCGAATTTAGACTCCATTAACAATCTGGTTTCATTCATAGAAAAGAAACTTGCTAAAGTCGGTGAAACAACATAATGAAGGTTGAAGATTTCCTCGAACAGAGCGCCCGGCAATTTTCAGGCA
Organism: Nitrospiria bacterium; assembly: GCA_041486115.1. Taxonomy (GTDB): domain Bacteria; phylum Nitrospirota; class Nitrospiria; order JACQBW01; family JACQBW01; genus JACQBY01. Next base: position 18,497 of record JBGPKT010000009.1, on the reverse strand, counting down.
AAATAGCCCTGATTTGCGGCGATCAGAGATTGGAATACCATGACATCGAGAAACGATCGAACCGGCTGGCCCATGCGCTCATTTCGTCCGGGATAAAACCGGGAGATCGCGTAGCCATCTGCCTGGAGAACTCCGTCGAAGCGGTTCTGTCAGTCTTTTCCGTATTAAAGGCAAGCGGCGTCTTTGTGGTCGTAAACCCGACGGTTAAATCAGACAAGATGACGAATATCCTGAATAACTCTGGAGCAAAAATCCTGATCACACACGGATTAAAGCTTGCTTCTATAGAAAAATGCCTGCTCCAGACTCCTCAACTTCAGAACGTGATAATCGTTGGGAATTCCATAGGGAAGCCCCGGGACGATGCGAGGGAGTTTATATTTCTTCATCATCTTCTCGAACAATTTGTTCAATACGATCAGCCCCCGGTTAAGAAGAATAATGAAAACGATCTTGCAGGCCTTATTTATACCTCGGGCTCAACGGGAGTTCCCAAAGGGGTGATGATGACCCACCTGAATATGGTATCAGCGGCCGCTTCAATTGCAGCTTACCTTGAAAATCGCGCGGACGACGTGATTATGAATGTCCTTCCCCTTTCGTTTGATTATGGTTTGTATCAGATCTTCATGGGTTTCAAAGCGGGCGCAACAGTGGTTCTTGAACGCTCATTCGCCTATCCTCCTGTCGTCATCGAAAGATTGGTCAGTGAAAAGGTAACCGGATTTCCAATTGTTCCGACGATTCTCGCGATTCTCTTTCAAATGGACTTGACGAAATATGATTTCTCTCATCTTCGCTATATTACCAATACAGGCGCGTTTCTTCCCGCCTCTTTTATTGTCCGTTTAAGGGAGAATTTTCCTCATGTCAAGATTTATTCAATGTATGGACTCACCGAGTGCAAAAGGGTTGCTTACCTTCCGCCGGATCAAATAGATATTCGGCCCGGTTCGGTGGGGAAGGCCATGCCCAATGTTGAGGTAGTTGTTGTGGATGATGATGGGACGCCTGTTGCTCCGGGATTGGTCGGGGAATTGGTTGTCCGCGGACCTAATGTCATGAAGGGATACTGGGAGATGCCGGAAGAAACCGAAAAGGTTTTAAAACCGGGCTGGATTCCCGGCGAAAGAGTCCTTTACTCCGGTGATCTTTTTCGTACCGATGAAGAAGGCTATCTTTATTTTGTAGGGCGGAAAGACGATGTCATTAAGACAAGAGGAGAAAAGGTCAGCCCCAAAGAGGTAGAAAATGTCCTTTATGGCATCAAGGATGTTTTAGAAGCGGCCGTGGTCGGAGTTCCGGATGAAATTCTGGGACAGGCGGTTAAGGCGATGATCGTTCCGAGAGAGGGTTCCCAATTGACGGAGAAAGAGGTGTTCTATCACTGCCGGCAAAATCTTGAAGACTTTATGGTGCCCAAATATGTGGAAATGACACCTTTTCTTCCTAAAACAGAAACAGGAAAGATTTTAAAACCGACGGTCACCCGATCAAGAGTTGAAAATAAAATTGCTCAAGTTTTTCAGAAATTTCCAAATCGGACCGCTGTCGTGCATAAAAATCGAACATGGACCTACTCCGCTCTGGCGGACTTGGAATTCAGGTTTCGGGCCCGGTTGAAGGAAGGTGGTTTCTCAAGGGGGGATCGCGTTGTCTTATGGATGGAAAACTCGGCCGAATATATTGCTTCTTATCTGGCGGTCCTGGGTTTGAACGGCGTTGTCGTAGCGCTCCATTCCCAGGTTCTTCCCGAAGAAGTCAAAAGAGTGATTAGGCATGTCGGTGCCGCGGGTTTGATTACGTTTTCGTCAACCTGGAAGAAAACGGGGGATCCATTCGATTCATCAGACCTCCGGTTTGTACTCACAGAATCAGAATTGCTAAAACCTGACGGTCATCCCCCCGGGATGGAGGTTCCTGACGATCTTGCGCAGATTATCTATACTTCAGGTTCGACAGGTCAGCCCAAGGGGGTGATGTTGTCCCACTGCAATCTTGTTGCCAACGCCGATGCGATCATTAGTTATCTCGGTTTGACGGAACAGGATAGTGTCATGGCCATCCTTCCTTTTGTCTATGCCTACGGCAATTCTGTAATGCTGACTCACCTTCTTACAGGCGGCAAACTCGTGATAGAAAATAGTTTTGTTTACCCGAATCTGGTTCTGGATAAGATGAAGAGCGAAAGAGTCACCGGATTTTCAGGCGTTGCCTCGACCTATGCCATACTGACGGAACATTCTAACCTCAAAAGCTATACCTTTTCTTCCTTGCGGTATCTGACCCATGCCGGCGGGCCGATGCCTCTTGACCTTCTTGACAGGGTTCGAAGCGCCTTTGACGGTAAAGATCTCTTCGTAATGTATGGGCAGACCGAGGCGACGGCCAGACTGACCTATCTTCCACCGAAAGAACTGGAGAGAAAAAGAGGATCTGCCGGCATTCCGATTCCCGGCGTTAAAATAAAAATCATTGATTCGGAAGGTAAAGCGGTTCCTTTTGAACAAACGGGCGAGGTGGCCGCGGCTGGGGAAAACATTATGGCGGGTTATTGGAGAAATCCCGATCAGTCAGGAAAGGTTCTGTCTCATGGGTGGCTTCGGACAGGTGATCTGGGACGATTGGATGACGAGGGATTTCTCTATGTCATCGGGAGAAACAGTGAAATCATCAAATCGGGCGCGTTTCGAATTAGTCCTTATGAGATTGAAGAAATTCTTCTCCGGCATCCGGAGGTTTTCGAAGCAGGGGTTGTTGGGATCGATGATCCCATCCTCGGTGAAACGATAGCCGGGATGGTCGTTCCCCGAGAGGGATGTCATCCAAAAGAACAGGAGTTGCTTGCCTTTTGTGCCAGGCATCTTGCCCCCTATAAGCGCCCAAAAGCAATTTTTCAGGCGGCGGAACTACCCAAATCTCCCTCCGGCAAGATTTTATGGCAGAATATCAAGCGGATATGTTTGTCGTTTCAGAGCCCCTTCATTAAGTCAGACCAGTAGGAGACTAGAATGTTAAAAAAACCTTTTTCGAAAGAGGTGTTGAATATCGACCCTGAGAAAGTGGTTCACCAGATAGAAGATTCGCTGAAAGATCAGGTTTTTTTCCAGCTTAAACGAAAAGGGGTTGTTCTGGGAATTTCAGGAGGAATAGATAGCAGTGTAACGGCAGCTCTATGTTCAAGGGCGTTAAGCCGCGAACGTGTCACCGCTTTGTTGATGCCCGAGTTGGATTCCTCCGATGATAGCGTCAGACTCGGCCGCCTTCTCGCCGATAGCCTCGGCATTGAAGCTGTTTTAGAGGATATCGGACCCTTGCTTCAGGCTTCGGGTTGTTATCGGCGCCGGGATGAAGCGATACGCGCGCTCGTGCCTGAATATAATGAGCGATACAAATCCAAAATTGTAATGGCCAACATCCTTGAGAATCAGGGATTTAACTTTTTTCGGTTGGTGGTGGAATCGGATAAAGGAGTGCAGAAGACCGTCAGGCTTACGGCCCAATCTTATCTTGGAATTGTTGCGGCAACGAATATGAAACAGCGCGCCAGAAAATTCTATGAATATTATCATGCTGACCGGTTGAATTATGCCGTTGCCGGAACCCCTAACCGGTTGGAATATGATCAGGGATTTTTTGTGAAGAACGGCGATGGGTCTGCCGATTTTAAACCAATCGCGCATCTTTATAAAAGTCAGGTTTATCAACTGGCAGCATACCTCGGGATTCCGCATGAGATTCAAAAACGTCCGCCAACGACGGATACCTACTCCTTGTCCCAATCCCAGGAGGAGTTTTATTTTTCCCTTCCCTATGACAAGATGGACTTTTGTTTATACGGAAAAAATCATGGCATTCCGCCCGCCGAGGTGGCTGAAGTGATCGGATTAACAACCTCCCAGGTAGAGCGGGTCTTCCGTGATATCGATTCAAAGCGTCATGCAACACGCTACCTTCATTCAAAACCGTTACTCATTGAGAATGTTGATGAAGTCAGTTAACAAACAAAGCCTTCCCCTGATACCTGGTCGTCTGGCCTTGAATTCCTGGTCTTACAGAACGATCTCCATTCAAGTGGCTCTGCTTTGTCTGCTCTTTCTTGTTATCTATTCGCCTACTATGGCTTCTCTGGTCCGGATGTGGTGGAGCAGTGATGATTACAGCCACGGCTTTTTGGTGCCTTTTATTTCTCTTTATTTAGCATGGATTAAAAGAGACGAATTGAGCCGGATCAGGATTGAACCCGGTTTATGGAGCGGAGGTGTCCTGGTTCTATTTGCCGGATTGATGCTGGTCGCAGGCAAATTGGGAGGATTCATTGTCCTTCAGGAGCTTTCTTTGCCCCTCATGATTGCCGGTATGGTTCTCCTTTTTGCCGGAAAGCTTTTTCTCAAAAGTCTGGCTTTGCCGATCGCTTACCTTTTTTTTATGATTAAAATGTTTGGAGAAGGGAGTGACCGTTTCCACCGGCCGTTTCAACTTCTGGCGGCCAAGATAGGAATCGGAACCCTTCATTTGTTTGGATTTACCGCCTATCAAGAAGGTAATTTTATTCAATTGCCGAACGCTCTTTTGGAGGTCGCGGCTGCCTGCAGTGGAATCCGCTTCCTTGTTTCCATCATTGCAATCGGAATTCCTCTGGCCTATCTTACCCAGCGGACACTCCTGCGGAGAGGTGGACTGGTCTTGTTTGCGATCGTGATTGCAATCCTTGCGAATGGGCTTCGAGTGGCGCTTATAGGAATGTGGACCTATTATCATGGAACAAATATGATTCATGGTCCTTTCCATATATTTTATGGCGTGTTTGTCTCCTGGATCGGTTTTATCGCTCTGTTCGGAGGAGCATGGTTTCTTCGAAGAGGGGCCGGGGAAGATGAAAATGCCTTATCAAGCAAAACGCCGGTTAATGATCACCGGAACGAAAACTTACTACGAAGGAAATGGGAGGAACGCATTCAATCCAATCAATGGAACCGTTCCTGGTTCATCGCGACCCTTCTCCTTACTGGAATCGGAAGCTATCACTATTTTCATCGCATATCTCCTGTGCCCCTCGAAAATGGCTTTACGGCCTTCCCGATGACTATTGAAAATTGGAAAGGCAGAGATCTTGATTCGAAGAACGAAATGATAAAAGTGCCTAAAACTGATGATGAATTGGTCAGAACATATCAGCGGGCGGAAAATGATCATCCAGTCAATGTATATGTCGGTTATTTTGACTCTCAAACTGAAGAAAAAAAGCTGGTGACTTATACGACTTCATGGAAATTTCACCGGGGAGAGGAAAAAGTCTCCATTCAGGGGGTGTCAGGCCAATCTTACCAGGTTAATGAAGTCATTTTAAATGATGGCGGCGACCGCAGGGCGGTTCTTTTCTGGTATGATTTGAATGGAAGAGTGGTGGCAAGCCGCTATGCCGCAAAACTCTGGTCTCTTTGGGATGGACTTATTTTCGGACGTACGAACGGGGCGCTGGTAGCCTTGTCTATTCCTCTTGGACCAGAGAGTAAATTGGAGCAGGACTTTAATCACGAGAAAGACTTTTTGCGAGATTTAATTCCACAGCTCCACAATTATCTTGATCATAATCTAGGTTTTGGAAAAGGGTAGAAAACAACATAATGAAATTGAAGTTTCTTGAAATTATTGCGTCGTTCATTGCGCGTAAGAAAGAAGTCTACGAGTTACGGAAATATAATCGATTTACCATTGCCGAGTATTTCCGGAAACAAGGCGCCCGGGTCGGAGAAGGTTGCAGTATTATTCCGACTTTTCTCGGAACGGAACCTTATTTAATTAAGATCGGAAATCATGTCACCATAGCCCAAGGGGTTATTTTCTTGACCCATGATGGGGGTCCTGCGGTATTTAGAGACGAAATTCCGGATTTGCAGGTTTTTGGGCCTATTATTATTGAAGACAATTGCGTCATCGGTCAAAATGCGATTTTATTTCCAAATATTAAAATAGGAAAAAATTCAATCGTGGGTGGAGGTTCAGTGGTTATCATGGATGTGCCGCCCGACACCATTGTCATGGGAGTGCCAGCGAGGCCCTTTGGATCCGTCGCGAAATACAAAGAAAAGTGTCTTGAACGCTGGAACATCCAAAAACCTCAAGATTGCGTGGTTGATCCGGGTGAAGACTGGTGGCATACCAGGCATTTTCAAGAAAACAGAAACAAATTAAAAAATCATCTATTGAAAGTATTTCAAGACGAATTGGGAAGTCCAAACTCCGGTTAAAATGAATCAAAGTTCATTCAAGTTCCAAAAATAAAGAGAGAGCGGGTTAAATGATCATCGATCATATTGGCGTTGTCGTCAAATCGATTGAAAAAGGAATCGAGCACTGGCGGGATGTATTTGGGTACAAACAATTAACAGAAATTGTTACCAATACCCGCCAGAAGGTCAGGGTTGTTTTTCTTGCAAAAGAAAACTCGCTGGCTGTCAAGTTAACGGAACCCACAGAAGAATCATCTCCAATCTATAGCTTTGCCCATCGGGGCGGCGGCTTACATCATCTCTGCTTTAAATGTGAGAATGTGAATTTGCAATTAGAGCATCTTCAAAAACTGGGATTGAGAATTCTTGCCCCTCCTCAACCCGGAGAAGCCTTTGAAAATGAAAATATAGCATTTGTATTTTCAAGGCAAGGATTGAATATTGAACTTATCGATTCGAACAAGCGCGCAAATTATTTAAAAAATGTCTAAGGGTGAATTGCGGAGACCCCATTGCAGTTGAAATGCAAAAGATTAATCTTTGTGGCGTGCACTATTTTATTTGGAGCGAATCTTTTGGCCTATTCGAGCTATCCCAATGATAACAAAGTGAACGATAAAATGACGACCCATAAAAAGCGAATTGTTCTCTTGGGAGCTTCCGTAGGACAGCAATGGAATCTTCCGGAGCTTCCAAGACGGATTCAGAACGACCATTTTATTTTTGAGTCTAAAGCGGTTTACCAGTATGACAAAACGGAGGCTTTAGAGGAAGTGCTGATGCGGCCAAAAAGGAAGTTTCACCTCACCAGGACCTATTTAACGGGTTTTTTAAAGCCACCACCACAACCCGTGGATATGATTATCATTAAGGAATGTGCCGCTTACTTCCCCGGAAATATGAAAACTTACAAAGATTTGGTTCAAAGTTGGATCAAAAAGATTCAATATGCAAAAATCGAAGTGGCTCTGGCCACGGTGGTTCCGGTTACAAAAGAGAGGGCTGATAAAGAAAAGGGTAAAATGGAGGCAATACGGGAGTACAACGAATGGATCCGGGAGTATTCTAACAAAGAAAACATCCTCCTTCTGGATTTGGAATCTGCATTAAGAACGAACGACCAGAATAGATTTTTGAGGAACGAGTTTTCGTCGGACGACGGTCTCCACTTAAATAAGAGAGCGTATGAAGTTCTGGACCATCTTATTCAGACCACTTTTGAACCCACATCCTGAAATAGGTAACTGTTTCAATTAAATTCCCGCAGTTGATTTATCTCATTCACGCCCAAAATGTCCTGGAGATGCAGGTGATCAAGGTCATCACTAATTTAGAGGAAATGAAAGCAATATCGAGGGAATGGCGTGAAATGGCTATGCGATTTGAAACCCCCCTGTTGCAATGTGATTGGTTTTTGGCCTGTGCAGAAACGCTCTGCCAGCCGGATCAACTCCGAATTTTTGTACACCATTCGAGGGATGGCTTAAAGGGTGTGGCTCCGTTGGTGTTGACGAGAAATGAAGGCCCCGAAAGGCTGGAAATCCTGGGAACCAGCGTCCTGGACGAACCGACCGGTTTTATTTACGACAATGAGGCCTCATTGCGGGAGTTGATGGCGGCCATTCTCAAGATGAGAAAACCTTTGCTTTTTAGAAGGCTTCGACATGATTCCGCGAAGATAAAAATGCTAAGCCAATTCTCTGTGGGCAAGTATTTTTTAAGAAATGAAACAGGTTCGCCGTTCTTTGACATTAAAACAACATGGGATGAGTTTTTAGCCGGTATGACTTCTGATAATCGAAATCATCTTCGGCGGAAACAGAAACTGCTTGAAAAAGAGGGGAAAGTGAGTTTTGAAATAATCAGTCCCTCTTTTGACAGGTTAGATCGTGATCTGGAAGAAGTCATCCGTGTAGAAGGAGCCGGGTGGAAAGAGAAAACACGAACTTCGCTGGATTTCGACGACCGGTTAAGGCGTTTTTATAAAGCGTATGTTCGCGAAGCGGGCCGTCAGGGTTCGTTAAGACTCTGTTTTTTACGGATTGATGAAAAAGCAATCGCTGCCCAAATAGCGGTATTCTATGCTAAACGTTTTTGGCTCCTGAAAATCGGTTATGACGAAAAATGGTCGAAATATTCTCCGGGCGTGCTCTTAACGCATGAAACGATTCGGTATGCCTTTCAACAAGGTCTCGAGGGATTCGAGTTTCTCGGACATGATGAGCAGTGGATACGCCGATGGACCCATCAGATCCATCCTTATGTGACACTCCGAAGCTACCCTTTTTCGTTTAGCGGAATGGGCGGTTTTGCCTATGATGCTTTCAATTCAGTTCTTAAGAAGGTTTCCCATAGGAGAGTCTGACCGGAAAATGCAAAAATCAATAGCCAAAATCTTGTCAAAGGCGACTCAGCGGATCGCTCCGGCATATATCGCCGGCACTGAAGTTGAAGATGCAATCGGGGTTTGCCGTCAAATCGATCGCGATGGCTTGCTGAGTACGATCTGTCCGTGGGACGGTCCCCATGATTCAGTTGACCTGGTCACATCGAGCTATCGAAAGGCATTGGATGCAATCAGGGTAGAGAAGTTCGACTGTTACCTTTCGATCAAGGTCCCTTCTATAAAGTATGATTTTGATCGGCTGAGAGAACTATTGGACCTGGCGTCAGAACATCATACCCGTATCCATTTTGATTCCCTTGGTCCTGACACAGCCTCGCCCTCCTTTGCCTTACTCGAAAAAGCAGTGAATATATATAAAAATATTGGATGTACGCTTCCCTCCCGCTGGAAGAGAAGCTCCGTTGATGCCGAAAGAGCGATAGAACTTGGAGCGGCTGTAAGGGTGGTCAAAGGGCAATGGCCGGATCCGGATCAGCCGGACGGTGACTCAAGGGCTCGGTATCTGGATCTGATTGATGTTCTCGCCGGGCGTGTTCGGATGGTTGCGGTAGCATCACATGATGCTGCGCTGGCCAGGAAATCGCTTATCAGGTTAAAAAAGAGCGGGACGCCCTGTGAGTTGGAGCAGTTATTTGGCCTTCCGTTGAGAATAGAGAGCGTTGCAAAACCTCTGGGCATAAATTTACGGATGTATATTCCTTACGGTTACGCCTATTTACCGTATGCCTTATCCGAGATTAAGAGACGTCCGATTATTTTAGCCTGGTTATTAAAGGATCTTTTTACCGAAAAACGAATTGCAAAAGATTTGTCCGATCCAAGATAGAAAAAAAGCTTAAGAAAGAAAATAAAAAAAGGATTAAATTAATGAAAGATCTATTTCTTAGAATAAAAAAAATAATTGAACTGTCGAAGTATGATGATTTTACAATTGCCGATTACCTAAGAAAACAAGGATCTCAAATTGGTGAAAACAACCGGATTCAAATACGTAATCTTGGTCCAGAACCCTATTTAATAGATATTGGAAATCATTGCACGATCGCTTCGAATGTCTTTTTCCTGGCCCATGATGGGGCTGCCTGGGTATTTACTGAAGAATTTCCGAGTTTACAAAAATTCGGTTCAATCACTATTTTAGATAACTGTTTCATTGGTTCAAATTCAATTATATTGGGAAATGTTGTGATTGGACCAAACTCGGTTATTGGCGCAGGTTCGGTTGTAACAAAAAATATTCCTGCGAATGTGGTAGCGGCAGGGAATCCGGCAAGAATCATCTGTCCGATTGAAAAGTACAAAGAAAAAGTTTTAAAAATGTGGGAGCGGCAAAAACCGCCCGGTTATATGAGCGATCTTAAGGAAGGAGTCAGATATACAGCACAATATATTCAACAATTAAAATATCGCGATATAAACCTTTTGAAGACGCATTTAATCCGGGAATTTAGCGAAGAGATAAATAATAAGAAAGTATAAGGGTTTTAGCATTCATGGGTATGGAAAACAGAGTCAGCGTCATTATTCCAACTTATAATCGGGCAGGTTTGGTAGTGAGAGCCGTTCAATCCGTGCTTGCCGCAATTGCCCCCGGTGATGAAATTATCGTGATTGATGACGGTTCAACGGATAATACTGGAGAGGTTCTGCGGTCGTTTCAGAACAGGATTAGATATTTCCGTACGGAGAATTGTGGAATGAATCCGGCCCGCGATCTCGGTATTCGGCAGGCAAAAAATCCTCTTATTGCGTTATTGGACTCTGATGATGAATGGCTGCCACAGAAGCTCTACCTTCAACGAACAGTCATGGATGCTTACCCCCAGGTCGTCTTTTGTTTCAGCGACCTGCTCTCAAAGCTTCCGGACGGAAAGATCGTTCACAATGTTCTAAACCTCTGGAGGAATGACCCCTGGGTTGGTTTCGGGGATGCGAAACCGAGCCTGGCTGAAATTCTTGGTCCGGGTACGCCATTCTCATCGATTGCCGACCTGCCAAACGGTTGCACGGACTTTAAAGTCCACACCGGTAACATCTATGCCGCACTGATGGAAGTGTATTATGTTTGGGCCAGTTCAATTTTGATACGGAAGGGGGCGGCGGGTGATTCTCTTCGGTTTGCAAGGGGCCAGCATCAAATTTGTGAGGATTGGGAATGTTTTGCTCGACTTGCCAAAGCCGGTCCTGCCGCTTATCTTGATTGTGAGCTATCCGTGCAACATGTCCATAACGGACCTCGTTTGACAGACGTTAAAGACATTGTGCAGGCGACCGAACGAATTAAACTGCTCCACCATGTCTGGGGATCGGATGAGTGTGTTTTGGAAAAATATGCCCCACGTTTCCATAACGTTTTAAAGGCCCAGCATCTCAGAAGAGCAAGGGTCCTGATCAAAGAGGGAAGAATGGCGGAAGCAAAAGAGGACCTGAGAGTCATCGGCGGGGGGCCTTGGTCCTACCGTCTTTTAACAATGCTTCCGTCGCCTTTGATTAAAGGATTGATCAGTGTCCGTCGGAAACTTAGAGGGAGTCGCGGCTAATCGTTGAGAAGCTGTAAGTGAGAGAAGATCATGATTTCCTTCGAGATTATAGAAGACAGGGAGAAGATAAGGGGATATTACGGGCAATGGGAACAATTGTTTATTTCTCGTGACTATGAGCCCTCCCTCTCTGTTGAATGGACCGAGGCGCTTCTGAAATCCCACATCGAGGGGCATTCCATTTCCCTTATCGTTCTTAGAGACTCCGCAGAAGTTGTCGGACTTGTGCCGCTATACAGAAAGGAGATTAAGAGATCGGGACTTTCTTTATTAACTTTGTTCCCTGTTGCCGAACATTTTAATACGCACAGTGATCTATTGTTAAAGGACGCTTCAAAGGACTTAGCAGAAGGACTATTAAAGGCTCTTTTCAGTTTGAACTTGAAGTGGGATATATTCAGAATAAACAGGTTTGTCGAGGCACATCCTCTTTTAAGTAGCCTAAAGTACAAACTAAATAACAGTTTTAATTACAAGTACGAAGTTCAAAGGGCTGAACCATCCTTTTTTATCCAGTTCGAAGGGAGCTATCAAGACTTTCTCAAGAAAAGAACGGCTAATTTTCGTTATAAACTGAAATCTGTTTCAAAACAAATGCATACCCTTGGAGAGGTAACCTTTTTAAGAAATCGGGATTTTCGGGATTTCCCCGAAGCTTTCAACATAATTCAATCGATTGAAGAAAGTAGCTGGAAGCATATGAATGGTACAGGGATTACTTCCAGTGAAATACAGAGGAAATTTTACCATGAGTTGTTTGAAGGGGCATTTAATAAAGGACGGCTCCGCTTCTGTTTCTTATGTTTCAACAAAGAACCCATCGCGTATGAAGTCGGATTGATAAAAGGAAAAAGATATTACGGCGTACATGGTAGTTATGCCGAAAGCTTTAAAACGGAAAATCCGGGAACGATATTGCTGGCAAGATTTATCGAGGACCTCATTGAGGATGGAATAGAAGAGTATGATTGGTTCGGAGAGCCCTTTGAGTGGGAAAGCCGCTGGACTGACAAATACAGGTGGCATGAATCAATATTGATTTATAATCATTCGCCGAAGGCAAAACTTTTTTCTGTTTATAACAGATTAAGGGGAAAAATAAAACCCGACAAAAATAGTCAACTTGTGTTACGCGATCCGCGTGATATCAAGCCGGAACAAGGTTAATGAATATTTCAATCGTAACTTCTATAGATGAATTCCATTCTCTAAAGCAAGAGTGGAATAATCTTCTCTTTCAGAGCGATAGCGATGTCATTTTCCTCCGGTGGGAATGGCTTTACAACTGGTGGCTGGTTTATGAGGGAGGGTCCAATCAGTTATGGCTCATTGTCGTAAAGGAAAAAAGCCGTCCTATCGGAATTGCCCCGTTCTATAAACGGAAAGGGAATTGGATTTTACCCAATGAAGTCAGATTTTTAGGATCAAACATCGTCTGTTCAGATTACCTTGACCTGATTCTGCTGAAAGGTCGAGAGAAGGAGATAGCTGACTTAATCTTCTCCTTCTTAAACGAGCAATCTCTTTTTTGGGAACGAATATGTCTTTCAGGCATACCATTAAAATCAAAGAATCATTTATGGATCACTTCATATTTTGGGGCCAACAACATTAGAGTAAAAAACCCGGGTTCAGTCTGCCCCTACCTCAATTTGGCATCACCCTGGGAAAAAATATTTAATTCCTTTTCATCAAATTTAAAAAATATCATTAAGAGAAAATTGAAACAATTTGAGGTGGAGCAGAAGGGTGAGATATTGGAAGTGGGATTAACGGAGGATGTTGAATGTTATTTTTTTGAATTGGTCCGATTACAGAAAACAAGAATGGCTCACAAAAATGTTTCTTCGCCATTCCTGGACTCGGATTTCTTGAAATTCCATCTCGAGACGGTCAAGGTATTATCCAAAACGGGAAATGTCAAGTTGATGTTCCTTAAAGTGAAGGAGAAAATAATTGCAGGAATTTATCTCTTAATCGATTGTAATAAATATTATTATTATCAGTCTGGATTTGACCCTGAATGGAATCAATTAAGTCCCGGAACATTGCTCTTTTATTACGCCATTAAGAGAGCGCATGAAAATGGTTTTGAGGAATTTGATTTTCTCCAGGGAGAAGAATCTTATAAAAGCTTTTGGACCAAAACGACTCATGTGAATATCGAAATTACTATTTACAATCAATCTATGAAAAGCAATCTATTTAGTTTTATTGAAGAGACCAAGGAAAGAGTGAAACGGTTGATTAAACCCGTAATGGTATCGACGTGAAGTCGGAAAAAAACTTCAAAATTGTTTTACTTACCGGTCTCAATAATTCATTTATCGGCGAGTTAATTGAAAGACTCACAAAAGTACCCGGCGCGACTATTGAAAATGTTGTTTTTTGGAGTCCATCAATAAATTTCTCTAAAAAGTTGAGAAATAATATAAGAAGGCATGGATTGATTTATGTCCTTTATCGACTTTTCCGGGAAATCAACCAACTGTCTATCGTAAAACTCAAAGCGTGGTTTGAGAAATTACTTTTAATTCCTAAAGTCAATAATGATCTTTTTTCAGCCTGTGCCGAAAAGAATATAGGCATCCTGCGAATAAAAGATATCCACTCTCCTGAGGGAGTTGATCTGATCCGTTCTCTGGACTGCGATTTGCTGGTGGTTTGTGGAACAGGAATTCTGAAAAAGAAGGTATTTGATTTGCCAAGGATTGGGACAATAAATCTGCATCAGGGTCAAATCCAAAAATACCGAGGGGCGCCTCCTGGATTTTGGGAGCTTTGGAATAATGAAAAAGAAGCTGGTGTTACGATTCATTTTATAGATGAGGGTATTGATACGGGTGACATAATAATACAGAAACGGATTCCCATTTTCGAATATGATGATTTACGATCCGTTGAGGGGAAACTCGAGGAATTATCATTGTTTCTTTACCCTGAAGCGATCAGGCTTATTATAGAAGGAAAACATCAAAGAATTCCGCAACGAGAAAACAAAGGAAAATTATACTCATTCCCAACTCTTTTCCAGAGTTTCCGGCACTATGTGAAGTTGAAAAAGAGGAAATTTCACCGTTTACGGCCATTGAAAAATATTGTTAATAAAGCCGGCGCAATGATTAGCTTAATTGCCATTTATTCCAGAGATACGGCTTTGAGAAAATTGGCAAAGAAGAACGTTTTGTCAGTCTTATATTATCATCGTGTGTCCGATTTCTGTCAGGATGGAATGACGGTGAGCTTAAAGGAGTTCGAGTGGCAGATACGTCTGCTGAAAAAAAAGTACCACGTTCTTTCTGCATCAGAACTGGATAATTGGTTGGATGAAGATTCGAAGATTAAGGGGAAAAAAGCAGTACTCATCTCTTTCGATGACGGTTATGAAGATAATTATTTAAATGCCCTTCCCATATTGCGAAAATATGCTTGTCCGGCCATATTTTTCGTTTCAACGGGGCTTATTAATAATGAGCGGCAATTTGAACATGATCAAATCTTACAGCCTCAATTGATTTTTAGAAAAATGACCTGGTCACAATTAAAAGAGGCCATGTCGACCAACGTAGAGATCGGAATTCACTCGGACAGTCATGCTAACTTAGGGAGAATCTCCATTGAAGAATCAATAATGGAAATAGAAAACTCAATCCAGAAATACATTGAGGCTTTCAAGAAAAAACCAACGTTGATGTCTTACCCGTTTGGGAATAAGGAAGATATTACTCCTGAAGTAATTAGGTATATAAGAGATAGTCAAATCATTCGATGCCTATTTTCGGCTTATGGCAACAAAAACATTAGTCCAATAAACAGGTGGAATATTAAACGAACGAACATCGGTTCTTATGACAAAGGATTAATTTATTGGTTTAAAGTGGAGGGGGGATTAAGGACTCTACTTATACCTAATGAAATGTGAAAGCAATGTTGCAAATGAAAATTCTTCAATTAATCAGCTCCAATGGCTTTTTTGGAGCAGAAAATATGCT
The DNA here is from genome assembly GCA_041486115.1 of Nitrospiria bacterium. Classification (GTDB taxonomy): domain Bacteria; phylum Nitrospirota; class Nitrospiria; order JACQBW01; family JACQBW01; genus JACQBY01. Next base: position 3,325 of record JBGPKT010000009.1, on the reverse strand, counting down.
TTTTCAGCTATCACTGGAATTAAAAAAAGAATCGAATGTTCGATTGGTTGTCGGGGTTTTTAAAAACCCTGACAATCATCATATTGAAGTTGCTGAAGAATACGGCAGGGCGGGAATTGAAACTGCCCTGTTCCCCTGCAACGGGAGAATGGATTTTCGGACCCTTTACCTTTTGCGCGCGTTTATTAAGGAAAGAAAGATCAACATTGTTCATAGTCATGGATATAAATCTGATTTGTATTCGTTTTTTGCGTGTAGAGGACTGGCGGTGTCACTTTTTTCTACCTGTCATAACTGGCTTGGAGATGACTTTAAGATGAAGGGATACGCTTGGTTAGATCGGTTGGTCCTAAGATGGTTTGACCGGACAGTCGTGGTATCGAATGAAGTTAAACAAAAGATTATTCAAAGCGGTATTTCTGAAAAAAGAGTGAGGTTGATCTCGAACGGAGTCAATACTGAATTATTTGAAGCAGAATGTTCAATTGAGAAAATCAGGAATGACCTTGGAATTGACCATGATGATATTGTTATCGGAACCGTCGGTAGGATTTCTCCTGAAAAGAATCATCGTATCTTGTTGGAGATTTCAAAGGCTATTCGAGTTCGCTATCCCAAAACCCGTTTCTTAATTATAGGGGATGGTCCCTTGAAAAAAAGTCTGGAAGCGGAGTATCGGTCGCAGTCGGTTATCTTTACCGGTCTTAGAAAGGATGTGGGTAATTTATACCGATGTATGGATTTATTTGTTCTACCTTCCTTAACTGAGGGATTGCCCATGGTGTTGCTGGAGGCAATGGCTTCAAAACTGCCGGTTGTAGCGACCCGGGTAGGAAAGGTTGGAGATGTGGTTGTGGACGGGGAAACCGGCTTATTAGTGACGCCGGGCGATGAAACCGGATTATTGAAAGCAATCTCGTTTCTGCTTAACAACATGATCGAGGCGAGGAAAATGGGTGAAAAGGGAAAATGGAGGATCAAAAAGTGTTTTTCGGCGGACAGAATGTCCCGTGCCTATCTTGAACTATACGGTGAGGCTTTTGATAGATAGAGGGGTTGCAGGCCATACGGTGAATGAGCGGACCAATTAATGATACCCTGCGGGTTAATAAATTGAAAGATAAAATCAACATTTTATTCATTATAGACCAAATTTGGCATGCAGGTGGCACAGAGACCCATCTTGCCCGTTTGGTAAAACATTTAAACAAAGAACGATTTAAGAGTTACATCGTAACGTTTGATACGAGAGCGCTTTCCCTTATTAAACAAATTGAAGAGTCAGGAACTCCTGTGATTCACATTCCAGTAGGACGATATTATACCTGGAATGCATTTAAGAAGGGTGTGGTCTTATCAAGGATGATTAAAAGGAATCAAATCGACATCGTCCAAACTTACCATTTCAAGTCCGATACCTATGGTGCTCTGATCGCGAGATTGTCGGGGGTTAAGAGGTTGGTTTCAAGTAAAAGGGACACTGGGGATTTAAAAGCGCCCTTTCATTTTTTGCTTAACCGGCTCGTGAATCCATTAGTAAAAGGGATCATCGTTGTCGCTGATGCCGTAGGGCAAGTAGTCTCGGAAAATGAAAAACTTCCTTCAAAGAAACTGACCACGATTTATAATGGCGTTGACCTGAAAAAATTTCAACCGCCGGGAAAGGAAGAATCCTTAAAATGCAAGAAAAAACTGGGATTAGAGGGGTCCGACTTTATTATTGGAACTGTCGCCTGGTTTCGACCAGAGAAAAACTATGCTATTTTTTTTGAAGCCGTTGAAACTTTAAGCAGAATAATACCGAACCTTAAGGTAGTTGCCCTTGGGGACGGACCTTTGTTGAACACTTTCAAGGAGTTATCGGAAATAAAGGGATTTTCAAAATTCACACTCTTTCCCGGTGGAGTCGATGATGTCAGACCATATCTCAATGCAATGGATGTCGCTTGTCTTGTTCCGGGTGAAAATGAAGGATTTTCGAATTCCGTTCTGGAGAAAATGGCCACCGGGCTTCCATTGGTGGTTACGGATATCGGAGGAAATTCCGAGGCAGTAGTTAACGGTTATAACGGAATTGTAATCCCTCCAAACGACTCAAGAGCGTTAGCGGAAGCGATTGTGGATTTATACAATCATCCTGAAAAGAGAAAAGCGATGGGAGCGAATTCTCGGAAGAGGGTCGAAGAGCTCTTTTCTATTGAAAAAATGGTTCAACAATATGAGGCGTATTACGAAAAAATAATGACCATGCCTTAACAGGATGTTGAAAAACCCATTTTGCCGTCATTGCGAGCGAAGCGAAGCAATCTCGCCCCCAATAAAATCAATAAGTTATGGATTGCGTAGGTTTTTCAACATGTTAATGGATAAGGCGATAGAGTAAGGGTTTGGTTTTATGGCTATGGCGATTTTCTGGACATCAGTTTTTGTTATTTTTTATACCTATATGGGATATTCGCTTTTAATTATGTTACTTTCCCGTTTTATTAGAAATGAAGTGATCAAAAAGACTATTGAACCAAGCATTACCTTTTTAATCACCGCTTACAACGAAGAAAAGAATATCGCCCAAAAACTGGAGGATACTCTCTCTCTGGACTACCCGACGGATAAATTAGAGATTCTGGTCGCATCTGATGGTTCAACCGATAGGACAGAGGATGTTGTGAAAAGGTTCTCTCAAAAAGGGGTCAGGCTGATACGTGTCGAGGGGCGGGTAGGGAAAACAGCCACCCAAAACCAGGCCGTTCTCAAAGCGAATGGTGAAATTATCATTTTTTCCGATGCTACGACCAGGTATGAAAATAAGGCCATCCGGAAGCTGGTACGAAACTATGCCGATGCCGCTGTCGGAGCCGTAAGCGGCCGATATGAATATTTTAACCCGAGTGGTGCATCTATTGGCGTTGGGAACATTTTGTTTTGGAAGTATGAGAACTTTATCAAGACATCACAATCCCGAATTAAAACGATTACGGGTTGCTGTGGCTGTATTTACTCGGTCAGAAAAAATCTTTACGTACCGCTTCCTCCCGATATCATTAGCGACCTCACAGAACCTCTGAAGATTCTGGAAAAGGGGTACCGGATTGCCTTCGAACCGGAAGCAATAGCCTATGAAGAGACCACTGAGAAATCAGTCGAGGAATTCAATATGCGGATCAGGGTTATTTCAAGAGGAATGCGGGGAATGCTTTATATGAAGAGCCTATTCAATCCTTTTAAGTTCGGGTTTGTTTCTTTTCAGCTCATATCCCACAAGATACTGAGATGGTTTGTCCCTCTTTTTATGATTATCCTTTTTGTGTCAAATCTCTTTTTACTT
>JBGPKT010000008.1:0-39795 GCA_041486115.1 Nitrospiria bacterium | reverse complement strand
GTCGAAGAAGCTCCTGTTTTTTCAGCGTCTTGAACCATACTACGGAACTTAAATATCTTGAAGGGATAACCGTAACGACCCACCCTAATCCCGCGATAGAACACCGGTCCTTCCGACTCAAGCTTGATCAACACGGCAATTAAAACAAAAAACGGAAAGAGGATGATCAATCCGATAAAAGCAAATATTAGATCAAATATCCTTTTCACCATATCAATGTTTCCTGATGACCTTTACTGCAACGTGGCAACGGAGTAGATGACCTTATGTTTCCTATCCGGTCGGGATAAAGAAAGGGATGTGGGTTCCGCGTATGCAGACATGCCCTCATCTATTTCGGCCGGCATTTTTATCAACTCTCCAAAAACCAGCTTTTTTAAAAATTTTTTTCCGGCCATTGTTTTAGGTATCAAACCAAGAATTACAACCAACTTCTTTATGGGGCGAAGAAGTCTCTGCCGTAAAGAAAGTTGATCAACGGGCGTGCCTCCAAAACATTCCAACGAAAACCCCTGTTTCGCGAACAGTTCATTCAATTCAACAACACCATAATATTTATAACTATGAGGACTTGGATTAAAATCGTACAAATCCTTATTTGCCGTCGCAATTAAAACCTTTCCACCTTTCCGTAAAACACGTCGACACTCGCTTACAAACTTCTCCGCAGAAGGAATATAGTAAATTGCTTCAAAAAGGATGATCACATCGATGGACTGATTCAAATAAGGCAGATTTTGGGCGTCAAACTGTTTTAATGGAATCCTGTCGCCATAATGAGCTTTGGCCAATTTCAGAATTTCGGCAGAATAATCACCCGCATTCACACTCTTGGCCAATTTCGATAGATAGCCCAATCCTTGCCCCGTACCACAAGCTACTTCGAGGACATTTTTTCCGGCACAATGTATACCTGCCCAATAATAGCGATTATAAAGCCTTTCCATTTGTTCTCGGCTTACTTCATCGCCTGATAACTCGGTAACGTGAATATAATTCGTAGTAACGTTCAATTTTTTCCTATATTTAATTAAATTGAAACATTATCTATTTATATTACCTGAATTTTGCAGTATTTTTGGAAAAGAACTCCATAGTCATCGAACAGATATACTCTTGCTGATCTGTAGTCATTTCTGGAAAAATAGGAAGAGATAGAATTTCTTGTGATATTGTTTCCGTTACGGGAAAATCACCCTTCACGTAACCCAAGTAATGATAAGCTTCTTGAAGATGAAGAGGAATAGGATAGTGAATCCCAGTAGAAATACCCTTTGAGGTCAAGTATTTTTTAAATTTTTCTCGTTCCTTAGCTCGAACAACATATAGATGATATACGTGACTATTAGATTCTCGTTCATAAGGAGTATTTAACCCGTTGAAATTCAACAATTTACGATACATGGTAGCAATTTTTTTACGTTTATCATTCCATTGATCCAAATAACGCAATTTAACTCTCAAAATTGATGCTTGCATGGTATCTAAGCGATAATTGAAACCTTCGAGTAGATGCTCATACTTATCTTTCCGACCATGGTTACTCACGATTCTCATGTGTTCAGCCATAGCCTCATCATTTGTCACCACCATTCCAGCATCTCCATATGCGCCTAAATTTTTTCCAGGGTAGAAGCTGAAACATGCGACATCTCCCATAGAGCCTGCCTTACGGCCCTTATACAAAGCTCCATGTGACTGGGCAGCATCTTCGATTACTTTCAAATTATATTTTTTAGCAAGTGAGAGTATAGGATCCATATCTGCGCACTGACCATATAAATGAACCACGATGATAGCCTTAGTCTTTTCCGTAATGGCCGTTTCTATTTTTTTCGGATCAATAGTAAATGTATCTTTATCAATATCTGAAAAGACACTTTTAGCACCAGTTTGAGATATTGCTTCCGTAGTCGCAATAAATGTATGGGGAGTTGTGATCACTTCATCTCCAGGTTTCACTTTGCAGCCCAAGAGGGCAAGGTGTAATGCCGAAGTCCCTGAACTGCAACCTATTCCTTGGGTTACCCCGCAATACTGAGAGAATTCTTGCTCGAAAAGTCTGACATCTTTCCCCAAAATAAAATCAGCGCTTTTTAATACATGACTTATCGCAGCATTAATTTCATTGTAGATTGCCTGATACTGGGCTTGAAGGTCGACAAAAGGAATTTTCATCACATTCTTTCCTTATTTAGGATGGCAGAAACCCAAAGGGGGAACAATAACCCAAGCGAAATATATTTTAATTTCCATTTAAAGACAGGCCTAAACGGCACCTTTTTGGCTTAAAACGAAGAGAGATTTCTTCTTGTGTCTCAATTGATTCGTAAATTGCATGAATAAGTTCTAGCGATTTTCTTCCTTCCAAACCATCCACTAAAGCCTTTTTATCATTTACTATGGAATTTACAACTTCTTGTAAAAATGCGACATGCCCAAAACCGTAAACATTAGGAGGATTTTGGGCATACTTTTCTAAAACCTCTTCATCATCAGGGTTTTGATCTTCAAATTTCCATACTTTCATTTTGTTGACTGCAAATCCACCAATTTCTACAACGCCTTTTTCTCCAAGAATACTAATCGAACCTTCCAAATCCATTGGCCGGGTTGCTGTAGTGGCTTCAATAATTCCCAAAGCACCATTCTGAAATTTAAGTAAAGCAACTCCTGTATCCTCAACTTCAATGTTAACAAGACGGGTCTCAGCTTTTGCAAAAACGGATTCAACATCACCCATCATCCATTCAAGCAGATCGATATGATGGCTCGCCTGGTTTGTAAATACTCCGCCATCCATCTTCCAAGTTCCACGCCAGGAATCTTGATCATAATAATCTTGACGCCGGCACCATCGGACTCTCACGGTCCCCATGACAAGCTTACCAAATCTACCCTCTACCATAGCTTTTTTCAACTTCACAACTGGAAGATTAAACCGGTTCTGTTTTACCACAAAGAGCTTTACCCTAATTTCATCACAAGCCCTGATAATAGCATCGGCATCGTTCAAAGTAAGAGCCATCGGCTTTTCAACAACGATATGTTTTTTATAACGAACCACTTCCAAAACATTTTTTGCATGCAACCCACTAGGAGTAAGAATATTGACAACATCAATTGATTCTTTATTAAGAAGGTCATTTATATCGCAATAATGGGGAATCTTATACTTTTTCCCTAATAACTTAGCTCTCTCTTCATTAATATCACAAACCGCCGCCAAACAAGCTCCAGGCAGCTGTCTTGAAAGTGTATCAGCATGTCTTTCAGCAATTCTTCCACAACCCATTAATGCAAAATTTAGCTTTTTCATTTCGCTTATCCTTTTAATTAATCACCAATCAAGCATATTAAATTCGGCGAATCCATCCCACCGGACGCGGTTTAATCCAAACTCTCCCCTACGCACGCACCCTCTTATTGACATGATCTTTTTTATTGTATTCAGAAACTATTTTTTCCATATACCTTATGTATTCTTCATATATTTTGTTGGCATCGAGCATCTCGTTAAAAACTGTCTTCGCATTTTCAGAGGTCTTTTTGTAAATCTCGGGGTCATTATATAATTTTTTGATGCAATTTGAAATCGCTTCCACGTCGTTTGGGGGATAATAAAAACCTATGCCGCGCTTTTCAATGAGAGTCCTCAAGTCTCCCTGGAAGCCTGATATCACCGGGAGGCCGGCAGAAAGATAAGTAAACGCCTTATTTGGGAAGAAATCTGCTACATGATCGGACGGACAGACCCCTACGCTGGAATGCTGAAGCAACGCTGTTATCTCATCCTGTTTAAGCCACCCCGGCAGAATAACATTCTTAAGTCCTGCAACCTTGCTTTTAATCTTGCCAAAGAGTTCCCCATCACCCGCAATAATAAAACCAATCCCCGTGTTCTTCAGCCTTTCAGCTACGTCCAGGAGAATTGAAGGATTATGATAGCGGGCTAATGTCCCTATGAATGTCACAATGAATTTAAAATTAAGGTCTTTTAGGAACCCTGGCATCCTTTCAGCACCTCCTGGCTTCCTATCTGTGCTGGTGCCTCCTAGATAAAAGACCTTATCCTTCCATGTCCCTTCGCGCCCAGCGCATTTCAAACCCCAGTCGAGAAGCGTACTGGTCATAGCCGTAATGCCATCCGCATCCCTCATCGTATTTCTTGTCATCCTGAAATCCCTGTTGAGAACTAATCTGGCAAGACCTCTAAGAAATACAGGTACAAGTTCTAGAAATATGTCAGGCCATGGATCTCTTATATCGACGATCACAGGAATATTGTTTTCTTTACCGAACATAACAGCTTCATAGGCCAAATCATGCGAAGGCATCGATGCAACAATGATATCCGGTCGTGGTTCCGCTATAGCTTTGGCCTTAAACCTTGAAGCTATAATCCTATGGTCCATGAATCTCCGGAGAGAAATATTTCTCTTGTAACCGAAGCCCTTTAAAGCCATGACCTTAAGACCCCTGTTAACTTCAATTAATGTCTCATCCTTAAAAATCCAGTCTTTCTTGAAGTGATCAAAGGCACTAGCCCACCAAAAGACAGAATGATCCTTCTTAACAAGCTTTTCGGCAAGCAGAGCTGTCCTTAATTTACGAGCATTATGGTCTACTGGCAAAACCTCGCCTATCTGTAGAAGCCAAACGTTCATATACCTTGTTTATCTTTTAAATAAGGAAGGTTGTCCAGTACGTTTATAACTTGAGCAGGGTTTCCCGCCACAACCGCTCGTTCTGGTATATCTTTAGTGACAACAGACCCAGCTCCTACAAGCGCATACTCCCCTATGACAATTCCAGGCAGGATCGTACTATTGGCCCCGATTATTGCGAACCTTCTGATCACCGGACCTTTTAATTCCTTTTTGACATTGAGCGACCTGGGGTATTTCGCGTTCGTGATTACTACGTTAGGACCAATCCAGCACTCTTCTTCCAACATCGTATATTCAGGAATAAAAACCTGGGTATGCACTCTCACTCCTTTTCCAATCTGCACATGATGCTCGATAACTGATAATGTCCCAACGCTTACATCGTCTCCAATTCTGTTCAGCTCCCTGATATTTGCCTTGTTGCCGGTCTGGAATCTGCTCCCGATTTTATTGCCGGCGTAAATCACGGTATGGGATCTTATTACTGCATCATCACCAATTATCGTCTCAAGCTCACCCGCTTTATATCCGTGAGGCATACAGCCGATTATTGCATAGTCTTCGACTATGCAATTTTTTCCTAGCTTGACGTTTGGAAATATAATAGCGGTCTTGCTTATCATTTTTTAATCCTCGGCCGGTATTTCAAATCATTTGTAAAGAAGCCCCCTCAAGAATGCTCGATTTCTCCAACACCTAGAGGGACGGACCTCGGCTGAAATGTAGATTAAAATTTCTTTCATCGCTTTTAATTAAAATATTACGGCAAGCATCAATTACCTCTTCGGGCTTAATCGATAAAAGACATTTCATATCCTCTTCTAAGCATTCCCGGAGCATGCATCCTTCGCAGTCAACCTTTGTCCTGAAAATGGTATGCCCCATGCCATAAGGTTCCCAGCGTCCGGGGGCATCCCTGGACGAAAATATCGCAACGCAACGTATCCCGGCAGCCACAGCCATATGCATCGTACCGGTATCATTACCGAGATACATCTTGAAACGGCTCAAAAGTTCTACCCCTTCCCTTACGCTTAATTCGCCTGCAACTGTATACCCACACCCTAGATCTTTAATCAATTTTTCAGTAATTTCGCGTTCTTCACCCCCACCAAAAAAAATGGGTACAATTTTGAAATCTTTTATAAGTTCACCCAGTACTTTTAAATAATTTTCAAGCGGCCATCTTTTCAAAGGCATATTACTCCACGGAGAGACACCAACGCAGACATTTCGAAGGGGGTCAATCCCCGCTTTATTTACCCACATGTCAACGGTTTCTTTTTCGTCCTTTCCAGTCCAAAGCCTAGGATCTCCTGATATTTCTCCAGGCAGATCAATCCCCAGCGGCCTTAATACATCAATCAGGGCATCAGAGATATGTTTACTTCTCTCAATATCTCCATTTTTATCCTTTACGATCTGAGGGGAGGTCATGTCAGGTCCGATGACCTTTCTTACTCCGCAAAACCTCAAAAAAGTCTTCCTCCGGCTCGGCCAATGCGGCTCCTCCAAAACAATTCCCAAGTCAACTTTCTCAAAAAATAGGATCTTCCAGATTTTGACCAAAGAAAAACACCGACTCAAGACGACAGGGGATAACTCATCGCAAAGGAACTCATCGACTAGACCTGCCCCATCAAGCACCTCTCTGGCGCTCACATAGTTTTTTCCCGCAATCTTCTGCCAAATATAAGTAATACGAGCCTGTGGGTAAGCCCATCTAAGACAGTTCAAAACCGGCAATCCTACAAGGGTGTCTCCCAGAAGGCCAACCCGATATATGACGATATTTTTTATCTTCAAATTATATGCCAGGCTCCGAGCCCTTAACCGTCGAACTATTGGACGGAAGAATTTTACTAAACAGGAAACAGGTTAAAGGTATGGGCAAAAAACCGGCGCCGACTTAGATTGAGGATATTCGGTACTCAGATAGCGCAGAATTTTGTTGTTCCCTGACTGATCCTCTGAAATCTTTAATTACACGTGCTAGGACAAAGGCCATAATCCACGTAATAAAAAATGGTCTTATCGATTGAACAAGAAACTCTTGAATGCCCATTGTAATATGAACCGTTAAAATGTGAAACCAAAAGAGGAGAAAATGTATTCTTCGCTCCAAATAGGGCTTTGCAAAAAATCTGTCCCAAAAGGTCAAAATAGCACCAATGATTCCCATTCCGAAAAACAACCCGATGAATCCGAATCTTCGATATAAGTCTCCAATGGTTGTCAACGGAGCGGCACCCGTCTCAATATCCGAGTTTATTGACAGACTTATCGCTACGACATCGGTAGACTCCCAGTATGGGGTGATCCGAAGAAAAGAGGGGAGGAGAAATTCTGGTATTTTTTGAAAACCTTCAAACCAAACCAATTCTGCATCCCTGAAATAACTAATGGTACGGCCCGCATAACCAAACTCCTGCAGTCTATACCCAAGATGCCCTATTAGCCCGCTGGAACCATATACTTCCTCAATGGAGGAAATTTCGTCATCAAATTTTGTAAATCGCATTACTACAGTACTAAGGGTAGATACCCTATTAGATAAACTTAAATCAAAAAGGGCGTATGCTTGAAACTGCGCCCAGGCGGCATTTATAAATATGATAAAAAAAAGGACACATATCCCTACAAAGATTTTGTAAAGTCTCTGTAATTGGCCTGACGGTCTGGGAGGAACCATGCTATATGCATAAACCGTCCAGTAGAGGATCGGGAATACTAAAACACCCCGTCCTCCACCCAGACCAAAGAAAACAAACAGTTCAAACATTGCTAAACCAAAAACCAAAAGCACTATCCGAGAGCGTGTTGCAATATAAGTCTGAAGGAGAATTGCAGACAGTGCAAATGTCGCGTACTTTCCGTAACCTAGGAAAAACCACCTATTTGTAGATTCAAAGTCAGTGTACTCATGATAATAATATCCGCCATAGTACGAACCTAAGAATGAAAGGAAATAGAAAAATGAGATGAGCACAAAAACTTTCCAAACCCAGTGGTAGCTATCGCTAATTTTAAAATCGGCGAGTATGGCCGTTGTATAACCATCTGATTTACCCTTCTTCGACTCTAAGGGTAGGTTGTCAAATATAAGATATCCCACCGACAAGCCTGCCATACCTAAACAATAGGCCCAAAGGCCCACCACCCCTGTCTCCCATAATTTTTCATGCATGGTAGGAATGGGGAGCAGGGCATTTAAAATAGCCGAACCTGGGTAGAAAATCGCAAAGATTATTACAGTTAAACCTCGAAAGGTGGCAGGGTTACGACCCGAACTCAACCACCCCAGCCAGGTGAAAAATAAGGATACAGTGATAGGAATAACATATTCATCTGTATTCGCATTGAACCAGACGACCAAAATGATGAAGAGGAGTAAAACTGCCTGAAAAATAACATTAGATTTGTGCTTCACCCCAACATGGAACATCAGTCACCACTTTTCAGAAGTTAGGAGGCCCACTTCATATTTCACGAAATCCGTTGAGCGCCAATCGAGATGTACGTACAAACTTTTCCCCAGTCTCTATGCATATGGTCTATCCAAGCATATTTTGAGGTAATGCAACGTTCGTAACCTCTTTGGGCAATTTGCTTCCTCTTTTCATCGTCGTTCAGATAAAACCGCGCCTTTTCAACCAACTCCTGGGGACTACTAAAGAAATCCGCTTCTTTTCCTTCATAGTAAAGCCGCTGGTGTTCTTCCGTCCTTTGGGCCAAAAGAAATGTCCCACAAGCCGGAATCTCGAAAGATCGTCCAGCAGTCTGATTCCGGTTGATCTCCGAAACAAAGCCGAGCCCAATTCTTGCCCCGACAAGACAACGCAAATAATCATCCCTTCCCAAAAACTCTGAATGAATCACATTCCTCAACTCGCTTTGGTGTCGGGACTTTCTCCAATTCCAACCATATACTTTTACCGGAATGTTCGCGCGGACGAGAGCTAAAATATACTCTTCCGTCCTTCGCTCCCAATGACCGGCGAAAACGATTGGAGTTGACCACTTCACCCGCTCGGCATCACTTAAGGAAATAGGCTTAAACCGCTTGTGATCATAGCCTAAGGACGTCAATTCGACCCTCGGAGCTCCCAACATTCGAAAATCTTCAATATTGAAAATATTAGTGGTAAAGTTGATATCATAATATGGCAGACATCTTCTCATAAGCCTATACGACCATTGACCGTGTTTTGCTCGAATATCGTCGGTATTATGCTGAACCAGGAAAATACCTGCAAGGCGCAATGTTTTCAGGGTGGCCGGCCAAATCCAGAATCCCTTATCAACCCATACAACCGCCGGATTCGCTGATAAAACACTTTTAAGAATGGCACGGTTGGCGTGGATAAAAGATTTTCCAAAACAGAGCTGATTTTCAAGGTATCGATAAACTCGAAATCCCTCCTGTCCCACATAGGAAGTATCAAAGGGCTGAACCTGCTCATGTATTTCTTGAAGGGCCTTCAATCGAGCAAAACAGGTACCCTCCGGATGAATCGGCCCCACGTAGAGAACTTTCATATGAGTAAATGGAGGTGAACCTGTAGTTGCAATTCCCCTTTGAAGTCCGGTTTCAATTTCCGGGCATCAATCAGAAATAAAGAAAATAGATTATATAATGCCTTGATCCCTTGAAATAACTCAAATTTAAACAAATGACAAACAAATTCTATTCCATCCATGAGCGCACTCGGGGAAATGCGGCTGCTAGATCGGGAAGACAGACAAGATAGTTGGCCATCTGAAAAGTCTCCAGGCGTTCGTCATATGATTCATACAGTTCAATTCCCTTAGGCATGATTTTACCAATAACATAACCAAGAGACGTCGCCCAATCGTACATATCCATTAATAGAACACGCGAATCAATCCAGCATCCACCGTACTCAAACTGAATATAGTCGATCGCATGGCGCATCATCATATCTTCCGCTCCACGCATAATTGCAAGTTCATGACCTTCCGCATCAATCTTAAGGAGCGTGATGTGATTAATGGAATGGTCCCGGCAATATTCAGCGATGGTCGTCAATCGAATTGCCTCGCTCTGATTGTAATTAATCCCGATGCTTTCCACTCGGCGTTTATAGAGAGAATTCGTGCCCGCGCCTTCCCTATTTATATAAAGTGTTACAGTTTTCTGACTGCTGCCCATGCCGATATTCACGGTTTTCACTTTATGTGCCAGGGGGTGATTGGCAATCGTCTCTTCCAAACGTTTGTATGTATACTGGGAGGGCTCAAAGCTATGAATTTTAAGTCTCTCCGATATCGTCTTCTCAACCGCTTCGGACAAACATAAGGAGGTCCATTCCCCAACATTTGCACCAACATCGAAAAACAGAATATCTTTATCATTTCTTCCACAATGACGCATAATTCGGCCCACTATAAATCGCTCGCCGTTTGTAGCCAAGTTTCCCCGGTTCTCACATAAAGTTAGGTTCATGAGTATTCTTGACAAACGAATGATGAATCGACGTGGTCCCTCATTAGAGAGAATACGATTTAATAAATTGATTATTAGAATTCTCATATATAATCTGCCGGAGATAAAACGTTATGTGACTCCTGAATCAGTATGCTTTGATAGAGATCCCGCATTGTTGCAGAGACACTCTTACGCTCATAATTTTTAAGCACAAATTCTCGACCAGACCGACCCATAGATTTTGCTAATTCCGGCATTATGATTAACTTTTCAAGAGCTTTTGCGGCCGCGTCCGGGTCTTGCTTCGGAACAATAAATCCAGTAACACCATCCCTCACTACTTCAGGTAAGCCGCCTACATTTGACACGACCACAGGTATTCCACAAGCTGAGGCCTCCAGAACAGCGACTCCAAAACTTTCACTGTTCGATAAACAGACATAAATGGACAATTGATTCAAAAATTCGGGAACCATGTTATTGGGAACCTCTCCAACGAACTCGGTTTGATCATTGACACCAAGAATAGCTGCAAGTTGCTCCAAACCAAGCCGTTGTGATCCATCTCCTACAATTAACAAGCGTAGGTCTATATTTGAATGTCTTCGCCTTAAGATCGCAAATGCTTTAATTAAGTTATCGATCCCGTATGTCGGTTCCAGCGTCTTGACGGTACCAATTGTTATCCAAGGATGATCTGTTTTTTCGGAGAGAGCTTTGAATCTGTCGCAATCGACCCCGAAAGGTGTAATTACAATAGGTTTGGACCGGCCCACAATTTCCTCAATCTTTGTCTTCATGGCATGGCTTGTTGACGCGATGTAATCTGGTGCTTGGAGATTTCTCCGCAATAAGCGTTTTTTCCATTTCGACTCATTTGGAAATAGAAACACATCGCTTCCCCAAACGGACAGCAGTGTCGGATGAAAACCAGATAATCTGGAAAGTGTCCCGTAGCCACTCGCGTAATGAGTATGCAAAAAATGTGGACGAATTGTCCGCAGTAATCGCCTCAGAAACCACGTGTTTAAGAAATAGCCAACTGGTGGAGGAAAGGGTAGCAAATGGACTTCTACCGATTTCTCGAGCCCGTCACGAGATGCGGGAGGGTGCATGGTAATTAAGTGAATCTTGTCCCCATGCAGGGTCATTTCGTTCACCCAGCGAACAGTATGAATGCGGGAAGCTGCTGCGAGAAATGCAATTATCCTTGGACCTGTCATTTAAATTACTCCATCGCCAACAAGCATTTCTAAACTCGATCCACGGGTAGCAGGGGAGAACCCTCAATATCCAAACGGCGCCCGGGTTGCCTAACCCAGGGTGTCCCGGTAGTCCGTCTGTAAATATAATTTCTTACCAAATGGGGAAGTTGATCTATCAAGAAAGATCGAATAGCCCCAAATAATAAGCCTCGCAAGCGGTGTTCCAGGATGATGCCTTTCAACAAACTAGGATCATACTCGTAAACTAGCCTAAACAGGCCCGCTGTAAGATGTCGCCCTCCAATCCTGGCCATCCATTGACGCATTTCTTTTTTTGTAAAATGCCAAGTGCCTTGTTTCTCGCTTTCGTATTCCGCTATTAGAAATTCTTCTTTGAAAAGTATCAACAGCTTATTCGATCGCTTAATTTGAAAAGAAATAGAGCATTTATTTTCAGGGCGATTTCGGAAAACAATTTTTGGTAAGAAAATCCAATCTCCTGATCGACATAGCCGCATCCACAGATCGCCATCCCAAGTATACAAGAGGTTTTCTCTCATTCCATTCACCCGCTCATATTCTGTCTTACGGAAAAGCGGGAATCCCGGGTTTCCAATAATATTTCCTTTTTGAAATAATTGACGTATCATTTCGGTACCGCGCACTAATATTGTCCGATCCACAATGGAAGATTCTCCAATAGGTAAGGAGCGATTATCTATGTATTCACACCCCCCTACTATAGCAACAACCGATGAAAACCTTTTCAACCACGGAGCCATGGAGGAGATCGAATCCGGTAGTAATTCATCATCCGGAGGCAAAAACTTTATGAATTCACCTCGGGCATGCCCTACTGATAAGTTGTGGTTTGCGCTGGCCCCCAAATTAATGGAATTTCTAAACAATCTGACTCTCGGATCTTGTAATGACTTTAAGTACTCCCAGCTTCCATCTGTGGAGTTATCATCACAAATAACCACCTCGAAGTTAGGGTAGTCTTGAGAAAGGGCACTTCTAATGGCCTCTTTTATATACGGTTGGTGGTTGTAAACCGGGATGCATATACTAACCAACGGATCAGCCATAGACCTTTCACCCACCTCCCGTTATAAATTACTCCTGAATTCACGATGATCAACTCCGTCGGGATATCCTTCAAAGTTGCCTCCTTAAGACACCAAGAACCGATACCTTTCCAGGTATCGATAAGGTTACACGGTCAAACCGCCCGCCTGTCTTCAGAAGGAAAGGACGACCTTTATGACAGGCCGACAAAAATCATTAAAGCGCTGCTTAACCAGACGCAACCCTGACGTTTTGACAATATCCCTTGACCCTCATCGGCCAAGCCAAAGAACACTTGCCTCTGTTTTTCACTGACATCTCTATTCGCCATATTCCCGTATCTCGGATTAAATACTTATATCTTTAACACACAATATCTGAAACGCGAGGTCCGGCCATCCGCGGACGAGGGGCTGGGAGAGGTATGAAAGGCGACCTAACACTCGCATGCCCCTGACCGGCTTCCAGCCGGCTATTCCCACGACGTGATAACCCATACCCCTCATCTCATCAACGCTCCAGCCGGACAAATGCGCTTGAAGCCTGTTACCATCATATTCCGCTTGAGGGAAAAAACCGTTCGGCGTAAACACTATAACTTTTTTCCGCGCGGTCTTTTCCATACTCTCGATTAATTTATAACCGTCCTCTTTCTGCAAATGTTCAATCACATCAGAAGCCAGCACGCAGTCAAATGACTTGTTATCAAATTCCTTCGCGATATCCAAGATCGACATCACCCGATATTCTTTGTGAATACCTTTAGCTTGACTCACATTAATACTTTCTTCAAAAGCATCAATGCCTACAGAATAGTCCAGTCTTTTGGCAAACCCTATTATCGGAGAGTGAGTTCCACAACCAACATCGAGCAGTGTCCGACAATTTGAAAGAATCTCCTTTTCCAAAATCCTCTGATATTCATTAATAAATGGCGCAAACACCCAACGATCAAGCCGTTTAACCAATACCTTCAACATGTATCGCCTCCTAAATATATATAACGCAATTTAAATTTCACAGAGCAGATAACTGGATCTTACGACCCATTATCCTGTTAGTCTCAAACTAATTTCCACCGCGGCTGCCATCTCGTCTTGAAATTGAATACATCATTGAACTAAATGGACGCTAGAATCGGATGGAGCCAAGCCAGTTCCGAAAGCGCCCCTTGCTTGGTCGAACAAAGTGGTATGGAAGACGCTGAACAACTCCCCCGCAGCTTTCCGTTGGAATAATGGTTAGTAGATATTTGAACAATCTACCGACCTCGTCGCGATATTTGGGAGGAACACAAAAGCTATCAAGGTGGTCGATGGGCTGTAACGATCAATTCTTCGCCTAATCCTACCCACTGTGCCAATGTCTCACCCGGGTAATTCAGTAAACTCGTGCGCCATATTATCTGATCCAGCCAATTTCTGTGCCTCATATTAAATCCCGGCGACAATGTTAGCTGGCGCAGAGTCCATAGCCATGATCCGATTGGAGAAAATGTTGTTACAATAATGGATGTGAACCCGGCACGCTCTAAAAGCATGTGAAGAGCCTTAGGGGTGAACAGGTTAACATGGAACGGCATCCAATAGACCGCGGAGTACCGTCTTGCCACAAGTGCCGAAAAGCTCGCGCCATTCGGTACAAATAATCGAATGGCCCCTCCGGGTTTCAAGAAACGATATAGAGTTATCAGGGTGTCCAAGGGTTCGATCAGGTGTTCGAATACATTATCGGATCGAATAAAATCAAATTCATTCCTATACGCAAAATTACTGATTTCAGCACAGTAAAATGCGCCTTCCGGCATCCGGCGTTTGGCGCTTTGGATTGCCGGAACGTTAGTATCGATTCCAGTCACATTCCAACCTGACTGATAGAATTGCTCGAGCTTTCTGCCGTCGTAACAACCAAAATCTAAAATAGTTCGATCATTCCCTACCTCTTCTGGCCAATCATGCGGATGACCGCGTAATAACCCATTAATAAATCTTACGAAAGTCCTACCGGCTGATTGCCGTTGATTGACATTACGTGGTACAGGCGACTCCTCAGTTTCAGGATAGCCTGCGGCATACTCTCCAAACCACTTCTCAAGAGCAGATTCACAGGGTGTCGGGTTAATATATTTCATCTTGCACGTAGAGCATTCTACAATATCCGCCGAAATCGGTATCCCTTCCCGGCGATTTATATCAGTAAATCTATGCCGATAATGAGCATTTCCGCACACGGGGCACTTACGTTCAACCCATTTTACTTCTACTCCAAAGCCCATCCCTTAGAATTCCATTTCAGATTTCTTTTTTTCAAATCGAGTGGGAATGCCTGACCATACCTGTTCCCGATTAATTCTACAACTACCGACTTGGCCTAAAAAGCAATCTTAACTGCTCTCGCCAATCTTTAATCATCCAAAGGGAACAACCAAGGACAATGCTAACGTACAAGATGCCTTGCACTAGGAACACGCCCATGTTGCTAGGAACCCAGATAAGGTGCAGAGTTACGCCAATACCGAAGGCTATCACCGATTGCACTAGAATTGGTTTAATATAAAGTGATCCCTTGACATATGTTGGAACAAATCTGACAAGCAGACGGAGGACATGGAAATATAATCTAATCACCACCGCAAAGGTCCCAGCAAAAGCGATTCCAGGAAGGCCCCAAACCAGCGCCAACAAGATGGCTAAAGGAACTCTTACTCCCGCTTCAATAATTCCTGCACGTGCTACGACAACTACTTCGCCTGTTGCAAAAAGGAGCGTATAGGTCAATACCATAAGGATAGAAGCAACCGCCTGTAACGAGAAAAGAAACGTCAACAATCGTCCACCATAGAAGTTCCGTCCAACCCAGAGAGTCATGAATGTTTCATTAAATATGTAGTAGCCAAGTACACCAATTATGCCTGAACCAATGCAGATGTTTATTAGAAGTCTTACGACTCTCGAGAATTTTGTGTCGTGAGCACCGGTCTCGCCGTATAGATGGGCCAACGCAGGCATAACGGAGCCAAGAGTTTGACCTAGACAAAGGGTAATTAGTTCGGACGCGCGTTTAGTAAGAGCTAGTATTACGCTGGCGCGAGGATCGAGAAATGCGCCGGCAATTAGACTATCTGACTGTGTACTTATTGTGGATGCCGCATTAGCCCCCAACTGCCAAAGGGATTTTCGGAATAGATCACGCGCATCCGACCAACAGAACCTGACATATTGCCTCGGAATATCTCGGCAAACAGTACGCCATAGGTGCAGAGTAACTCCGACAGTAGCTGACAATCCTTTCACAATATATGACAGGGGAAGGGATAGGAGACCGTAACCCAACAGGAGTAAGACTACTAAAACTATTGTTCCCAAGAGATCGGAGAGAACAACTATAATACCAAGGCCCTTCTGCCTCTGAAGACCACTGAGGATATTTGCGACCGTGTGCATCATCATCATAAGAGAGCCCGCCAGGGCCGCAAGTACAAAGGCGAGACCTAATTTCCCCGCATCTGTTCCATGAATATGAACAAATCCAGGAACCCATGGCATCAATACAAGCGCCAGGAGGAGCGGAAGAATGCTTAAACCACAAAGAATCACCAGACCTGTTCCAATAGTTGAACCTACAATATCTAACTTTTCCGAACCATAAGCTTCTCCCACCCTTTGCATAAGTAGTTTGCTGAAGCCAAGATCTAATAGACCTAAATAGGCCACGATGTTTCCAGTCGCCAGCCATGCTCCATATAGTCTTATATCGATATAACGCAAATATAAAGGCACCAGAACAATGCCCTGTATAACTGCCATGAGAAGAGATAGGTAGTTAGTTCCCGCTAGCCAAAGCGTCCCCATCTGACGCGAAGGTCGCAAACTTGATACAGGTTTATCGGACTCCACTATTTGTCCAGTTTCCGTTGACGCCGTACATGTTCCCTATTGGGCCGAAATATGTCTTCCTATCAGGAGACAAAACCAATGACTTGTAATAGCATTTTCATTCGTTCTTCCCAAGTGTGCTCATTGAGAGCTCGTTTTCTTGCTAGGGCTCGCGCTCGTTCACATAATCCCTCATCAGCAAGGAGACGTCGTATTTGTAAAATACTCTCCTGAGGATTTCTAAATGTGAAGATCTCGGACTCCAGGTCAAAAAAGTCCTTAAGATGCTCGTTGTGGGTGCACAACATGAGTGCGCCACACATGGGGACTTCAAAATCACGAATTTTTCCGCACTGATACCTGGTAAATCCGATATCATCAAAATTCAGATTAATACGCGAAGCGCAATAGATCTCTTGAAAATGATCAGCGGGCAAGAATCCGCTTTTCCAACCTTGTCCAAATGTTGCGACATTGATGCCATGGCGCTTTAAATACCGGATTGTCGAAATTCGATTTCCATATGCTGAACCCACGAACGACACATCGTATCGGAATGGACCATTGCGAGGATAACAAAGATCTGGGTTAGCCGCCAGCGGCCAAAACATGGGGATTCCACCCTCGACGCGATACTTAATTAATGACTCCGGCGCTTGTGTTAGATTGAGATCATAGGCTTGCGCTACAGCAGCTGGCCCTCTCCAGCGACCGCCGAGCTTTTCACCTCGAAAGTACAACCGATCATCAAGATGGAATGCTGCTGTAACAATGCCCATCGCATTAATTTTTTCCACTGTTTGAGGACTAACATGATGACCAGAATAATAAGTAAGAATCAGGTCTACTGGCCTTTCTTTGTGCAAACGGGCAATATAGTCAACGAAACGACTATTCATCTCCTCTCTGATATTTATCCAATTAGCGCTTTGGGCATTAAAACCATGTTCGGAAAGAAGGTAGGTTGTAACTTCTGCAAACCGGGCAAGCGACGGAACTATATTTTTAATGTCCCAATGAGAATGTCCGCTGGCGTAGACAACGTGCAGCTGTTCCTTAACTTTTGGCCCCGGGGAAATATTGCGAAGTGCCAACCGCTTGATTATTCGCTCGCGAACCTCATCGACAGACCAGTCCCGCACAAGGCCCATTCCCGCCGCTCGCAATTCGTATTCGGCCTGCTCCCTTTCGATTTGTCGGCTTTGTATCCATCGATAGTATTGTCCTATTGCACTGTATACAACAGGCGAGTAGAAAGCTTTACGACAGGCTCTTTTGAGAACCTCCTTCACAGTACCGCGAGAAACAACTACTTGTTTACCAACGATGCTTTCCCTGATCATATATATCCTGCAATATATCACCTAATGAATAATTGGCTTTCCATTTCGGATAATCGCGAATGAATCTCGAATTATCCGTAATCCACCATCTATGATCCCCCGTTCTCATTGACTGATGAGAATAGGACATCTTGTTTCCCGTAATCTTTTGGCAAATCTCAATGGCTTCAAGGGTCGAACAGGTGCTATTTCTACCTCCCCCAATATTGTAGACTACATTTGATTTTGGATTTGTAATCACATTATTGATTGCTTCTACCAGGTCTTTAGCATGAAGTTGATCCCGCACTTGCAATCCTTCATATCCGTATATCCGATATGGCGTCTTTGTGTAGGCACACCGCATCATGTACGACAACATTCCATGCGCTTCCGTTCCGGAATGCTGGCCCCCTGTAAGACAAGAGGCTCTAAAACAAACAGTTTTTAAACCGAACTGATATGCATATTCCTGAACATACAAGTCAGCTGCCGTCTTAGATCTGCCGAAGAAACTCGACATTCCCTGGTCAATCGAAACACCTTCATCAAATCCCTGATAGTAACGATCAGAGAGCTTTAGATCATAGCGACTGGTCAGGCGCTCGTATTTGAGGGTATTTGGGTAATTTCCATAAACTTTAATTGTGGACAGATAAACGAACACCGCTTCCGGGCAGTATTTATGCCAAAGATCGAGAAGGTTCAAAGTTCCTAAAGTATTGATTTGAAAATCTTCAAGTAATTCACCTTCATGTGCTGTCTGAGCTGCGCAGTGAACTACCGCTCGGATTTGCTTGCCTCCATCACTGAAGAGAGGCGTTAGAGCCTGTTTATCTCTTATGTCATAGGGATGGTTGGTAAACTTCGAGAGCGTCCGCGTGAGTCTCTCAATGTTCCACTGAGTGGATGCTTTCGGATCGTGCAACAATCTTCCACGCAAGTTGTTGTCCACTCCTACGAGGTTATATCCCTGAGCATGAAAGTGCTCGACCGCCGAAGACCCTACTAGACCCCCTGCCCCCGTAATCAACATTGTATCCATAATATTGAAATCTCCCTGGTTAAAGAGGCAACGTCAAATGTTTTTCCAATTGTAATGATTTCGGTACCAGGTGATCGTTTGTTCCATACCTTTTTCCAGCGGGGCCAGATCCTGTTCAGACATTCCCAGGGGCTTCAGGGTGGACGGATTTCCCAGTACTATGCTTCTTTCCGGTTCTCCAGCCCGCATGGGTAAATGTCTAATTCCGGCATTATTGCCAATGAGTTTATTGACTAATAAAGCGATCTCATTGACCGTTGTTCTGCGACCTGTACCTGCTTCAAATATTTGGTCATAGCACCCATGATCCCCGAGAAGCGCACGGATTAAAATTTCCGCGACGTCTTTTACGTAGATCATATCCATAATTTGTTCCCCATCGCCAAATATTTCGATCGGTTCTCCACGCAACGCCCGGACGATAAAATTTGGAGTAATTTTTTTCACCGGTTTGTGTTTTTGATATTCTCCGTAAGCATTTAACGCTCGCACAACTGCAATCTTTGTCTTATGTTCTTTATTAAACATCAAGGCGAATCTCTCTGCAGTAGTCTTCGTAATCGAATAGGTGTTATTCATAAAATGATTACCCACAGCAATTTGAACACCCCTAATACCTTCCTTGTGCATCGAATTTGGGCGACAACCCTCGAATATATTTAACGCGCCATGGATATTGGTATCAACGGACGGATGCGGATTGTCCACTGTCTCCATCGTTCCTAAAATGCCCGCCAGGTTAAGGACTCCATCGTGTTGGTAGACCGCCTCTGTCACCGCCTCACGGTCACGAATGTCCCCAAGAAAAGTACGTACTTTGTTTCCCCACTCTTCGCGTTTTTTTGGAAAACGATCAAAAATTGAAACCTCATGTCCCAACTCTAAAAGTCTTTCAACAACATGACTACCAATAAACCCCGCACCTGTAACCAATATCTTCATGATTCCTCCACCTATTTAGTTATATCGTTTAGTTAGAACGCTCTTCTTTTTTCTTGAGAGAAACTCCGTTGTAACATCCGGCCTCCCTCGTTTTAACTTTTGATTCGAGGAGCTCCACCGAGAAGAGAATGCGACACTTCTCAGGGGTTAAAAACTCGTCATGTCTTACAAGCTCAACCGTTGACACTTCTACTCTGCCGTACGATAAAGCAGAATAAGCGGACAATTTTTCCTTGAGATTTTCGTCAGAAAAGCTCAGCCTGGCCAAAGTGACATGGGCAGTACAGCGAAGTCGCTGGCTTCCATCGTAACAGGCCACCTTACCTTCAAAATTTGGAAGTCCTTGCGAAGAAACCGCAGATCGAATTTTCGCCCGAAGCATTTCGAGGTCATCCCCCAACGGAAAACCCCGTAGGATAACCGAAGCGCCTGCCGACGAGGGACCCTCCATTCGCAGGCTAAATACGGGGAACCCCTGTAAGGACAAACAAACCGGGGGAATATAAGCTTCCGGTGGCATCACTGTCCGATATCCCGCGGGCACCAGGACAACAACAGTAAGGTGAACCCTGTCATCGGGGTAAACAAGGTGTCCAGCCAAATCAACCCTAAGTCTTCGGAGTAACTCCCGAATCGATCTGCAGTTGTCGGTCGAGAACCTTCCAATAACAGTCACCCCTCTGCGTGGATCGAGGTGAGGTCGCGTCGCCCACCGATTGAACGGATGCGGCGCCCCCTTCGAGAAGTTAGAGGCAAGCCAGTCGTACTGGGCTTCTAGATCCATCGGCTTTTTCCCTTAATTTTCAATAATCATCTATCAGAGTGAAATGGCACAAAAGTTTTCTTCTCGCATCGAACAAGGGTTCGCTTTTTCACCTACAGGAGAAAACTTGAAAAAAAGATTTAAATAAATTAAGTTAGCCAAATGGAGGAAAACCGTTTGATAAACTTCTCTACTTTTAAGGGAAACATAAATCGCAGGTAAATCGTGCCCTGGTTTTAAAACCTTTCCCTGGCTCGAAAAAATCAGTAAGAAGGCAGAAGCGAATTTTTCGATGCTAACAAAACGGAGGCCCTTTGTCAATTTTCGACGGATACCCTGTCTTAGCAATCAATAAATAATAATTATTTGTTGTCGAAATAATAAATTGAAAATTTTCTTGGCTTCTTAATGATATTATTAAAGGGCAAATCCAGCTAAATTTGCATCATTATAAAACATCTTGACGGTGTCGAGGGAAAAGTCTTTGAGGTCATAACCAACAAATGAAAGTTTTTTTAAAATATCGTTGGTGACCGTAATAATATGACAACCGACCATTTCAGCATGGAAGATGTTAAGTAATTCCCGGGGACTGGCCCAAATCAGTTCAGCTTTAAGATTTGGTTTCAGCAATTCGACGGCCGCGGACATCAAGGGCAAGGGATCACGCCCGGTATCTGCAACTCTTCCGGCAAAAACTGAAATATAGCATGGGGTCTCAGGAGAAATATGCTTTACCACATCCCGGACTTGATCCAAGGTCATTAAAGCAGTTACATTTAGCTTAACCCCTTTATGTGACAATTTTTCCACCAAATCATACGATGTCTCTCCACGTGTATTGGTCACAGGGATTTTGACATATACTTGACTTCCCCAGTCAGCGATTTCCATGGCCTGTCGTTCCATCTCCGGAAATTCGTCAGAAAAGACTTCAAATGAAATAGGGCGGTCTGGAATGGCCTGAATAATATCCTTCGCAAAAGCACGATAATCGGAAATTCCCGCCTTGCGCATTAATGTAGGATTTGTGGTAAAACCTTTAATAAACGGTTTGAAATACATTTCCAACATTCCTGCCTTATCCGCACCATCCGCAAATATTTTTACATTTAAATTTTCTATCCTTTTCATGATGGCCTCCTCTGCTTTTATTTTTGTTTCAGAATCCAATCAACCGCTTCATAAAGTGATTTGACTTTAAAGCTGAATGGGTCTGCTGGAGTTTCTGTATACCCATAATCAATGAAAATTGAAGCACATCCCGCCTTTTTTCCTGCTTCGATATCACGCCATCGGTCCCCCACCATAAAACAATCGGCCATATTCAGTCTCCATTTCCGGGCTGAGTCTAACAATAATCCAGGGGCGGGCTTACGGCAATGACATTGATCTCCATCATCATGATAACAGACAAGAATCTCATCCAGTGGAAGTTGTTGTTTTAAAGAGGCATGCATTATTTCAATCACCTCCTTTTTCTGAACCCCACGAGCCACATCCGGCTGGTTTGTGACCACAATCAATCGAAAGCCTGCAACGTGTAAACGTTCCAGCGCTTCAGGAACTTTTGGCAAAATCTCTAACTCTGAAATATTGGAAGGTGGATAGGGGCGGCCATTACGAACAATTGCACGGTTAATCACTCCATCCCGATCTAAAAAAACAGCCCGTCGCATCACCTCGAAGCAGATTCCCACTTCGTCTGTTTTTGTTTTAGCAAGGGGTGTGATACTAACAAATGCCAAATAACTCCTTGAAAAGCCTCCGAATGGGGAGTTACGGAATCTGCGTTAATCGTCGGAATAATTACACACGCATCGGCCACCTTGGCGGTATACCCCCCATCGCGGCCTACCACTCCTAAAACCTTTGCGCCTGTTTCTTTTGCAAATTGAAGGGCGGAAACCAGGTTTGGACTGATATTTTTTTCGAGATTTCCTCCTCCGACTGAAAACACAAACACCATATCTTTTGACCGTAAATGGCTCCCCTTGAGCCATTCGACAAAGACACTTGCCCATCCTTCATCATTGGTCCGGGCCGTCAGTTCGGATACGTTGTCAACCGGGGTATAAGATTCGATTCCAACGATTTTACGGAAATCATTGACCGCATGGGAACAATTGGCCGCGCTCCCGCCGACACCCAAGAAAAACAACCTCCCTTCTTGATGACGAAGATCACTCAACAGAGCCACCATCTTTTCAATGGCAGAGACATCCAGTTGGGAGATGATCTTGCTGGCTTCATTAAGATGTTGCCGTGTGTAATCCATTAAACCTGCTCCTTTGATAAAAAAATTTCTGTTTCTGCTAAACCTGCAGGAGAACCAATCTCGTAAAATCTTTTATTGACCTCATATCCCGCCAAATCGCCTTTTGTAATTAATTTTTGATAAACCATTGCCAGATCGATCACTTCATTTTTTGAGACATGATCAAAAACTTTTGCCTTTAAAATTCCAAGGCCATAATCAATATGCTCCATTTCCGGCGTCCTCTTTTTTTTATCGTAACAAAGAATCTCTCCGTCGCTAAAATGGACATTGCTTAGGTCCCATTGATTCTTGTTCCGAAAAACAGTCATGAGTCCTGACTTTCCGCTATCCAGGAACGCTCTTTCAATCACTTCATAAGGACAGTCCAAATAAGTGTCACCATACAGAACAAAAAAACTTTCCCCAAGCAGGGGAAGCGCTTTAACCAGGGATCCCCCTGTACCTAAAAGGGTTGGCCCATCAAAGATATATTCAATCTTTACTCCCAATCGATGACCATTTCCTAAAACAGACTTCACCCTCTCTCCCAAATAGCCTAAACATAATACCACCTCGGTTAAGCCATGCTTTTTTAACAGATCCAGTTGATGTTCTATGAACGGCTTTCCCGCGACTTCGATCAAGATTTTTGGAATCTGTTCGGTAAGCGGACGAAGGCGTGTCGCCAGCCCACCTGCTAGAATTGCCACAGGCAAAGTCATCCCAACAACACCTTGGTCCCTTCAAAATCAAACCGGAAACGGACTTCCTCCAGTCCTATGCGGGACATCGCTTGCCGTAATCGATTCCGGTCGGTCGTATAGAAGAGTAAAAATCCTCCACCCCCCGCGCCAACCAATTTACCTCCTACAGCCCCATTTTTTAGCCCGGCTTCATACCACTCATCGATTTGCGGATTGCTCATTCCGCCAGAACGTTTTTTCTTATGCTCCCAATGTTCATGCATTAATTCCCCAAATAAGATGACGTTGCCCGCTTCCAGGGCCTTTTTACTCCGCAAGCCAATATCCTTGACAAAATGGAGGTTTTGCAACATCTCTTGATCGCTCTGTTTCGTCCTTGTATTTTGGTCCTTTAGAATACTTCCGGCGCTTCGAGAAAAACCTGTGAAAAAAAGCAAGAGGTGATCTTCCAGATCATACAGGGTCTCCATTTTGATCTTCAAAGGAACCGCGTCAACCGTGCCATCTTTATAAAAGGTAAAACAGGTCATCCCTCCATAGGCGGCGATATATTGATCTTGTTTGCCTATCGGCTCCCGAAGACGATCGATTTCAATTTCGCAGGCCTTTTCGGCTAACTCTCCGGGAAGCAATAACCTTTTCCGATGCGTATATAATGCCTTTAAAAGCGCCGTGGTAAAACTTCCGGATGATCCCAAACCGGTTCCTGCGGGGATATCCGCCAATGTCGTGATTTCAACCTGGGGCGTTTTAAAACCAAGCATCTGGATCGCTTCCCGGATAATCGGATGATGGATCTCCGCCACTTTTTCCACATGCTCCAGTTTCGAATATTTTAAAAAGATTCCCTCCGTAAAGGGACGCATGACAGTGACATAGACATATTTATCAATCGCCGCGGCAATTAAAAATCCTTCATGCTCCTGATAATACGATG
This sequence comes from Nitrospiria bacterium, assembly GCA_041486115.1. Lineage (GTDB taxonomy): Bacteria > Nitrospirota > Nitrospiria > JACQBW01 > JACQBW01 > JACQBY01. The sequence goes on along the minus strand of JBGPKT010000008.1, from coordinate 15,555 downwards.
GGAGGTCTGTCCCGCCTCCACCCAGAGTGATCCTTAAAGGACTACGCGTGATGATCATACCCGGACTCCCGATATATTTTCTGAACAATACTTAATGCCGCGTAGGCATCACTTAAATTTGCCTCTGGTTGTCGTTTAAGGCGTATATCTTCAAGAAATTCTTCAAACTCCACAGCCCATGAATTATCTGCCATTGGGTATTCCCACACGGTGGTTTCAGGAGGGCCCATTTGCGGCGACATTTTATAATAACTTAACTTCTCGACTCCATAGCTCCCGCCTAATCCCTCAATATGAAGCTTCCCTGTTTTTCCGTAGATTTCAAAGGAAAACAGGTTTTTCCATTCGGTACAGCTCACCTGAAGAAAGGCTATTTGATCTTTAGGGGTTTTAAGCATTAAGAAGGCATTATCATCTACTTTCATATCCCAGAAATAGGTATGAGCTGAACCACTGATATGGGTAAAGTCACCTAAAAACCAACGCGCCAGATCTATTAAATGAACTCCCTGGTCTATTAATTCGCCCCCTCCTGAAATTTCAGGTTTGGCTCTCCACTCCTTCTCATAGCCCACCCTGCCGCCATGCCCATATCGGGCGCGGATAAACATCAAATCTCCAATTTCTCCTTTCTTGTAGATTTCGTGAGCTTTCTGAAAAGCGCGGTGATAGCGATGGTTAAACCCTACTCTGACTATTCCCCGGTCATCTTTAACCGCTTTAATGATCGGCTCTAATTCTCTGAGAAGACGTGCTGCCGGTTTTTCAACGAGAATATGCTTTCCTTCAGAAATCGCCTTTAACGTGATTTCAGCTAACGAGTTATGGGGAGTGGCAATAATAACAATATCGACATCCGGACGGTTAATAATCTGCTTCCATCCTGCGGAAGCAATGACATCTTTCTTGCCTTTTGCTAGGAATTGGGCTCGCTCGGGGATCACATCTACACAGGCAATTAGTCTTGCGCTTCCCAGCGCTTGAGCCCTCTTTTGGCCTATCAGGCCACAGCCGATGATCGCCACATTCATGATTTATTTCCCCACTTCATTCCCCGATCTTCAGGGACAATTCTCCTAAGCGTGTAAATATCAGTTTTTCTTAATTCATCTCTGTAATTAGCTAATAATTCCCAGGGATCCCAGATTGCACTGATCAGCTTCCCGGTAATTCCATCACTCTGGCTGGAAGCTAAAAACAGTGCAAGCGCAGCCCCTCTTTCAATTGAGACTCCCCCTTCTTTTTTCTGATTAATTGCGCGTTGGTAGAACAACTCACCTGCTTTTTCTGGACCTGCTGCGATAACTTCATCTAATAGCCGTGTGTTTAGCGGACCGGGAGCAATGGCATTGACATCAATCTGCTCTTTTCGAAGTTCCTCTGCCAGAGTTTCCGCAAAACGGATTATAGCCGCCTTTGATGCGGCATAAGCACTGATCTGCGGCATCGGATTTGTTGCCCCTCCACCCGATATCTGGATAATCTTTCCATATTTATATTTCTTAAAGTGGGGCACCATCGCTCTACACATTAAGACGGAACCAAGAAAATTAATATTGATTGCAGCAACCCATTCATTCCAATCCACTTCTTCAATTAACCCCATAGGTCCGTAGATTCCTGCATTATTTACCAAAATATGGACCCTCTGAAAGCGGCTATAGGTTTTCTCCATTAGGGATTGAACATCTTTTTCTTGCGAAACATCGGCCACACATGTCAATACTTGCTGTCCTCTTCGGGATAGCAAACAAACTTCCTGTCTGGCCTTTTCTAATTCAGTCTGCGTACGCGCGCACATCATAACGTCGGCACCCGCTTGCACATAAGCCCGCGTAATTGCAAATCCGAGGCCTTGACTGGCACCCGAAATAATTGCAACTCGCCCTTGCAAAACATCCTGCATGATTACTTTCCTCGATGTGATGAATTCCCGACCGTAATGTAATTGATTTCAGGATTTCCAGAAAAAGCTTTTATAAATCGGGTTGGATCAATGACCTGGGGAATTAACATATTTCGCACAATCACATTGGGGTCTAATGCTTTAAACTCAGGCCATTCTGTCATGATGATTAACGCGACAGCATTATTTATAGCCTTTTCCAAAGTATCAAGGAGCTCAAATTTGTTTGCAAGGTCAGGAGGTAAAACTCTCACTGCAGGATCATAAGCTTTCACTTTTGCCCCCTGCTCAACAAGCCATATACATAATTCAATGGCACTTGAGCGGCGTAAAGTATCCGTACCCGGCTTATAAGTAAGTCCTAAAACGGAGATCGTTTTTCCTTTTAAGTTTCCTGCTAAACTTTTCAGCTTGTCCTTTATCCAATTCTTATGAAAATTATTGCTCACTTTTACAGCCTTTAACAGGGCAACAGGCTGTTGGTATTTCGATCCCGCTTCAATGAGAAAATCAATGTCACGGGCCAAAGTGCCCCCTGCAAAGGCAACTCCAGGTGACAGATATGCCTTAGGACCTATTCTGGATTCACTCTTTAGCCCCCGTTCCACCTCTTTCGCATCGGCGCCGGCTTCTTCGCAAATCGTTGCAATTTCATTTGCAAATGCCACCGATATGGCCAGGAAGGCATTGATGGCATGTTTGCTCATCTCAGCGGATTCAACAGACATCCATTCAACAGGAGAATTAAACGGAGTGAGTAAATTTTGAATAATGTTTTTATCACTTTCAGATCGAATGCCCACAACGATACGATCAGGGTTATTAAAAACTTGTATCGCTTTTCCTAATCTCAGATTTTCAGGTGAGCAGGCAAAATGAATGTTTTTATTTGAATGTTTAGCAAGGTATTCCTGTTCGAGATGAAACGTTGTTCCAACAGGCAACTGTGAAGAAATCAGGACAAGTGTCCCTTCTTTTAGATAAGGAAAGATTTGTTTTACAGCAGTGATGACAAAATCTATATCTGCATGGTCATTGTCATCCACTGGCGTGTCATAAGTGATCCAGACTAATTCTGCATTTTTTAAAGCTAAAGAAGGATCTGTCGTAAAGCTTAAAAACCTTTCCTGAATGCCTGATTTTATGAGCTCCTCCAAACCAGGCTCATAGAGAGGAGCATTACCCATTCTCAATTGCTCAATCACCTCAGAATTAAAATCAAGACCTACTACCGAATGTTTTTTTGAAGCCAAACAGGCAGCAGTTACGTTTCCAAGGTGCCAGAGGCCCATTACACAGACATTCATGACCTAGCTTCTAGTACCCAGGAGTTATTTTGAAGATATTTTACCGTTTTCACAATTCCTTCCCGAATGGATAACTTTGGTTTCCAGCCCAAAGTCTTAATTTTATTACAATTTAAAAAAATGAAGGGACTATCTCCTATCCAGCCTCGCTCGCCGCCGGAATAAGTTAATTTAGGAGAAAGGCCGAGATGTTGAGTAATCCATTTGACCGATTCATTTACCTCACAATATTCATCCGTGCCAAGATTGTACAGATTTATTTTTCCGGTACAATTTTGGATAGCCATGAGCATGGCATCAAGGCAATCCTGAATATAAAGATAAGACTTTTTCTGTCTGCCATTGCCCAGGATATGTAAAACATCCGGGTGTTCCTGTAATTGCTTGAAAAAATCAAAGACATGACCGTGTGTGTACCGTTCTCCTAATATTGAAACAAACCTAAAGATGTATCCTGTAAACCCAAAACCTTCACAATAGGCCTGTATCAACCCTTCACCAGCCAGCTTGGAAGCTCCATAAAGAGAAGTCTGGATAGGAAAGGACACATCTTCCGGGGTTGGAAAAACTGCGGGTTCACCATATACGGAACCTGTTGAAGAAAATGCGATGTTGTAAATATTATTTACTCGCATTGCCTCTAATACATTGAAGGTCGCAATGGTATTTTGTTCTAAATCTTTACCGGGATGTTCGGTGCCAAATCGAAGATCTGCATTAGCGGCAAAATGAAAGACAAACTCGGTCCCTTGCAAGGCTTTCTTTAAACCTTTTATATCAAGGCTATCACCCTCTATTAAAGTAAAACGTGAAGAATGTTTTGCATTCTCCAAAAATTCCTTTTGGCCAGTGGAAAAGTTATCATAACCAATGACTTCAGCGCCTTCTTCTAGCAAACGATCCACCAGATTGCTTCCAATGAAACCTGCACAGCCAGTAATTAAAAACCGCAACTAAATCTCCTAATAAAATTATTATAGTGCTCTCCTAGAATTGCATCCTATCAGCAAAAGTTAGGAGGCTTTATTACAACCTCATCCTGGTGCGCTGGCCGAAGAATCTTGATTCCCATTCCAGATATTTTTAGCCAGCAAAACTTCCTAACCAACGCTTTTAATATGACTTCATTTTAAATATTTTTATTGGAAGACTGGCTATATTGAAAAGCTTTTGGGTGAAAAAAAGCAAGAGGAAAAATAACGCGAAAAGTTAAAAAAAGGATTGCGAAGTTTGTTCCGAACAAAGCGCGGAATCTGATGCTCCGACAACACTCTTCGAAGACATTTTTTGGAAATAAAGCCAGATTATGGGAACATCAGACAGCCTTTTGGCCTCGGAATTGAACGACTCAATTCTTGTATGTTTGATCAAGCAAAAAAAACCCCCTCGCAGCGATGGGTAAGCCGATCCAGTAGTGCCGCTGTTAATTTTTTATCACAAAAGACCTTGATTCACTTGATCTTCAACCAATCTCGAATTCCTTACTCCGGAGCCAGGTCGGCGAGGTCCATCTCGACCATGGCGGCTTGCTGAAGGAGATGAACCGCAATGACTACACGGATAAGCTTGTCTTTTCGGGAAAGGATACCCTTCACGCCCTCCAGGGGACCCCGGATGATTCTCACTCTCATTCCTTTCTGAAGATAGGGATGGGAGTCAAACGGAAGGGTGTGGGCCATTAATTTTTTGATCGCGTCGATTTCATAATCCGGAATCGGCTCCGGCCGACCAGAACCTCCTATGACCCGTACCACGCCACGGGTTCTTAAAACAGTCGAACTCCCCTCCCACCCAAAACGGGCAAAGCAATAACCGGGGAAGAGGGGGATGTCTACCGCCTTTTTCCGATCCTTCCATTGGATTTGCCGCCTGACCAGAGGGAGAAGCGGCTCGATCCCCTGACCCACTAGCTGGTCCCGGACATACTTTTCATGGCGCGAGCGAGTCCAGATGGCAAACCAACAAGGGTTATTAACTGGTGTTAGGTTAACCTCTGACAAAGCTTCGCCCTTTCACTTACAGAAGTTATTTTAAAGCAAAGTTTTATTTTAATAAGCTAGCCAAACGGTGGAAAACCGATTGTCCAGCTTACCTAAGTTTACGAGAAACAAAAGCCGGAGCCAGATAAATCGTGCCCCGGTCATACTACCTTTCCCTAATTCGAAACAGGCAGTAATGAGAAAGGCAAAGGTGAATTTTTTTCATGCTAACAAGACGGAGGCACTTTGTCAATTGTAAATCTTTCGTTTTAAATATATTTCTGCAACGTAACGGACTATGAGCGTTGCATGAATAATCCCCTGAGGCACTTTTATTCATTTTTCCGACTGAATGAACGGGATTTAATTCGAACTAAAAATGAAGCAAAAGGAATTTTTTATTCCTAAAGCTCCTCATTACCTGGTTTTATTTCAGAAAGATATCATGTAATCATTATCGGGTGGGCTGACTATTTGCTATTCCTTCTAATGAAGAACAGCATGGCGGGAGGTAATTCTGCTCACCTTGATTTTATTGGCACTTTTTTCAGCTTGTGAATATATGGGGTCAGTCCTTGACTTTGCACATCAGGAAAACGGCGATAATAGAAATCAGGTTCTGGAGAGGCTGTTTTGAACGAGAAAGGCTTAAAAGACTTCCGGCGGAAGGGGAGGGCTGAAATAAAAACCCTGCACTTCGTCGCAGAGGTGGGATTTTAAAAAATCCAGCTGGTCTTTTGTCTCCACCGCTTCGGCGACCACTCTCAGCTTTAAGTTCCGGGCCATCGCGATGATCGCTTGTAAAATGGGGTCGGGTCTTGTATTCACACAGATGCAAAGTAATTAAATTGTAATTTGGAATTCTTTTTCAGCGATATAAAATTCGAACCAGGTCATTTTTGCCTGAGACTTGCAATTGTTATCGAGTTACGATAATATGATATCGTGATTGAAACATTTGGAAATAAACTGGCAGAGGGTTTATTTGATGACTCGTATTCAAACGATACCCGTCGATTTCCAAACAGTCTGAGGAAAATTGCCCGAAGAAAGCTGCACTATTTACATGATGCGGTAACTTTAGAGGATCTTCGCGTTCCACCCGGCAATCGGTTAGAATCCCTAAAAGGGACTTTTAAAGGTTTTTATTCTATACGGATTAACGATCAATGGAGACTTGTCTTCAAATGGCAAAATGGTCAGGCTTTAGAAGTTCGCATTCTCGACTATCATTAAAGGAGTATTTTCATGAGACAACCTAAAAACCCCTTTCACCCAGGAGAAATGCTGTTGGAAGAATTCTTAAAACCTCTGGCGTTGACACAGGCTTCTTTTGCAAAAAGACTGGGCTGGACTAGAACCCGGTTAAATGAATTAATCAAAGGGAAAAGGGGTATCACAGCGGAATCGGCCCTTGATCTATCCAAAGCTTTAGGAACATCAGCAAAGCTATGGATGAATCTCCAATCAACCTACGATTTAGATCACGCGATCAAGCGGAGAAATGCCGCATAAATAAAAATTATGAAATTATGCTATCAGTTCTTGACTTAATACTTTAAGACAATGGCGTCTTGAATTCACTCACAACATTTATGTGGAATGACGGGGTGATGCCCCTCTATGGCCACCATTCCGCACCTGTTTTTCTCAGGATTATTTCAATTTGTCGAATGGATTATACTTATTTTGTCGGGGAAACAAAACGGTTTTCTTTGCGGCTAAAGGCAGTTAGAAGGTTCTAAAGGAGATATCTTGATCCCTGACTTAATATATGGTATAGTATAACTACTATGAGGGCAGAGTTAGTATACAGGGAGCGGAAATACCTTTCTGAGGATTCTTTTCAAGAAATCAAGATATGGAAGGTTCCCGAAAGTACGGATAAACCCCATGGCCTAAAATATTCTTTTGCGTTCATCGTTAAAAACAAAAGGATTGTTTGTTACGATAATCACGAACAAAAGAGCGATCATCGGCATTACAAAGACAAAGAATCGCCTTATAAATTCCAATCCCTGGAGAAGCTTTGGAATGACTTTAGCCGGGATATAGAAAGATTTTTGAAGGAGGAGTCATGAAGATCAAAAACATAAAGATTGCCATCAAGTCAAATGAAGACCTTTTGAAAGACGTTCAAAACATTTTTGGAAAATTAGAAAGAGGAGAAAAGGTTAAAAAACATGAAGGCGTCTCTTTTGAGAATTTGGAGACCATGAGGAAGGTTCTTACCGAAGAAAGGCTGAAGATTCTCAAGACCATCAAAGAAGAAAAACCTTTATCCATTTACGCGCTTGCAAAACTTGTGCACCGGAACCTAAAAAATGTTTCCGATGATGTCCATTGTCTTGCGGACATCGGTTTTGTAGAACTCAAGAAAACTAAAGAGGGGAGGGAAAAGACTACCCCCACGGTTAACTACAATAAAATCCTGATAGAGATTGCAGTTTAAACAAAAGGAAAACATTTCCCTTTTCCATAGGGACCGCATGTAGTCATATAGAAAACCTGGGGTCAGTTCTTGACTTTGCATATCAAGAAAACGGCGATAAAAGGAATCAGGTTCTGGAGAGGCTGTTTTGAACGAGAAAGGCCTTGAAGACTTCCGGCGGCAAGGGAGGGCTGAAATAAAAACCCTGCACTTCGTCGCAGAGGTGGGATTTTAAAAAATCCAGCTGATCTTTTGTCTCCACCGCTTCGGCAACCACTCTCAGCTTTAAGCTCCGGGCCATCGCGATGATCGCTTGCGTAATCGCCGCGTCTTCCGGGTTGACCGTCACATCTCTGATAAACGACCTGTCGATTTTCAGCGTGTCTATCGGAAACTTTTTGAGGTAGCTGAGCGAGGAATAGCCTGTTCCGAAATCGTCAATCGAAATACGGGTCCCCATATCATGAAGCCGGTGAAGGACGGATATAGCCCCTTCCGTTTTTTTCATCACTACGCTTTCGGTCATTTCCAGTTCAAGATGTTTGGCAGACAATCCGGTCTCAGCAAGTATACGACTGATCGTTTCAACAATGTCGTGCTGTTCAAACTGCTTTCCAGATATATTCACCGCCATGCAGATGGGCGGCAAACCCTCTTCCTGCCACTTTCTGTTTTGCGAACAGGCTGTTCTTAACACCCACTCCCCGATTGGCAGGATCAACCCGGTTTCTTCGGCCAGGGAAATGAATTTTGCCGGCGGCAACGTTCCCAAAACGGGGTGGTTCCAGCGGACCAGCGCCTCGGTTCCCACTATTTTTCCGGTCGTGACGTTGAAAAAAGGCTGATAATGGAGAATGAGTTCATTTCTTTCAATCGCATGGCGGAGCTGGGTTTCAAGAATCAGTTTATTGGAAGATTCGGCGCCCATTTCGTGGGAATAATATTGATAATTATTTCTCCCCTTTTCTTTGGCCCGGTACATGGCAAGGTCGGCGAACTTCAGCAGAATATCGGAATCTTCGCTGTCATCCGGGCAAACGCTGATTCCGATGCTGGCCGAGCAATAACATTCCTGTCCCTCTAACATAAAAGGCTTTGACATCACCTCTAAAATCTTTTGGGAGATCACCTGAATATCGTCCACATGGGCGATATTCTCAAACAAAAGAGTAAATTCATCTCCTCCCCACCGGGCCACGGTGTCGCAGTTTCTCACGCAGGATTCGAGCCGTTTTGCCGCGTCCTTAAGGACTTTGTCCCCTATGGAATGCCCCAGGGTATCATTAATTTTTTTAAACTGATCGAGGTCCACAAACATGACAACCGCCAGCCGTTTGTTTCTTTCGGCATTTTCAATCGCCTGGACCAGTTTCCGGATAAACAAGACCCGGTTGGGGAGACTGGTCAGGGTGTCATGGTTCGCGATAAAATCAAGTTGCTGGGCCGCCATTTTCCGCTCAACTACCCGGCCGAGCTGGGAACCGACATGGGCCATCGCCTCAAGCATTGACGCATCCGGCTCACAGGAATGTTTGGAATAAAACTCAAGAACTGCCACCACATTATTTCCAAACAACAGTGGAAAGGCGATGCCCGAACTGAGCCCCTCCGCCTGCGCGGCCTTTTTCCTCACAAAATTGCAATTCGGATCGCTCAATTCAAACCATACCGGCGATTTTTCTTTCAAAACCTTTCCGATCACGCCGACGCCCGGATTAAAACTGGTCGCTTCGGTTTCCTTTTTAAAGGCTGAAAACTCCCGGCTGGAGTTCGTATTCCAGATCGCTGAGGGAGTCAGCTCCTGCTGGCCTTTATCGAGGAGAAAATAGACATGGCCAAGGTCCCATCCGTTATAATGACAGATTTCATTGAGACAGGTCTGCATCGCCTCTTCAAGAGAAGAAGCGTCATTGGCGGCTGTGGCAACAATATATAAAAGCTGGACAAACGCTTTCTTCTGAATAAACGCCCCTTCTATGGCTTTCCGCTCGGAAATATCGCGGATAATCGCCGTAAAATGGGTCTCCGCCCTCCCTTTCCATCTCGATATGGAAATCTCAAGAGGCATTTCACTCTTATCCTTTTTAAGACCGATCAGGTCAAGGGTTTTGCTCTTCCGGCGGGTCTTTCTGTTGAAAAGATACCTCTCCAGGAGGGGCATCAGATTTTCACGGCTCCTTTCGGGGAACAATATAAAAAAGGATTGTCCGATGATTTCATCCGCCGAATAACCAAATAGTCGGAACGCTCCTTCGTTCATGAAAACGATTTTTCCGGTACTGTCGGTCGTGATGATCCCGTCCATCGCCGTTTCGGTAAAGGCGCGGAATCTTTCTTCATTTTCCCTTAAATCGGCCGTGATCTTGTCGGCCAGCTGGATTCCCCGGGTGCGGGAGGTCGCCAGCGACCAGACGACCCCTGAAAACAATGCGCTGATAAAGAGTCCTGAGATTAAAACATAGAAAGGGAAATAAGTTTCTGAGCCAAAATTAAAATTCGGACGGGTGGTAAAATAAAAAATCCATTCTTCTCCCGCCACATCCAGCGAGGTTTTCAACGCATACTGCGGGTGATAACCGGTTTGCTGATAATGAACCTCCCCATCATCATCGTATAGAATAATCAGGGGTTCAGATTTCCGGGATATGAAAGCGTTTTTGTTATCTTTGTCAACCGGTCCGTTGTCAAAAATTTCAACGTCATAATCCCGGAGACTCGGGGATTTAAACAGGTCTGCCATCATCGTTTCCATTGAAAATGAGGCAGAAATAAATCCGATAAGCGCTTTTCTCCTCTCTTCAGGGGTTTCATGACGCACATTTTTCCGGAAAACAGGAACCCGGATCGAAAAACCGTGTTCCTGTCTCCCCGCTAAAGGCATTTTTCCGGTTACCACAGTCCCGCCGGTTTTAATGGCTCGCTCGATCGCCTCGTGTCGACCTAAATCGCTCCCGATATTAAAACCGACTTTCTTCAGGAATTCAGGACTCTCGGCTGATATATATTCAACCGGAAAATAGGTTTTATGGCCGCCGGGCGGATAGAGAATTAGAGTATGGTCGCGATATTCCTTCCTGATTTTTTTCTCAAATTGGAGTTTTTGCTCCGGTTCAATGGCCCGGGCAAAATAAACATTCTGAATGGAGGGAAAACGTTTCTTTAAATCCTGAAAATTAATAAAATTTTGCCACTGGGAGAGGTTGAGCTCTTCCTCAACATAAAACAGGCCCTGAATACTCATCAGAGCATCAATGTATTCGTGGGTCTGGGCCTCTATATAGGTTTTGGTCTCTTTTGCCTTGTGATCAAAATAGGTCCTGGCATCTTTATCAACCCTCAACGCCATGCTGCGCCAGGCTGCAATGGCCAGGATTGCGGCAAGAAGGAAGGTGATTCCAGAAGAAACTAATGGCGTTAAAATCCGTTTGAATCCCTTATGCGGACGGGAATGGACCGGAGAAGCCTTTTTCATGATTCCTTTAATAAACTTGCAGGTGGTTATTAATTAAGTTTACCATGGGATTCGGCGGCGTCAATCTGCAATGAACCATGAGCCGGTCATTAGCGGATCTCTCTGGATGCCCGGTTCTTTATTATTGGCTCATCGGCCAGCGGCGGGTGTTTTTTCTAAAACACAAAACATCCATGGAAACGCTTTAATCACAGCGAGGGGAGAACTATGGCACACAAAGATTATGGTATTCGAAAGACATTAAATATCTCTTACGAAGAGGCGATTCCAAAAGTGACCGAAGCGCTTAAAAAAGAGGGATTCGGCATCTTGACGGAAATCAACGTCAAAGAGACGCTGAAGAAAAAATTAGACAAAGATTTTAAGAAATATGTGATTTTGGGAGCCTGCAACCCGCTACTTGCCTTTCAGGCTCTCTCGGCTGAAACCGAAATGGGGCTTCTGCTCCCCTGCAACGTTATTGTGTATGAGTCCGGGCCGAACCAGAGCGTCGTATCCGCGCAGGATCCTGATGTGTTCCTGTCGATTGTTGAAGGAAAAAAAGAACTGGCGGGGGTGGCGAAAGAGGCAAAAGCGCGGTTAGTCCGGGTGATCAATTCTCTGTAGCGATCTGGCTATCGATAAAGGAGACCGGATGAAACCGGGGGAGATAACCTAACGTTCGTACAAAAATTCCATAATGTGTTTCCTCACGGTTTGATAGCAGGATAGTTCCATCACAGCCAGGCGGTTTCTGGGACGCGAAAGCGACACAGGGACGATTTCTTCAATGGTTGCATCAGGTCCTTTGCTCATCAAGGCAATCCGGTCTGAAAGAAGAATCGCTTCTTCAACGTCGTGAGTCACCATCAAAACCGTCTGTCCGAATTTTTGCTGGATCCGAAGGACTTCATCTTGAAGATGTCCGCGCGTCAACGCGTCCAGGGCCCCAAAGGGTTCGTCCAGCAAAAGAATCTTGGGCCGCATGGCCAGGGCTCTGGCGATTCCGACCCGCTGTTTCATGCCGCCCGAGATTTCATTCGGTTTTTTATGGCTTGCTTCTTTTAACCCGACCATTTCCAGAAAATGATGGACACGTTCTTTCCGTTCCGCAACACTCATGGCGGAAAAAACGGCATTCACGGCAAGGGCAACATTCTCATATACCGTCAGCCATGGAAGGAGCGCATGACCCTGAAAAACAACGCCCCGGTCCGGTCCCGGTTCTCTGATTTCTTTTCCCTCTAAAATAATCCCGCCAGAAGTCGGAGAGATCAGCCCGGCAGCAATGGACAGAAGCGTGCTTTTGCCGCACCCGGAATGGCCGATCAGTGTGACAAACTCTCCTGAATCGATCTTGAGATTCACGTTTTTTAATGCGTGATACGTCTCCCCTTTTGTTTGAAAGGTTTTAGACACCATGCTGATTTCCAGCAGAGAAGGCGTAGAAGCCGATGGGTTGACCGTTTGGGTCATGCTATCTTTTTTCAGGGGAAATGATTCGAATAAAACGTTCAAACGACCTCCTAAGTAATATATTCATATCTTTTGGCAAGGGCTGAAATCAAGACATCGAGGATCAGCCCGGTTCCTCCGATAATCAGAATGGCCAGAATAATGTGTTCAAGACTCAGGTTATTCCACTCATCCCAGATAAAAAACCCGATCCCGGTCCCTCCGGTCAGCATTTCGGCCGCAACAATCACCAGCCACGCGACGCCAAGACCCACTTTTAAACCTGTGAAAATATAGGGCAACGTCGCGGGAAACAAGATTTTCCAGAGCGTTTGCCATTTTGAAAGTCTGAGAATTCGTGCCACAGCCAGATGGTCCCGATTAATTTGCGAAACGCCGAAAGCGGTATTAATGGTCACGGGCCATATCGCTGTGATAAAAATCACAAAAATAGCCGCCGGGCTGGCCCCTTTGAAGGTCGCCAGGCCTATCGGCAGCCACGCCAGGGGAGAAACCGGCCGAAGGATCTGAATTAAAGGATTTAATGCCGCAAAGAATTTAGGAGAGGATCCAATTAAAAATCCAAGAGGAATACCGGCCAGGGCGGCCAATCCAAATCCGGTTAACACCCGCATCAAGCTGGCCAGAAGGTGCCACCCAATCCCTTTGTTGTTGGGGCCCAAATCGACGAAAGGATGCAGGATTAATGTCCAGCTCTTGGCAAGCGTTTTAACGGGATCAGGTAGAAAGGATCCTCCGAGTTGACTGATGCCGGCCCACATTCCGATAACCGCTATGAAAGTGATGGCAGGAAGAATGATTTTGTCTGATAACAACAAGGGTTTCATGACGTCTTTCTGATGGAGAGCTTTTTCAAATATTCCTCGGGACGGGCAGGATCAAACTCAATACCGTCAAACAGGGTCTCTTTCCGATACGCTTCTTTGGGAACCGGAATCCCCAGGGTTGTTGCGGCCTCCCGGTAAAGATCGGTCCGGTTGACGGAATCGACGATTTTTTTATAATCGATCGGCTTATCGATAAATCCCCACCGCCGGTCCTGAGTCAGAAACCAGGTCGCGTGGGACTTCCAGGGAAAAGTCACATCACCATTTGAATAAAACTTCATGTCGTCAGGATCATTCTCCTTCCTCCCGTCTCCATAATCATATTGCCCCTGTAACCGGCCGAGAATGACCTCTAACGGCGCGTTGACATACTCCTTCCGGGAAATCACCTCTGCAATATGAGAACGGTTCTCCATTTTGTCACAGTATTGTGAAGCTTCAAGAACCGCCATGATGAGGGCTTTAACGGTTTTCGGATTTCTTTCCGCGAATTCCCGCGTCATCCCTAACACTTTTTCGGGGTGATTTTTCCATATCTGCTGGGTCGTGATCGCGGTAAAACCAATGCCATCCGCAATGGCCCTGGCGTTCCAGGGTTCTCCAACGCAATAGCCGTCCATATTGCCGATCCGCATGTTGGCCACCATCTGCGGCGGCGGAATGGTTATCAGCTTGACATCCTTATCCGGATCGATATTCCCGGAAGCCAGCCAGTACCGAAGCCACATCGCATGTGTGCCGGTTGGAAAAGTATTGGCGAAAGTATACGTTTTTTCTACCCTATCCGCGTCGATGACTTTCTTTAAGTCCTTTGCTGTTTTGACTCCCCTGTTTTTCAGGTCGTTGCTTAATGTGATCGCCTGGCCGTTCTGATTCAATCCCATGAGAACCACCATCGGCTTTATTTTACCCTCTGCGCCAGTGATTCCCAATGTTGAGGCGTATGGCATTCCATATAAAATATGAGAAGCTGAAAGATCCCCAATCATCAGTTTATCCCTCACAGCGGCCCAGGAAGCTTCTTTAGAGATTTCAACGTCTAAGCCATATTTTTTATAAAGACCCAGCTCACCGGCCATTACCACAGAGGCACAATCGGTCAACGGAATAAATCCGACTTTTAATTTGGCGATTTCCGGCGAATCCCCGGTGCCCGCAAAAACACCTCTGGATAATGGAGGCAGTCCTGAAAGCAATATTCCCAGGGCGCTCATTCCAGTGGTTTTGATAAAATCACGCCGGCTTATTCCGGATTTTTTTTTCTCAGGCATCACCTTCTCCTCTTTCCAGTGGACTCCAAAAATGCAACCCCAATTTATGTTTCGAAAGATTTCTTTTGTAATAAAATGCAACTTGTATGCCATCCAAAAATACCGGAAAAACCCCTTTAATTAGGGTTTCTTTAGTGACGAAAGGAATCTCACTGACAAAATTGTCTTATCTTTAATACAGAAATGTATGAAGAAAATGACGAAGGGATCAACTCTCTTGATCTCTTGACAAATAGTTTAAACTCTGTTAGTTTAGTACTTAACTAATTAAGCGGAGTGGTTTTGAAACCAGAACGTGCCAAAGATCATAGAAGCTTTGCCTCTCTGTCGGCCTTTTTGTCGATGGTCAGAGCAAGCGATTTTTTAACCGTACAATTGAGTTTCCGGTGCGAGAATCAGGGCCTGACGATTAGCCAGCTTGGCGTTTTAGAAGCCCTTGCCCGGGGAGGCGTTCATTGTCAAAGGGAGCTGGGAGAAAAAATTTTTAAAAGCAGCGGCAATATTACGCTGGTCATCGATAACCTGGAAAAAAGAGGCCTCGTCAGACGCGAGCGAAAAGAGAATGACCGACGGTTTATCAGCATTCATTTAACCGATGAGGGGGAAAAGATGATTAACGAGGTCCTTCCAAAGGTTGCCACTTTTATTGAGGAAGAGCTGAAGGTGTTAACGGAAGACGAACAAACAGCTCTCCAATGCATGTGCCGGAAATTAAAAGGATTGCCTTCACTGAAGATGTAATATTTTTTTCCATATGCTTTAATATTAAGGCGCTTAATATAGACTGAGTGAAACGGTTAATATATAAAAAAGGGAGGTAGAAATGGACTGTCCAAAATGCAAAGGACTCATGGTGTTTGAACGCTTTTACGACTATCTGGATGATACCGGCCAGACAAGTTTTAGC
>JBGPKT010000007.1:0-41928 GCA_041486115.1 Nitrospiria bacterium | reverse complement strand
TGAACGGTTTTACGACTATCTGGATGATACCGGCCAGACAAGTTTTAGCGGATGGAGATGCCTGACCTGCGGGAAGATTTTAGATCCGCTGATTGACGCTCATCTGAAAAACAGAACGCCTGCCATGGTTTCTAAAGCCAGACGGAAAGCTGTTTTACGGTCGGTTTAAGGGCTTTTTGCCTCTCTTTTCAAAAGGGCGGCGGCCTCTTCGTCTGACACCTGAGGAAACTCTTCAAAAAATTGCCCGACCGCGTAAAACATTTCCGGTACGAGAAGGCATTCCACCTCATCGGCACATTGGCGCAACAATTCAACCGCTTCAAAAGGGGCAACGGCGGCGGCTACGATTACTTTTGACGGCTTTTTTGTTCTGACCGACTCCACCGCCGCGATCATGCTGGACCCTGTGGCTATGCCGTCATCCACGATTATGACGATTCGGCCGGCAGGATTCACCGGAGGATGGATCGGGGTATAGAGCGCCCGGCGGCGGCGGAGGGTCTCCATCTGCTCCTCCTTTTCTTCACGCAAGTACGTCTCGCTGATCTCCCCGGCGGTTCCATCTTTTCCGGGATAAACCCGCCCCGACTCATCAATAGACCCAATGGCATATTCCGGCTGAAACGGCGCCCTTAATTTGTGGACCAGGACGACATCCATTTCGCCGTCGAGCGCTTCGGAAATGATCCTGGCCATGGGGACCGCTCCGCGGGGAATTGCCAGAACCAGCGGATTTTGCCCTTTATATTTTTTTAATTTTGTTGCCAGGAGCCGGGCGGCTTCCGCGCGGTTTTTAAAAGCCATGTCGTTTCACCCTTTCCGGTTTGCAGGATCTTTGTCGTTGGAAAACCCCTTTTTAAGAATTTCGCTGGATGACTTTGCGGTATATCACCGGAAGGAGAGCCACCAGTATGAATAAAATGACTCCGATCATCAGTTCTTTTGGAATTTTCCCTTTGAGAAGATCTACAAGTGAACTGCTGAATATCACATAGGCGGCCGTAGCGGGAAACATGCATATCCAGGAGGTGAGAAGGTACTGATAAAATTTGATTCTCGTCAAACCAAAAGCATAGTTGAGGAGGTTGTAGGGGAAAAGAGGGATCAGGCGGGTCATGGCGACGTAGATCCATCCATTTTCTTCGACCCCCCGATCGATCGCCAGAAGCTTCGGTCCGAGAAGTTTTCTGATCTGTTCGCGGGCGAAATAGCGCGAAACCAAAAAAGAGAGACCGGCCCCGAGGGTCGATCCCAATGAAGCGTAGAGCGTTCCCCAGACCGGTCCAAAGACAATTCCCCCGGCCACGGTAATCGGCAGACCGGGTAAAAAAAAGGCGGGAGCGATCATAAAGACCAGAATATAAATGAAAGGCCCGAAGAGGCCGAAACTCCTCACCCAGGTCTGGAGCCGCTCCGCTTCCAGATAGTTCATGATACCCGAGGTTCGGACCAGAAGGGAAATCAACCCCAGCACGGCAATAAACAAAAAAAGTTTCAGAAGGCTTTTTCTCTGGTTGCTCATTTGCATTTACCGGGTCCACCAGAACCATTTCGCGAGGAGGCGTTTTTTGCTTTCGGTCAAGGTCGTTTTCCGCCAGGCATTCGCCGCTTTCTTGATCACTTCGGTCCGCGTGGGATAAGGAAAAATGACCCCGGCGATGGAGCGAAGTCCGGCCCCGCTCTTCATGGCAAAGGTCAGCCCGCTGATCAGGTCGCCGGCATCCTTTGCCACCACGGTTGCCCCGAGAATCTGATCGGTCCCTTTTCGGAGGTGTATCCTCGCGAATCCTTCGGTCTCTCCATCCAGCACCGCCCGGTCGACCTCTTTCAGAGGCCAGGTGAAGGTCTCTGTCGCGATCCCTTTTTGCCGGGCCTCCGCTTCATAAAGCCCGACATGAGCGATCTCCGGCTGGGTGTAGGTGCACCAGGGAATAATCAAAGCGTCGGTCGTCGCAGTCCCGAGTCCGAAGGGATGGGGAAAGAGGGCGTTTTGAATAACGATCTGCGCCTGGACATCGGCGACATGGGTGAACTTGAACGGCGAACAGACGTCTCCAGCCGCGTAAACTTTTGGATTGGCGGTCTGCAATCTGCGATTCACCCGGATTCCGTTTTTTGAGTCGACTGCCACACCGGTTTTTTCGAGGCCGAGGCCTTCTACATTCGGGGATCTCCCCGCCGCGACCAGGATTTCATCCACCACTTTTTCTTGTTCGACGCCGTTGAGGATGTAGTGGAGGACCTTTTGCTCCCCTCTGGCGCTGACGCGGCGGATGTCGGAACGGAAGAAAAATGAGACCCCCTCTTCTTTCATCCGCTCATGAACGATCTGCGCCGCGTCGGCATCTTCGCGAAGGAGGATGCGGGGAGCCGCTTCAAACAGGGAGACCTCGGTTCCAAAAAGGCCAAAAGCCTGGGCCAGCTCGCACCCAATGGGCCCCCCTCCGATAACAGCCATCCGCTCCGGGAGACGGGTCAGGGAAAAGAGCGTTTCGTTCGTCAAAACCCCCGCCTCTTTTAAACCGGGGACGTCCGGCAGCGCCGCACGGGCTCCGGTGCAAATCATCGCCCTGGAAAATGTCAGTCTCTTTCCGGCAACTTCGATGGTATCACAAGAGGTAAAGGCCCCTTCTCCCAAAAAAACATCGACCCCCATTTTTTGATACCGGCGGGCCGAGTCGGCCGCGCTGATCCCGGCACGGAGCTTTCTCATCCGGGCCATTGCCGTTTCAAAATGAAATGTGACATCCCCTTCGATCTTGATCCCGAACTCCCCGGACTTTTGGAGATCGGCCAGAGCCCTTGACGCCCGGAGAAGGCTTTTGGAGGGGACGCATCCAAAGTTTAAGCAATCCCCCCCCATCAAATGTCGTTCAATGAGAGCGACCTTCGCTCCCAGGGCCGAAGCGATGGCGGCGGCTACCAGCCCCGCGGTGCCGGCTCCGATCACTGCCAGATTGTATTTCCCTTTGGGTTCGGGGTTTACCCAGCCGGGCGGATGAACATGGTCGATCAATAACCGGTTAAACTCGTCAGCCGGAACGATTTTTCCATATCCTTCTCCTGAAGCCGGTCCATTCATGCCGCCACTTTCTTTTTCATTTTTTTTATATCGCTTCCCACTCAAACGCCAACGCTTAGATTACCATATTTTTCTTATTTATCTATTTCTTTTCTCTTCTCGATTATGCTATACGTTTCAAATTGCACTCATCATAATGAAAGGAAGCGTTAACGCCATTAACCGGGAGAAAAATCATGAGGACTTCGTTTTCGATAAACATTTTAGCCGCAGCAATCATCCTGGCCGGGATCGGCGGAACCAGCGCCCAAGCCGCCCTTGAGACTGAAAAGATCACGCTCGGGGGAGAGATCAGAGACCGTTACGAGTTCCGGCAGAACGCCGACTTTAACAATAGCGCACCCGATACCCTCAGCTTTATCGGGTCCCGCATCCGGGTTCATTTGGGCTATGAAATCGCCCCCGAGATTTCATTCTTTTTTCAGATGGAAGATTCAAGGCTATTCGGCTCCGAAGCCTCGACGGCAGCCAATTCTCTAAACCTGGACCTCCATCAGGGTTATTTGATGATCAAGAATCTTGTCGGACCTGCGTCTATGACCCTCGGTCGCCAGGAGCTGGTCTTTGGAGATTCCCGGCTGGTCGGCAATTTTGAATGGAGCAACATCGCCAGGAGCTTTGACGGACTGCGGTTGGCCTATTCTAAAGAGTCGCTCCGGGTCGACCTTTTTGGAATGGTCGTTAAGAAGGCTCAGAACTTCGGACCCGATCCGGCAACCTATTCACTCACTGCTCCCGCGGCCATTCCAAACGATGATGGCCAGCATTTCCTTGGCCTCTACGCTTCGCTCAAAGCCTCCGGAGTGACGATTGAACCTTATCTGTTATATCTCCAGGACACCCAAAATGGCCTGGCAACTTCAAATCTCCTCCCCGCCGCTACCGGACAGACCCGTGAGACCCTCGGCGTGCGGATTGACAAAAAAGGGGATGGAAATCCTCTCGACTTTACCGCTGAACTCGCCTATCAGACCGGATCGATGGATGCCCATAGCAACGCCCCGAAAGCTAACATTCAGGCGTATGCCATGGCGTTAAAAGCGGGTTATACCCTTCCCGCCGCCTATTCGCCCCGAATCGGGATTGAATATGACCTCGCTTCGGGAGACGACAACACCGGAGACGATTCGGCCAAAACCTTTGAAAACCTTTTTCCCACCAACCATACTCAATACGGGTATATGGATTATGTCGGATGGCGAAATATGAAAGATCTCCGGTTTTCGGTATCTGCAAAACCAGAAAAAAGCGTGAAGGTCAGCCTCGATTATCATATTTTTAGTCTCGCCTCAACGGCCGACAACTGGTATGCGGCTTCAGGGGCTATTTTCAGAACAACCCCTCCGGGAAATGCCGAAACAGAGATGGGTCAGGAACTGGATCTGACCGCCGGTATGCTCCTTAAGGAAAAACTGCAATTGGATGCCGGCTATGGCCACTTTTCTCCGGGAAGCTATATCTCGACGAACTTTCCGAATGCAAAGGACGGGTCGGATTTTCTTTATCTGCAACTGGGCGTCGGTTTCTAAAAGAGTTTCAGAATAACGGCTGATCCTCACCGGCCGGCATTGAGCGCAGGCCGGTCTGTTGAAAGCAGACCGGCCTTTTTTTGAATGACAGAGGAGATCCGGGAGAGAGGGACCACGTCATCCACCGCTCCCCGGGCAATCGCCTCTTTCGGCATGCCAAAGACCACGCAGGAGGCTTCGTCCTGCGCGATGGTGAACGCTCCCGCTTTTTTCATCTCCAGCAGGCCATCGGCGCCGTCGTCTCCCATTCCCGTCATAATCACCCCCACGCCGTTTTTTCCCGCGTTCTGGGCCATGGAGCGGAAGAGCACATCCACGCTCGGACGGTGCCGGTTGACCAACTCGCCATCCCTCAACTCTACGGCGTATCGGGCGCCGGTCCGCACCAGCATGATGTGGCGGTTCCCCGGAGCAATCAGGGCCCTCCCCCGGGTGACCCGGTCGCCGTTGACCGCTTCCTTGACTTCGATCCGGCAGATCCGGTTGAGCCGCTCGGCGAAGGTCCGGGTGAAATATTCGAGCATGTGCTGTACGATCACAATCCCGGGACACTCCGGGTCCATCGCCTCGAGAACCTCTCTCAGGGCTTCTGGTCCTCCGGTCGACGCGCCAATCGCCACCACCACAAGCAATGGCCCGTTATTCAGTTTTTTCACGTCTGGAGTTTCCGTTTTCCGGTCTTGGGACCGGCGGGGAAGGCCGGTTTATTGGCCCCGGCGTGGACATAGACCGACGGAATCACGTTCCGTACCAGTTCCGAATGGCCATGGAGGCTTTCGGCATGGCCGAGAAAAAAATACCCCTGCGGGGTCAGATGGCCAAGAAGGGCTTGAATCACCCGTGTTTTCGATTCATTGTCGAAATAGATCAGGACATTGCGGCAGAAAACCAGATCAAAAGAGCCGTCCACCGGGTAAGGAGGGGAGTTTAAATTAATCCGGACAAACCGGATCAGGGAAGTCAATTCCGGCCCGGCTTTCATCTTTCCCTCCTGGCTTCTCGTCCCTTTCAACATAAAAGTCTTACGATAGGGATCCGGAATCTCCCGCGCCCGATCCATCGACCAGATTCCCTGGCGGGCGGCTTCGAGCACTTTCGTAGATAGGTCGCTGGCCAGAATCTCGATCTCCCAGCCGCTTCCGGGAGGAAACCGGTCAAGGAGCATCATCGCCAGAGTGTAGGGTTCCTCCCCGGAGGAACAGGCGGCGCTCCATACCCGGATCTTTCGGGAACGAAGTCCCGCATCCGCCTGGGCAGACCATTCCGGAAAAACCTGCCGGTCCAGAAATTCAAAATGCTTTGCTTCCCGGAAAAAGTGGGTCTCGTTCGTGGCGATCGCATTGAACAGGTAGACCCGCTCCTCCTCGTTCCCCTCCTTGACCAGGCCATAATATTCCTTAAAGGTCCTGAGGCCAAGCTCACGGAGCCGTTTGGATAGCCGTCCCGCCAGAAGGGACTTTTTGGCAGGAGAGAGAAAAATGCCGGATTCCTTGTAGATCAAAGCCTGCAGGAGGGAAAATTCCATATCGGTAAGCGGCTGAATAACGGCCTGACCATTTTCATTCATTTCCGACCTTCCGACCTTTGGATCGGTCGCTCCAAAGACCGGACGGATCGGTCGGTTCCAAGACCGGAAGATTTCCGGTAAGCGCTTCCGCCGCCTGGGCAGACGAAGCCGCTGTCAGGATCTCTTTCTCGGACAATACCCGGTCAATATCCAGAATTAAGACAAACTTCTTCCCGACCTTTCCGAGACCCATCAGATAATCGACGATCAACCGGTTTCCAAACGTCAGGGGGGGCTCGATATCTCCGGCTAAAAAATCCATCACCTGGCTCACCGAATCGGCAATCACCCCCATCCGGGTCGTCCCCCCGTTCAGATTGACTTCTACGACGATAATGCAGGTCCGCTTGGTTTTCGCGCTTTCGGCAAGCCCGAATTTGATCGCCAGATCAACCACCGGGACGACGCTCCCCCGGAGGTTGATGACCCCCTGAATAAATTCAGGGGTGCCGGGAATTTTCGTCAGGATGCCATACTCGATGATCTCTTTCACTTGGAGGATGCCGATCGCATACTCCTCTCCCCCCAGATAAAAAGCGAGATATTGGGTCTGGTCTACCCCACCTTTGAGGTCATTTGCTGTTGCTGTCGGGGTTTCCATACTTTTCTCCTGATGGGAATAGTCCCAGTCTCATCTTGACTTTACGCGTTATAACATTAAAGCTTAACAAGGGATGACCGTTTGTCAAGGAAGAGGAAAAGGCGGAGTTCGACCATTCACATGACTGGATAATCCTTATCGCGGTCATTTTAACTTTTCTTGAAGCCTGGAGAGTCTTTGCCGGTTTTCGGAGAGTTTGGGGAGATTGTACTTCTCATCAATACGGACGACTTTCTCCATACAGGACACGCCCTTTGGGATATCTCCCATATCCTCATGAAGCGCGGCCTGATGATAGAGGGTCGCGGCGCATCCCATTTCATCGTTTAGCTGAAGATAGAGGGCGTGGGAGCGTTCGGAGAGCCGGAGCGCCTCTTTCGGTTCTCCCATCGCGCCATTTGCCTTCGCGAGGCGATGGAGGGCATCGGCCAGCCGCGGGAGATCTTTTATTTTTCCGGCAAGCGCCATCCCTTTTTTTGCGTATTCCAGCGCCGCTTTATGGTCAGTCTCCTTCATCGACAGAAGCGAGAGATTTCCGTAAAGAACCCCGAGTTCTCCCCACCGCTCTTCTTTTTCCAGCAGAACGATCCCCTGTTTATAGAAATGGATGGCCTGTTTCGCATCCCCCTGATCGGAAAAGAGATTTCCGATGTTGGTGAACGTCGTTCCAAGGCGTGAGTAGTCTTCTTTTTCGCGCAGGATCACGACCGCTTTCCTGTACCAGAAAATCGCATCCTCGGTCTGGCCGGTTGTCCCGTAGACGTTTCCGATGTTTCCATAGAGATCGGCCAGAAGGTCCGGATCCCCCCGGACCAGCTCCAGGGCTTTTTGATAATGAAGGAGCGCCCTGGCGTAATCCCCCTGCGAGAAGGCGTTGTTTCCCAATTGAATGAAGAATGAGGTATTCATCGTTTTTTTGTCCGGCCGGGATTTGACAAATTCAGGCTTTATTGTACCCTAAAAAGAGCGTAGGACAGAAACAACCAACGTTCAAGGGGGAAAAGGATGAATGCGGATAGTCAATCAACACCCTATTCTTTAAAAAACAGAAAGTTTCCGAGAACGGATATCAACTTAAGAGTCGATTTCCGCATTTGCGGAGATAAGGCTAAAAAAGAAAAGGCTCGTACCGGAACATTGGGAGAAGGGGGCCTGATGATGCGTACCGGAAAGATGCTTTCTGAAGGGACCCGGGTTGAAATGAATCTCTATTATAACTCCCTGGTGATCCCTTTCGACGCCGAAGTGGTCTGGGTAGAACCGCTCTTTGGAGACGGCATGCCCCGCTTTAGTTGCGGCGTGCAATATATTAAAAAAGCCGCTGACGAACTGATGCATATTCAATATATTGTCCGGTCGCCGCAACAGACGCCGTCTGACATAAGTTCTCCCTCCGAATATCAGTAATTGTTTCTTGCCGCTTTACCCGGGACTCCCGAACTCAAAATAGAATATCCTGTATTTGCCAGAAAAAGAAGAACCGCAAAAACATTGAAGAGCCCGCCCCACTGACGCCCTGGCGTCCAACCTGCCAGGTCGCCCGCGATCCGCAGTAATAATGTCATCTGCAGGAGAATCCAATGGAGATAAAATCGGGGATGATACGACATCGGCAGGCCTGTGACCGCTGGAAAGATAATCGGTGCGTGTCCGAAAATCATGCTGAACGCAAAGCCAAGGAACAGCGCATGCAATAATGCATCGTATTCCGGCCCGGACGATACGCCTCCGAAGCATATGGCGAGTAGCCCGCTGACGCCTAACCAGGCATGCCCGGAGAGAAGGCAGACCGCGATAAAGCGGGTCAGGCCCGTCTGCCTGATCGTCCGGCGGGCGATGTCGTAGCGGATCAGCCAGAGCGAAAGAGCCAGGAGGCCGGCTCCCGCCAGACGCATGCCTAAATCAAACCACCCTGCCGCAAGAATAAGCCCGCACAGAAAAAGGCCTGTCACGAACTGAAAGGTTCTCCGGCTCCCCGCCGAAAGGAATCCGAACCGGGCGAGTTCCAGCCGCTCTCCCGCAATCGTCAGCACCAGAAAGCCGCACCACCAGAGAACGATCCGGTGAACCGCGAAGCCCCCGAACCAGAGGATGTTTCCTGTTAGCCAGGAGAGGGCGCCGAGCCCCATGGTCGCCGTAAAAAAAGCGGGAAGCTGAAAGATGATCCGGATAAAGGCTGTGACGAGGATAAGGCTTCCGATCATGATCAAGAAGGGGCCGGTCCTGCCGGGAAGGCCCGCTATCAGGGCAAGGGCGCCCAGTCCGCTTAACAACGGTCCGGCAAAAATCCACCGCTGGCCGATGGCGACCGCTCTCTCCAGGCCAATGAGCGTGCCGAGAAACCCGGAAACCATGAGGGGGCCGTGGAAAGCGGACATGCCGGAGCGGAGCGGGGGAAGGCTCCATCCGAGACGGATCACTCCTCCCCAGAGCGCCGAAAGGAGAGCGGTCATTCCCATGGCCATTAAAAGATACCGGTACCTGGGGGTCATTTCGTGTTCTCTCCTGGCCGCTATTTATTGGAGCTGACGCCTGGCTTTCTCAGACATACGGTCGGGGCTCCACGGCGGGTCCCAGACCAGCACGACTTCCACAGACCGCACTTTCGCGACAGAACCCTTAATCACGCTGTTCACCTTTTCTGAAAACCAGGCATTCAGAGGACAGGCCGGACTCGTCAGGGTCATGATGATCCGGACATGGCCGTTTAAGATTTCCACGCCATAAACCAGCCCGAGGTCCGCGACGTTGACCCCTGTTTCAGGATCTATCACCTGGCACAGGGCTTCGCGGATCTGTTTCTCTTCCGGCTCCCCGCTTTTTTCCGAAATCACCTTCTCTTGCTGACTCATGTCAGCCTCCGGAATGCCGCATTTTTATTATCTTTTTTTAAAATGAAGGCTCTTCCGTTTCGTCAGGTGGTAAAAACCGTAGCGGGAAAGGGTTGACCCCATGCCGCTATCCCGCATGCCGGTCCATGGAAGAGCAGGGTCGAGATAATCACAGCGATTCTGGTAGATCGTTCCCGCTTCGAGATCTTGCGCAAACCGTTCAGCCCGCTCCTGGCTCCTTGTCCAGACAGAGGCCGTCAGACCATAACGGGAGTCTCCCATACAGGCAAGCGCCTCTTCATCATCGGCCACCGGCATGACCGGAACAATCGGGCCGAAGGTCTCTTCCTGCATCACCTCGGCATGGTTGGGAAGATCGGCCAGCAAAGTGGGTAGAAAGAAATTGCCATCCGTTTTTTCAAGCCGTTTTCCGCCTGAGAGAAGCCTCCCGCCCTGTTTCACGCCATCATTCACCTGCCGTTCCAGAAGATCGAGGGCCGAGCGGCTGGCTAACGGCCCCATGGTGGTCCGGTCATCCAAAGGATCCCCGAGCCGGTAATTTTCAAGAAGCGGTTTTGCTTTAGAAAGAAACGCCTTATAAAGCGCGTGATGAACGTAAACGCGTTCCACCGCGCAACACGATTGGCCGGCATTGTAGCAGGCGCCATCCACGATGTTCTCGACCGAAAAATCAAGATCCGCATCCTCGGCCACATAAGCGGGGTCTTTCCCTCCCAGTTCTAGCCCGACATCGAGAAAACGCTTTGCGGCCCGGCGGTAGATTTGGGCCCCGCCGGCGACTGAACCGGTAAAGGCCGCGTAATGTATTCTGGGATCATCGAGGAGGCGCAACGTTTGTTCATGGGTCAAAACAAGATGGGTTACAAGGTTTGGCGGATCGAGCCGGCCAAAGGCCGTTTCAAAGTGAAGCCCGCAGAGAGGCGTTCTCGCGCTGTGCTTGAGAAGTACGGTATTACCGGCTAGAAGAGCAGGGATGATAATATTCACAGGGATCAGGAGAGGATAATTCCAGGCGGCGATATTTAAAACGACCCCCAGGGGAACATGTTCAATCCGGCGATGGAATCCTTCGATTGAAGGCAGAATATCCGGAGCCAGAGTCTCTCCGGCAATCGAGATCATGTACTCGGCACGGTCAAAAAAAGTGTCCACTTCCCTTTTTGCCTGTTGCAGCGGCTTTCCCATCTGTAACGTGATATCCAGGGCGATCTGTTCGGAATTCTGCCGGAAGATTTCCAGGCCTCTTCTGATCTGACCGATTCTTCCCTCAAGCGGCATCCGGTGCCAGGTCTCATAGGCCTGGAGCGCTCCGGCGATTTTTTTCTGAAGAGGCCGGCCCTTGTCGAAAGGGAGTTCACCCACCGTCTTCTGGTTATAAGGGTTGATGACTTTAAGCGGTACCTGAGCCATGGCGGAGGCCTCCAGATGTATTTTATTCAGGGGTGACGTAGGCGGCGGTTATTCCGCCGTCCACCGTAAAAGCGGTTCCCGTCATATAGGAGGAATCGTCGGAAGCGAGAAAGAGCGCGGCTTTTGCAATCTCCTTTGCCTCTCCGAAACGGCCCATCGGGATATGAACCAGCCGGCGATTTTTCTTTTCATCGGTATTCAGGAATTTCATGAGGAGTTCCGTGCGAAGAGGACCCGGACAGAGCGCATTCACCCGGATATTTTCGCGGGCGTGGATGACCGCCAGTTCCCGGCTGATGGCGAGAACACCCCCTTTGCTGGCGGTGTAAGCCACCTGGGGCGTTGCCGCTCCCAACAGCGCCACAAACGAGGCGGTATTGATGATCGAACCCCCTCCCGCGCGGCGCAGGGCAGGGATGCCAAATTTACAGCCGAGGAAAACACCTTTCAGATTGACTGCCATCGTTAATTCCCAGACATCTTCTCCGGTTTTGACGGCATCATCATCCGCACCATGCATGATCCCCGCGTTATTGAACAGAATGTTTAATTTCCCATAGGCCTTTTCGGCCGCGGCTACCATATTTTCGCAATCCGCCTGGCGGGAGACGTCGGCATGGACATAGATGGCTTTTCCACCCCCGGACTCGACCATTTTAACGGTTTGATTCCCGGCCGCATCGTCCCTGTCGACGACGACCACGCCGGCCCCTTCGCTGGCAAAGAGCAGCGCCGATTCCCGTCCGATTCCATTCCCGCCTCCGGTGATGAGGGCCACCTTATTTTTTAAACGCATTTTCTCCTCGATCAAAAGTCTGCTAAATTCTTTCAAAATATCTCTGGCGTTCCCAGTCTGTGACCGCCTTATCGTAGGCCTCCTGTTCCTTCCGGTAAAAATGGAGGTAATGTTCCACGACCTCTTTTCCCAACGCCTGTATGGCAAACGGACTCTTTTCAAATAAATCGGCGGCATCCCGAAGGGTATGGGGGACCCGGGGCAGATGCTGCGCGGCATAAATATCTCCCTCGAATATCGCGGGGGGCTCTGTTTTTTGTTCGATCCCATCCAGCCCGGAAGCAAGTGCGGCTGCGTAAGCCAGGTAAGGATTGCAGTCCGCCCCGGGGATCCGGCATTCGATTCGGAGACTTTCATCTTTTCCCACAACGCGAAAGCCCGCCGTCCGGTTATCGTAACTCCAGGCAAGACGGGTCGGCGCCCAGGAACCGCTTTGATACCGTTTATAGGAATTCACCGTAGGCGCATAAAAAACCATGAAGTCGGGCGTACGGGCAATCCATCCCCCCAGAAACCGGCGGAAGGTGTCGGAGCAGGCAACCGGCCCCAAATGCTCCTTTCCGGGAAAGACATTGCGGCCATTCTGCCAGAGGCTTAGGTGGATGTGAGAACTGGAACCGGCTTGCGCGGCGGAAAACTTGGCCATAAACGTCACGCTGATTCCCATCTGGTCGGCCACTTCTTTGAGACATTGCTTATAGATGACATGCCGGTCGGCCATGGCAAGGATGTCCGCGTAACGGACATTCAGCTCGTGCTGGCCCAGCCCCCATTCCCCTTTGGAGTTCTCGACAGGGACGCCGGAATGCTTTAGGTGGCGGCGTACAGCGCCGTTAAATGCTTCTTCGCGGCTCCCCTGCAGGGCATGATAGTCTTCCAGGTACCAGCCTGCCGGTTCCAGTCCGCTGTACCCCATGGCCGCCGCATCCCGGTAGGAATTTTGAAAAATATAATATTCCAGTTCCGATGCGGCCATGACGGCATACCCCATGCCGGCGGCCCGTTCGATTTGACGTTTTAAAATAGAGCGGGGTGCCTCCGCTACCGGCTTATGTTTTTTCTCATCTTCCAGATCGCAGAGGATAAGGGCCGTTTTTTCTAGCCAGCTGGCTCTCCGCAAGGTTGAAAAATCGGGGGCCATTTTAAAATCTCCATAGCCTTTTTCCCAGTTCGCAAGGCGGTAGCCGGGTACAGGTTCATTTTCCATATCTACCGTCAACAGATAATCACAGACGTGGGTCCCCTGTTTCGCGGCCTCTTCAAGAAAAAAGTCGGCATCCAGGCGCTTACCCATCAAACGGCCATAATGGTCGGTAAACAACAGCATCACCGTCTCGATTTCGCCCGTGCTGGCTTTTTGGGCCAATTCATTCTGGGTCAACATGCCGGAAGGTTTAGGGCTCATCCGAAAGCTCCTTTCAACGCTCCTTTTGCTTGTTATATCCGCAGTGGATGCAATCCACGACCTGATGCTCTCCGCAAATCCCAATAGCATGCGCCTCGCAATACCTTTTGCCGGATGTGAGATCGATAGGCTTGCCGCATTTAAGGCATTTATCTTTTGGACCCACTGGAGGGACATGACAATAATACTTTTCTTCTTCCAGAAAGGCCACCGTCACGGAAGCTTCGCGATACTGGGATGCTTTACGATGAAAAATAAATAGCCGGTCGCCAAACACAATGACCTCAGGCTTATCCATTTCTATGATCGCTTTTGTGATAAGCCCTCCATCGTGCGTATACAAATTAATTTCTGGCATATTTTCTCCTCCCTCTCTTGCCGGAGCGACCCTATGATCGGAAACATCTCTTTTAACGGACCCACCAGGCAATCATTGATATTTTATTTATTATAACTCTTTCTAAATTATAAGCCTGTTCCACAAAATACGGAATCAGTTTTTTTAACCTCTTTCAGGTAATGGGGTCAAATCTTTTGTTATTTGTACTTGTCAGTCTCACGCTCATATCCTTTGATCCACCTTCGCAAACCATAAGGCCAACAGTACCAGGATTTTCTATGCAAAACCGTCGGAACCTAAAATATATACCTAACGACAGTAGATATAAATGTATTATCCAACAAAAGATTTGACCCCTTTGACGAAAGTGCCCCCGGCGCGAATCGAACGCACGCACACGGTTTAGGAAACCGCTGCTCTATCCAACTGAGCTACGGGGGCTGTTTTTGAAGACTTGTAAGAGTATCAAATATTGATACTCCGTGTCTATATGCTCCTTGATTTTCATTTTTTAAACTTGACTTTTTTCTCCGTGAGGGACTATTTTAGATAAAAAAATGTTCCGGTCTTTGGATCGACCGATCCACAGGTCTGCAACGACAAAAGTTGCCTTGACCATTCACTCCGGGGAGCGCTATGAGGGAAGAATCCAAAAAGATCACCAAACAGGAGTACGGCTACAGCTCAAAAGAGATTGTTTTAAAACGGATTGCCAGAGTCACCGGAGAGACCCGGGCGTTGGGGATGAAAAATCTTTTAAAAAAGCTTGGCTTCTCCGAAGTTCATCTCGAAGAGATTCAGGACCGGTTATCTAAATCAAGGCGGACCTTTTCGCAGGAGGTCTTGATCGACCGGGAGCAACTCTAATGGCCAATTTCTTTTTCGATACGACCGCTTTGGCCAAACATTATTGTCTGGAACTGGGAACTCATAAAATAAACGAACTTCTGGGTGAAAAGAGAAATCAGGTCATCCTGGCCGATTGCACGGTGACTGAAATGTTTTCGACCCTCAATAAAAAGGTCCGGCGGAATGATATTACCCGGGACGATTTTTTTACGTTTGTCTATAAATTTGAATCCGACCTCGACCAGGGCCTGTTTAAATTTATCGATATCACCCCCCAGGTGATTAAAAACAGCAAGCTCCTCCTTCTCCACCACTCCTATTTGCGGTTTGCGACAGCGCTCCAGCTGGCCTGCGCGGTAGAGGTTTTTGCCCTTAAGCCGACAATTGTCTCCTCCGATGTTCATTTTCTCGAGGTCAGTAAAACCACTGGATTTAAAATATTAAATCCCGAAAAATGAACCTTTCCACTTTGAAAAATGCCGCTCGCCCCGCAAATTAAAGAAAAAGCCCGCCAGCTCGGATTTTTTAGATGCGGAGTGGCCAGGGCAGAACCTCTCCCCCGCCTTCATTTTTTGGAAAACTGGATCAATGAACAGAAACAGGGCGACATGGCCTGGATCGAACGAACCAAAGAGAAGCGGCAAGACCCCTCGCTCGTTCTTCCCGGCGTCAAATCGATGATCATGGTGGGCATGAACTATTTTATCTCTGATTCCCCGGAAATCCGCGAGGGAGTCAAAATTTCAAGATACGCCTGGGGCGAAGATTATCACACCCTGATGGAGGATAAGCTCAAAAAACTGATGGCGTTTGCTCTTTCTCTGGTCCCTACGGCCAAGGCCAGAATTTACGCCGATACCGGACCGGTGATGGAAAAACCGTGGGCTCAGAAAGCGGGGATGGGATGGATCGGGAAACACACCAATCTGATCTCGCCGGGCCATGGGTCTTACCTTTTCTTGGGGGCCCTTCTGATTGATCAGGAGATGGCGTATGATGATCCCGGAATCGATCTGTGCGGACAATGTTCTTTATGCGTCGAGGCTTGCCCCACGGGAGCTCTGGCCCCTTATGTCCTCGATGCCACAAAATGTATTTCGTATTTAACGATTGAAAAAAAGGGGGAGATCCCGGAAGGATTAAAGGCGGGCATCGGCGAGTGGGTTTACGGATGCGACGACTGCCAGGACGTTTGTCCATGGAACGCGGCCCCGCAAACCACGGAAGAACCTCATTTTAAAAAGATCAACCCGTTTTTAAAAGAGCTCTCCTTGAAGAACCTGGATGAAGCACATTTCAACCCCTGGTTTAAAAAGAGTCCGATTAAAAGAATCAAGTTTATAGGGTTGTCCCGGAATCTTCAGATTGCCCAAGATAACCGGGAAGCACTCAATACCCCCTCAGGATAGGCAGGATACTTTTTATGGGACAAATTAGCCCGAATTACAGCATTACCCTCCGTCTGGAGATCCAAAATAAGCCGGGGATGCTGGGTAAAATCACCTCGGCCATCGGGTATTTAACAGGAGATATCGGCGCCATTGACCTGGTCTCCGCCCATCCTAACCGGCTGATTCGAGATATGACGATCCATATCCGCGACTCCCGTCATGGAGATCAAATTATTGAAAATTTAAAGACCCTTGAAGGGGTCAAAGTTTTAAACGTCTCGGATCAGACTTTTTTATTGCATCTGGGCGGGAAGATCGAAGTGGTTTGCAAAAGCCCTTTGAAAACCCGCGACGACCTTTCGAGGGCTTATACCCCCGGCGTCGCGAGAATTTGCGAGGCGATTGTCAAAAACCCCGAAGATGTTTATCGCCTCACGATCAAAAAGAACTGCGTTGCGATTGTCACCGACGGAAGCGCCGTTCTGGGACTCGGAAATATCGGGCCGAGGGCAGCTCTCCCCGTCATGGAAGGGAAGGCCATGCTGTTCAAGGAATTCGGGGGCATCAATGCTTTTCCCATTTGCCTTGATACCCAGGACCCCGGCGACATTATAAGAACGGTTCAAATTATTTCCACCGTTTTCGGCGGAATCAACCTCGAAGATATTTCATCGCCCCGTTGTTTTGAAATAGAAGAACGGCTGCAGGAGAGCCTCGATATCCCGGTATTCCACGACGACCAGCATGGAACGGCGGTGGTCGTTCTCGCCGCTCTCCTGAACGCCCTCAAGGTCGTCCAAAAATCGCTGAAGGAGATTAAAGTGGTGGTCAACGGCACAGGAGCCGCGGGAATCGCCTGCTCAAAGATGCTCCTTTCCGCAGGCGTCAAAAATATTATCGGATGCGACCGGCAGGGGATTATCTACAGCGGGCGGAAAGAAAATATGAACCCTCAAAAATTGTGGCTGGCGGAGCAGACCAACCCGGACCGTCTGACCGGAGGTCTCTATGACGCTCTCGGCGGGGCAGACCTGTTTCTCGGGCTCTCGGGTCCGGGAACCATGAAAGCCGAATGGATTAAAAGAATGGCCCGCGACCCGATTATCTTTGCCCTGGCCAACCCGGTTCCTGAAGTCAACCCTGAAGAAGCCGGGCCTTATGCCCGGATTATGGCCACCGGACGGTCGGATTACAGCAACCAGATTAATAATGTCCTTTGTTTTCCCGGCCTTTTCAGAGGGGCCCTCGATTGCCGGGCAAAGAAGATTACATCGGAGATGAAAACCGCGGCGGCGTACGCCATCGCTTCGATCGTCCAGGAAGATCAGTTATCGGAAGATTATATTATTCCGAGCATATTCAATAAGACCGTTGGGGAAAAGGTGGCGGACGCGGTGTTGAAGGCGGCGGTTGCTTCAGGCGTCTCCCAGAGGAAATAACGGGCCCCTTCTCATCAGCCGGAAAGAACCACTACGGGCGGACGACCCGCCTTTTTCCTAAAAAAGGAGTATTGGGAAACAATTCTTTATGCCGGATCAGAAAGATCACGACGACGACATTTAGAATTAACGCCCCCCCCCGGATGAGGGTGAGTTTTTCCAGGACTTCGTAAATTTCAAACGGAATAAAGAGGGCCGTGGCGAATACGGTGAGGTATTCGGCCCATCTTCTCCGCTTATGAAGGCCATAGGCCTCAACGAGATCGAGTACACCATACAGAAATACGGCTATCGAAATGATGAACAGCAGGTGTCCGTTGATCATCCCGACTTTTTTCAGGGTCATGGCAATGACGGAGCGGTCGACATCGAGGTTAAATTGGGCAATCAAGCCGTCGACAAACTGCCGAAGGTCCCGGTTCATGAGGGACATTCCTTTGAGGGATATCAGAATTAAAAGGCATCCTTTGATCAATCGCTCCCAGATAATAAATTTTAAAAAAAACTCTGGTTTTCCGGTCATGCGGGATCCGCCAGGCCGAGGGATTGATTCAATATTTCCAAGATCCCTTCGGCGGGGATTCTTCTCGGGTTTTCCAGGTAATCTTTCCCCCGTCCATAAAGATAAATCGCGTCATCCGCCATTTTCTTAAATAACGACCCGTCTATTCCTGCATCCCTCAGGGATGAAAACATATTGACCTCTTTCATCCATTTAATGAGTTCCTGGTGAAAAATCGCGGCGGCCTCCAGATTGGACCTCCCCGTCCCCACCACATGGGGACCGAAAACCCGCTTGGCTAGCCGGGCGTACCGGATGGGCCTGGCTTCCATCGTATATTCCACCATCCGGGGGAGAAGAATGGCGAGCCCCCGTCCATGGGGAATGTCATAATGAGCGCTCAGCGAATGCTCAATCCAATGGATGGGGAAAGCCCCTTGCCGGCCTGAATCGATCGCTCCGGATAAGGCCAGCGTGCTGGTCCAGGAGAGGGCTGTCCGGGCGTCGAGGTCGCTCCCCTGCTGAACCGCTTTACCCAGGTTTTCAACAACAATTGAAACCAGGCTTTCTGTTAACCGGTCCTGAACCGGAGAACTGTCATTCCCGGTGAAATAACTTTCTAAAAGATGGCAGAGCATGTCAATGCCCCCTTCGCCGGTTGCCGCAGGAGGAACGGTCACCGTTAACGCGGGGTCGATCAAAGCGGTCCTGGGAAATAAAACATCTCCGGCAAAAACAGCTTTCTGACGGGCTTCCCAGTTCGTCGCTACGCCGTAGGAATTGGCTTCCGAACCGCTTCCGGCAAAAGTGGGAATGGTAAAGATGGGGAGGGCCTTTGTCATTTTTTTAAAAGGGCCCGGCCCGCTTTTGATATGCTCCCAGATCGATCCTTTCTGGAGAGCCATCGCCGCGATCCCCTTTGAGGCATCCATCGCAGAGCCCCCCCCCAGCCCGATGACCAAGTCGCACCTGCTTTCTTTGGCCAGCTTCCCTCCCGCATCGATCGTCGCCGCCCGGGGATTCGGTTCAACCTGATCGAAGAGAACAACCTCGACGCCGGCCGCCCCCAAAGATTTCGTTACCTGGTCGAGAATTCCAAACCGGCGGGCCGAATTCTTGCCGGTCACCACCAATGCCCGGGAACCCAATTTAACGGCTTCCGCCCCTGCCCGGCCGATTTCTCCGATCCCGAAAATAATCCGCGTCGGATTATAAAAAGTGAAATTATCCATCCGCTTCCTTTAATCTCACCACTGTTTTTTAAGTGTCGTTTAAATTCCTTGCCGTTAATAAAACCACCACCGGAATTAAAAGCAGGACCAGTCCGTTGGAAATCATCGATAAGCGATGCTGGCTGTGAAAGTCGCTTTTTAAAAGGGTCAGCCGGAGTTGATCTTTCGTCCCTTTCATCTCCAGCCGGAGGAGCCCGGCCTTTTTACCCGCAACCAGCCCCCCATATAAGGTCGCGACCAACATGACCGCGATGAGCGACAGGCGGACCCAGGGTTTTTTTTTGGAGAGCAATAACAGGGAGATCAGCGCCAGAAAGCCGGCCGAAATCCCCATCACGTAATAGAGCGGAAAAATCGCATTCATGATTTCGCCCGCCCGGTCGACCGGAAAGGCTTTAAACATCACCGGGGCGATAAAAAAAGATAAAAAGAGAACGCCGCCAAACCAGACGGTCAATGAAGAGAGATGGACAAATCTTAAAATAAGTTTCATGTCAGTCCGTCCTTATACGGTTAAAGTGAGGCCGGTCCTTCTTCGGGGACCAGCGTCCACTCCTCCAGGAATCCCGGAGGAACAGAGTCGAGAAACTGGGACGGTTTAGACATGACCGTCCCCGTCCGGTGGTCGTAGATATTGATCGGATATGAAAGAAACAGCTTTTCTTTCGCCCGGGTTACCGCGACATAAAAAAGGCGCCGCTCTTCTTCAAGCGCTTCCCCCTTTTCAATAGAATGGATGGAGGGAAACTTTCCATCCAGAAGCCAGATGACAAAAACGGCCTGCCATTCCAGCCCTTTTGCGGAATGGATCGTCGATAAAACCATCCGCTCATCTTCTTTTTCCCCCGTCATTTTCACTCCGCCCTGCGGGTCGGGCGGACCGAAGACCGGAATGCTTTCATCGGGAGGGTGGAGCATGATATCGGCAAGAAAAAGGTCGAGCGACCGGTGCCGCTCCGAAAGGGTTTTTAAATGTTCGAGATCCTTTAATCTCTTTGGATAATCATCGTATTTTTCCCGAAGGACCGGAAAATAGTAATCGATGACCCTGGCAATCTGGTCCGGAGGGGCCAGCCTTTCGATGGCCTCGATCAGGGAGAATAAGGGCCGGAGGGGCCTTTCCTTTTCCTGCCCCATCCGCTTCAACCCCTCGGACAAATTTCCCGCATTCAGAAGCGTTTGAATGATCCGCTGGCTGGTCTTCACTCCGATGCCGTCGAGGAGGAGAAGAATCCGGCTCCATCCGACGGCGTCCTTCGGGTTCTGAACGACCCGCAGATAGGCCAGGACATCCTTGATATGCGCGGTTTCAACAAACTTCATTCCTCCCCTTTTTTGAAACGGAATGTTGTATTTTGCCAGTTCGACTTCGAGATCAAACGAGTGGTAGCTCGATCGGAATAAAACCGCGATCTCCTCCAGAGGAATTCCCTCTTCCCTCAGCTCGAGAATTTTTTGACAGATGAATTTGGATTGCAAGTTTTCATCCGGCGCCTGAATCAGCACGGGGAGCGGCCCCTCTTTTTTCAGGCTGGTTAAAATTTTTTCATGCTTTAATTCCGCCTTTTCGATCACCTGGTTGGCCAGATCGAGGATTTTCTGATGGCTTCTGTAATTCTCCTGCAGGGTCAGCAGGCGGCTTTCCGGAAAATCCCTGGAAAAATAAAACATGTTCTGAAAAGAAGCCCCCCGGAATGAATAAATGCTTTGAGCATCATCCCCTACGACCATCAGATGCCGATGCGTGAAGGCGAGCTCTTTGACGATTTCGGACTGGAGGACATTCGTATCCTGATATTCATCCACCATGATATATTGGTAGAGACGCCCGAGCTGATCCCGCACTTCGGGAAAACGACTCATCAGTTCCAGCCATTTCACCAGCAAATCATCATAATCGGCGAGCTGTTTCTGTTCCTTATATTGGGCATAAAGCTCTTTCAATCGGGCCAGGCTTTCCACCTCATGGGAAAAATGTTCATAACCTGAAAAAACGATCTCTTCCAAGGGCAGGTTTTTGTTCCGGGACGCGCTGATCATCTCCAGGATCGTCCCTTTTTTCGGGAACCGGCGATTTTTCTCGGACAGTCCGAGCGTATGTCTGAGAAGCTGGATGACCTCTTCCGAGTCCGGCCGGTCCAGAATGGTAAACGAGGGGTCGAGTCCGATCAGTCCGCCATGTTTTCTCAAAATCTGGTTGGCCACGGAATGGAAAGTCCCGCCGGCGATCTTTTCACACCGGTTGCCCATCAGGAGAGCGGCCCGTTTGAGCATTTCCTGGGCGGCTTTCCGGGTAAAGGTCAATAACAGGATATTTTCAGGAGGAATGCCCGATTCAATCAGGCGCGCCAACCGGTAAATCAGGGTGCGGGTCTTGCCGCTCCCGGCCCCCGCAACGACCAGAAGGGGTCCTTGCAATGAGGTCGCGACTTCATACTGGGCGTCGTTTAGCGCCTCCTGATAATCAATTGTAAATTGTCTTACGGGCTCTCTTTTTTTTATGGTATAGTAATTCAACCGGTCAGGCCCCACCAACAGAAATAAAAGGCTAGAAATAAAAACTGGCTTTAATTTATATCATAATTAAAGGGACTCCTCAATGACTATGCTTTTTGCTAACTCGTTCCGGCCATGGTAAATCTTTGGGCTTTCCGGCGGGGCATTCCTCTCCCGCTTCTCCTTTTTTTGACTCTGGTCTTCTCCTCCTGCGCTCCCCATTCAAAAACGTTCCATCGGAGCCAGTACCAGATGGGGACCATTGTAGAACTGACCGTCGTGTCCCCTTCCGAAAAGGGAGCGGATCAAGCGATGGATGCCGGGTTTGCTGAAATTAAACGGCTTGAAGCGCTGTTAAGCGTTTACCGGGAAACCAGCGAGTTCTCGAAAATCAACCAGATGGCGGGAATAGCGCCTGTCTCCGCCGGCCCCGAAACTTTCGCCCTGATCGAAAAAGCGCTCGAGGCGGGCAAACTGACCGAAGGGGGGTTTAATATCGCCATCGGCCCGGCGGTGAAACTATGGGGCGTGACCGATGCGCCCCATATTCCGACGCCGGAAGAGCTCCGCCAAATCAGGCCGCTGATCGACGATGGGAAAATTATTCTGGACCCTTTGCACCACACCGTTTTTTTAAAAGAAAAAGGGATGAAAATCGACTCCGGGGGAAACGGTAAGGGATTTACCGCCGATCTCGTTGAAAAGGTCCTGCGCCAGCAGGGCATCACATCCGGGATCGTTGCGCTTGCGGGTGACTTGAAGGTCTTCGGCAGAAAACCCGATGGGGGACCCTGGCGCGTGGGGATCAAACATCCCCGGAAAAAGGGGGAGGTTCTGGCTTATCTCGATCTGACCGACCAGGCCATCTCCACCGCCGGAGATTACGAACGGTTCTTTATGAAAGACGGTATTCTCTACCACCATCTGCTCGACCCCAAAACGCTCCAGCCTGGCCGGGAATGCCAGTCGGTCTCCATTATCGCGGGCGAGGGGATTGTCGCCGACAGCCTGGATACCGGCATCTTCGTGATGGGTCCGGAAAAAGGGATGGCGCTGATTGAAAAGCTCCCCGGTATCGGCGGAGTCATCGTCGATAAAAACGGTATCGTGACGATTTCCTCCAATCTGAAAGGCAAGATCAAGTTTTCCTCTAACCCCTGAGCAGGACAACGGATAACTTGGGCCTAAGAACAGAGATAGAACGTTGTCATTGCGAGCGAAAGCGAAGCAGTCTCGCCATCTTGAACCGAGATCGCCACGCACCCTACGAGTGCTCGCGATGACGGGCGAAACAAGGCGCTGCAAATTCTATCTCTGTTCCCGGACCCGAGGCTTGCTTAAACAATTTCTTTTTGTCATAATTACCCGGCTATTATCCGAAGATGAATGGAAACGCCGATGAGCAAACTTGGGGTCAATATCGACCATATCGCCACCCTTCGGCAGGCCCGCGGAGGGGCGGAGCCCGATCCGGTTTCTGCCGCCGTTCTGGCTGAACTGGGGGGGGCAGACAGCATTGTGGTCCACCTGCGGGAAGACCGCCGCCATATTCAGGACCGCGATGTCCGTCTTCTCCGGGAAACGATCCAGGTCCCGCTCGATCTCGAAATGGCGGCGACAGAAGAGATGGTTAAAACAGCCATTTCGATCCGGCCTTACCTGGTCACTCTGGTTCCCGAAAAACGAAAAGAACTGACCACCGAAGGGGCGCTCGACGTGGTGATGCACAAAGACAATCTGAAAAAACATATCGATCTTCTTCATGACAGCAATATCAAGGTCAGCCTTTTTATCGACCCTGACCTGGAACAATTAAAAATGGCCCACAAAATCAATGCGGACGTCATTGAAATCCATACCGGCCAATATGCAAGGGCGGTCCCGCCGGCTGAAATAGAAGAAGAGTTAAAAAAAATAGCCCAGGTTATTTCCATGGCATCGAAGCTCAAAATCGGAATTAACGCGGGCCATGGACTGAATTACCGGAACATCGGCCCCCTTGCCGGAATGACCGCTATCGGAGAGTTTAATATCGGACACAGCATCATTTCCAGAGCTGTTTTTGCCGGTTTAAAAGAAGCGGTCTCCGAAATGAAACAGCTCGTCACCCGTTACGAAAACAACCCGTCGCTTTAAAGATGATCATCGGAATTGGAATAGATATCGTCCGCACCCGCCGAATCAAGGAAGCCATTGAGAAATGGGAGGGGCGGTTCCTCGACAGGATCTTCACAAAGGGGGAACAGGCCTATTGCAACCGGCATCAAAATCCCCATCTCTTTTTCGGGGGGCGGTTTGCCGTTAAAGAGGCGATGTTTAAAGCCCTGGGAACCGGCTGGCGGGGCGGCGTCCAGTGGAAAGAGGCCGAGGTGGACCATCTCCCCAGCGGCCAGCCGATTGTTCATGTCTACGGTAAAATCAAGGAACTTCTTCAGGAAAAAAACGTCGGCCGGATTCATGTCTCGCTATCCCATGACGCCGACTACTCTTTAGGACAGGTGATTCTTGAAAGTCGTTGACTCAAACGAAATGAAACAGCTTGACCGGCAGGCCGCCGAAGAATACGGCATCCCGTCTCTTCTGCTGATGGAAACGGCCGGCCAGAAAACCTTTGCGAGAATCGCTTCCCATTTCGGTCCCCTTAATAAAAAACCGGTTTTAATCGTTGCGGGAGAAGGGAATAACGGCGGGGACGGCCTGGTCCTGGCCCGCGCCCTTTATCAGGAAGGCTTTTCGCCAACCGTTTTTCTGGTTT
Organism: Nitrospiria bacterium; assembly: GCA_041486115.1. Classification (GTDB taxonomy): domain Bacteria; phylum Nitrospirota; class Nitrospiria; order JACQBW01; family JACQBW01; genus JACQBY01. The sequence continues at coordinate 17,682 of JBGPKT010000007.1, read as the reverse complement.
CAGGAAGCCGCGCCTTAAAAGAAGACGCAAGAATCCAGGTTGATATTTACAAAAAAATCGGCGGAGAGATCATCGACGGGGAATACCGTTTCGACGCGCTTCCCGCTCTTCTCGCGCAAAGCCATTTAATCGCCGACGCGATTTTTGGGACAGGATTAAGCCGTCCCGTTGAAGGAAAAATCCTGGAAGCCGTCCAGCTGATTAACAGGTCGGGAAAACCGGTCATTGCGCTGGATATCCCCTCGGGTGTTTCAGCCGATTCGGGATGGGTTCTGGGAGACGCGGTAAAGGCAGAGATCACCGTCACGTATGGACTTCCCAAAAAAGGCCATTTTCTCTTTCCGGGAGCCTCCCTTCGAGGGAAGCTTTTTGTCGAAGATATCGGTATTCCGGAAACGCTGGTCGAACAAAAACATTTTAAAACAGAACTGATGGATATCCCTTTTCTTGTGAAACTATTTCCCAAAGCGCGCAGACAGGAGTCTCATAAAGGAACTTTCGGCCATCTGCTGGTGATTGCCGGATCAAGGGGAAAAAGGGGCGCGGGAGCGCTTTGCTGCAAGGCCGCCCTCCGTTCCGGTGCCGGACTGGTCACCTGGGCGCTTCCCCAGCAGCTCGATCTCCCCGATCCTTTTGTTCCTGAAGCGATGACGCTCCCCCTTCCGCAAACTCCCGAGGGGACCCCCGCGCTGGCCGCCGAAAAAATGATTCTTTCCTTTTCTAAAGATAAAGATGGGGTGGCGATAGGCCCCGGGCTTTCCACCCAACCCGAAACCGGAGAGTTGATTAAAAGGCTTCTGGTCCAACTCGATGCCCCCATCATTCTCGATGCCGACGGCCTTAATCTTCTTGCAGGCGACCCCGGTTTCTTCAAAAAGGTCCGGGCGCCCCTTCTCTTAACGCCTCATCCCGGCGAGCTGGCCCGGCTACTCGGGACCGACGTGAAGACGGTGCTAAAAGAGAGACTGACGCTTGTCGCGGAAACAGCTGAACAATTCGGTTGCTCGATCTTGTTAAAAGGAGCCTACAGTCTGATTGCGAATCCGGACCGGGAGGTCTGGATCAACCCTACCGGAAACCCCGGCATGGCGACCGCCGGAACCGGAGATGTGCTGACCGGGATCATTGCAGGGTTGTGCGTACAAGGCCTTGCGGTCCTGGATGCCGCCCGGATCGGCGCCTATTTACATGGGCTTTCAGGGGATCTTGCCGCGGGAGAAAAAGGGGAACAGGGCCTGATCGCCGGCGATTTAATTGAAAAAATTCCGGAGGGAATGCAACTTTTAGCCAAAGGACGAACGAAAAATGATTTTTGAGCTGAGCATCCTTTTCTCCATTCTCATGGTAGCGCTGGCAGTGAGCATGTTCACCCATACCGTTCAGAGCCGTGGAAAGATTTTTAAAAACTTTCAGCGGCTCCCCGCTCAAATCGGCATCGAAGGTAAAGCCGTTCAGAAAAATATCCTCTCTTTTCCCTCTTTTGAAGGTAAGGAAAGAAATCGGAAACTTTCAGCGTTTTTCTATATCGCGGAGGGGAAGCAGACCAGCGTGATTTACTTTACCAGCTCGGTGGAAGTAAAAGCCCCCTTTTCCCTTTTTCTGAAAAAGGAAAACTTTTACAGGCCGGTACAAAATAGCCGGCTCGAAAAAAATGCGGGAAAAATCATACCCGATCTCGACGCCAGGTTTGAAATCCGGAGCAGCGACGAAGAACGGGCCAGGCTCTTTTTTAAAAACGAAAAAGTAGTCAGAAATCTCCCACAGCTTGAACAGTACTCAGCTATCGTCTGCGGCCCCGATGCCGTGATTATCAGCAAGCCTTATGACGGTATCAAAGATACCCATCCCGAAGCGGTTGCAGGGGGCTTTGGCATGTTGCGGGATCTGGCTGAAGCGATGGAATCGGCAGCTTAAGATGCGGGGCTTGGTCAAAACAGAGAGTACGGACCAAACGGTTGCCGCCGGGAGAACCCTCGGAAGCGCCCTCAAAGGGGGTGAGGTGATTACCCTGTCGGGGCCCCTTGGCGCCGGAAAAACTTCTTTTGTCAAAGGGGTCGGAGCGGCTCTCGGCATTCATCCGGAAAACCTCTGCAGTCCCACGTTTATCCTGAGGGGGGAATACCAGGGAAAGTTCCCCCTGGCCCATGTCGATTTATACCGCCTGGAATCTCCTGAAGAGGTTCAACGGCTCGGACTGTTTGAACAGGAAGATCCGGATACGGTCCTGATCATTGAATGGCCTGAACGGGCAAAAGCGCTCCTCCCCCCCGACCGGCTTGATATTCAATTGACCTTTGAGGGAGAAAATAAAAGAGCGCTTCATTTTTTAACGGCAGGAGTTTTTTCCTTAACGGCCGGCATCGGTTTGCAATGAAAAAATCGGGCAAAACCCTCCAGGAGGAATATGTTTCGATTGTCAAGGACGTGGAAGCGCATCTTCGCTTTGCGCGTGAAATGGGAGTCTCTGATATGGGCGTAAAAGAGGTTCCGCCGTCTCCGAAGAATCTCCGGACGCTTGAGAGTATCCGCGAGTGGATGGGAGATTGCCAGAGATGCAACCTCCACGTAACCCGCACGCAGATCGTCTTTGGAACGGGATCTCCCAATCCCGGTATCCTCTTTGTGGGGGAAGGCCCGGGAGAGGAGGAGGATTTGCAGGGGAAACCTTTCGTGGGAAGAGCCGGCCAGCTTCTGACAAAAATGATCGAAGCGATGGGATTGACACGGGAACAGGTCTTTATCGCCAACGTGGTGAAATGCCGCCCCCCGAATAATCGGAATCCGGAGCCGGAAGAGATTGCCGCCTGCTCCCCTTTCTTAACGGCGCAGATCAAAGCGCTGAATCCTAAGATCATCTGCACCCTGGGCGCTTTTGCCGCCCAGACGCTGTTAAAAACAGAGGAAAAGATCTCCAAACTGCGGGGACGGTTCCATCTTTATGAGGGGATCAAGCTGATGCCGACTTATCACCCGGCGTATCTCCTCCGAAATCCCTCTGAAAAAAAGACTTCGTGGGGGGACCTTCAAGAGATCATGAAGGAACTCAAACTGGAACCCCCTCCCGCCGACCCGATTCGAGGAAAGGATGGAAACCTCACGTGAAACCGCTCTGGGCTCCCTGGCGCATGGAATTTATTAAAGGTCAAAAACCGACCGGCTGCATTTTTTGCGACAAACCGAAAGAAAACCGGGACAAAGAAAATTTTATCCTCCGGAAAAACAAGCTGTCGTTTGTCATGATGAATATTTACCCCTATAACCATGCCCATCTGCTGATCTCCCCCTATCAACATGTTAACGGAGTCGACCTTCTGCCGGTCGAGACGCTGACGGATATGATGGAGGGCGTTCAGGCCTCGATATCCGCGCTCAGACAGGCTTTTAACCCCGAGGGGTTTAATCTGGGAGTCAATATGGGAAAAGTGGCGGGAGCAGGAATTGAAGACCATGTCCACATCCATATCGTTCCGCGATGGACGGGGGATACCAATTTTATGCCTTTATTTTCAGAGGTCAAGGTCATGCCCGAGCATCTCGAGCGGACTTACGACAAACTTCTTTCTACCTTTACAAAATAGCAGGAGCGTTTATGATCCGGGTGATTTTATTTACTATTCTATTCGTCATCCTTTTCTTTTTTCTGTTTAACAACCGGGACCAGGCGGTCCAGATCCAGTTTCTGGAATTCAATAAGCCGATCCCTCTCTATTTGCTCTTTTCGGGAACTTTTTTATCCGGACTCGTTGCCGCGATTATTTTGATTCTCCCAGGCTGGATTAAACTGAAGTTGGAAACAAGAAGGCAGAAAAAAGAGATCGATTCTCTGGAAGAACAGATTGGCTCCCTGAGGATACTGCCTGCGCCGACGCCCCCTCCTCCGCCTCTTTCTTCCGCTATATCGCAGGGGAACCCTCCCGAAACCCTTTAATCTCCCGGCAGGCCAATCCTATGGAACATACCCCGCTGATGAAACAATATCTGGCAATTAAAAAAAGCCACCCGGAGGCCATTCTCCTCTTCCGGGTGGGGGATTTTTATGAAATGTTTTTTGAGGATGCCGTCACCGCTTCCAAAATACTCAATATCGCCCTGACCTCGAGGGACAAATCGAAGGAAAATGGTGTTCCCCTTTGCGGAATCCCCCACCATGCCTTGAACAATTATCTCGTTAAATTCATCAAGGCCGGCCTGCGGGTCGCTCTTTGCGAACAGATGGAAGATCCCCGAATGGTTAAAGGGATCGTTAAGCGGGAGGTCGTCAGGGTCATTTCTCCCGGAACTCTTATCGAATCGGAGCTTCTGGAAAGCCAAAGCAACAATTACTTCGCCGCTTTCCTTGCCGGGCATGAAAAGGCGGGCCTGGCTTTTATCGACATTTCGACCGGAGATTTTAGCTGCGCGGAATTTGAAGGAAAGACCGCCCTTTCTGATCTTTGCAAAGAGCTGGAAACCCTCCGCCCCAGAGAAATCCTCATCCCTGACAAGCCTCTGTCCGATCCGGCGCTCATACCAATCGAGTCGAACCCCTTCTGGAAATTCCACCGGATCTCTCCGGACCGCTTTGCTTACGAACCCTCGGCCTCCGCTCTCCTGGACCACTTTAACGTCCCCGACCTTTCCGTTTTCGGGTGCGAAGACCGGCCGATGGCGGTCTCTGCCGCAGGAACTCTTTTCTCCTATTTGCTCCAGATGGTGAAAGCTCCCCTGTCGCATGTCACCCGGCTGAACCTGATCCGCTTCGAAGGGTATATGATTATGGACCATTCCACCCATCTGAGCCTTGAATTGGACCGGAACAGCTACGACGGGAAAACAGAGCGGTCTCTACTCTGGGTCATGGATAAAACAGAAACCGCCATGGGGAGCCGCCTGCTCAAAAAATGGATGTTGAGGCCCCTGATCCATAAAGAGGAAATTCAGCAGAGGCAGGCGTGCGTCGACTTCTTCTATCACCGCTTTGAATTGTCACGCCGCCTGATCAGCGAATTGAAAAGGATTCATGATATCGAAAGAATTGTCAGCAGGATTTCGTTAAACGGATGTAACGGCAGGGACCTGGTTGCCTTAAAAAAATCGCTTCACCCGCTAAAAGCCATTGAGAAACAGCTCCAGCTCTCCCTCCCCCCCTTATTGGAGGAATTTCTGAAAAAGTGGGATAACCTTGAAGATCTCATCCATCTGATTGAAGGTTCCATCACCGAAGATTCTCCACTTTCCCCGGAGGCAGGATCATTAATTAAAATGGGGTACTCCCCCGAGCTTGACGAATTGAAGTCCCTCGGACGGAATATGAAAACATTCCTGGCCGGTCTGGAAAAAACAGAGAAAGAAAAAACCGGGATTGAGCAGTTAAAAATCAGATACAACCAGGTCGCCGGGTATTACATTGAAGTCCCGAAAGGAAAGTCCGACCGTGTTCCCGGGCATTATCACCGGAAACAGACCCTGGCCCATGCCGAGCGGTATACCATCGCTGAACTCACCGAATATGAATATAAAATCAGGGAATCCGAGAAAACCATCCGGGAATTAGAACAAGCCCTGTTTGAAAAAATACGGAAGAGCATTTCAGGCGAGTCCTCCAGAATTCTCTTGATGGCCGGTACCCTGGCGGCGATCGATATCCTGATTGCCTTTGCAGAAACCGCGAGAGAGAACCATTATGTCCGTCCGGTCATTGAAGAAGCTTCACGCGGCTTAAAAATCGTCGAAGGGAGGCACCCGGTCATCGAGAAAATCCTCCCCCCCGGGCAATTTGTTCCAAACGACGCCTTTTTTGACCCCGAGAACGCCATGATGGTGATCACGGGGCCGAATATGGCTGGAAAATCGACCTATATGCGGCAGGTGGCCCTGATCGTGATCATGGCCCAGATGGGAAACTTTGTCCCGGCAAAGGAATGCACCCTCGGAATCGTTGACCGGCTCTTTACCCGAATCGGAGCGGCAGACTATCTCAGCCAGGGGCAGAGCACTTTCATGGTCGAAATGATGGAAACCGCCGGCATCTTAAACAGCGCAACATCCGAAAGTCTTATCCTTCTTGATGAAATCGGAAGAGGGACGAGCACCTATGACGGGATCAGCATCGCCTGGGCCGTGGCCGAATATATTTTGAAACGGACCGGAAGCCGGACCCTCTTTGCCACCCATTATCTTGAACTGACCGGCCTCCCCCTGACATGGGCAAATGCGAAAAATTATAATATCTCGGTTAAAGAATGGAATGATGAAATTATTTTTCTGAGAAAGATCGCCCCCGGCGCGGCCGACCGGAGTTACGGCATTCAGGTCGCCCGGCTTGCCGGCATTCCTTCCGAAGTGATCAAACGCTCAAAGGAGCTGCTGGCCAATCTCGAAGGAGAAGCGCTCGACGCCTCCGGTCTTCCCAGAATATCCCATTCCAGCGAGGCTCCTCCTCCCGAAGCGAATCAGGTCGACTTGTTTCTCTCCCGGGCCGAATCGAATAGAAATCAGGCTGTGGAAATGATAAAAAAAATCGACCTTTTGAACTTGACCCCTCTGGAAGCCATCAACTTCATTCACCGGATCAAAGCCATGCTCGAACAACAAAACGGATAACAGGAGATGAAATCGTTTTTAGATGTTGCAACCGCGGCCGCCCGGATGGCGGGAGAAGTCCTCACCCGGCACAATCGCCAGCTCCATGTGGAATATAAAGATCAGGGAAAGCATAATCTGGTTTCCAACATCGATCTGGAATCTGAAAAAGTGATTACCGGCCTGATTAAAGAGCGCTTTCCCGATCATCAGATTCTGGCTGAAGAAGGAGGGCTCCTCCAACAGGCGACGTCGGGATCCGAAGGACTCCAAATTATATCGGGGGGCCTTCGTAAAACGCACTCAATGCCCCCCGTGCCCCCGCGTGAAGCACTCCTCAAACGGGTTACTTCACCTTATAAATGGATTATCGATCCCCTGGACGGCACCACCAATTATGTCCATGGGTTTCCCTTTTTTTGCGTATCGATCGGCCTGGAGCTTGACGGAGCCGTGATTCTGGGGGTCGTGTATGACCCGCTCCGAAACGATCTGTTTTACGCGTCAAAGGGAACCGGAGCATTCCTGAACGGCCAGCCAATTCAAGTCTCAAAAGAAAATGAGCTCTGCCGCTCGCTTCTGATTACCGGTTTTCCTTATGATTTCAGAGACCATCCCGGCCATATTTTTACTCATTTTTTTCAGTTCTGCCAGGCTTCCCAGGGGGTCAGGCGGACCGGCTCCGCCGCGCTTGACCTCTGTTATCTGGCCGCGGGATATTTTGACGGTTTCTGGGAATTAAACCTCTCTCCGTGGGACGTGGCCGCGGGAAGTTTAATCATCGAAGAAGCCGGGGGCCGGATCTCCGGGTTTAACGGAGAAGCACTCTCGATTTATTCAAAAAACATTCTGGCCTCCAACGGACAGATCCATTCCCAAATGGCCGATATCCTCCAAAAAACGGCTTAAGTCTTACCCTAACTTCATACCCAGACCGTTCTGAAACACATTTCTCATTCCCATGTAACTCATAACACATTGAAATATAATGGTATTTATTTTTTTATTGGTTTTAATTTGAAAGGCCCACTTATTGCATTTTAGTTTAGAAATATACTTATAGTACTGATGTTTTGAACCACTTTTAGATCAGGCGGAACCCTTGCCCAAAAAGCTGAGCACTGCGATAGAATCCATGGGGTTAATTCTTTATGCGCTGAGAGATTTCCTGATCCCCTGGCTCCCGGTTTTTATAGTCAGAGGTCTGGTCAAAAAAGGGGAGTTTGGGTTTCTCATTCATCCGCAGAACCTCATGGATGTTCAAAAAAAATTCCCGTTTGCAAAATTTGTTTCCTCCCGGTTTATCGAAAAAATTATCTATCATCTCCCCCCCCTGATCGGTTCCAGAGTCACCGGATTAAAAGGGACAGACTTCCAAAACAAAGACCAGCCGGTGAACGGCTATATTGTGATCTGTCCCCTTTCGGCAAAACAGATGCATCTTGATCCCAAACTCGCCAAACGCCGGATCCTGAAGACGGTCCAATTTGCCGAAAAACTGGGGTGCAAAATCATCGGGCTTGGAGCCTTGACCGCCTCCATGACGGACGGCGGGACCTATTTGAGCGACAAGGTGAAAACGGGGATCACTTCGGGACATGCCTATACAACTTCTATTATTCTGAACATGCTCGACGAGGTCGCAAAAATGCTTGAAAGAGACCTCCGGACCCTCACGGTTGCCGTTTTGGGAGCCGCAGGATATATGGGTAACCCGGTCTCGCGCCTTATTTCCCAAAAAAAACCGATGAAACTCCTCCTCATTGACCGCCAGCGGAAAAAACAGGCTCTGGAGAAACTGGCAAAAGAAATTTCAGAACCGCGAAAAGAGGTCATCGAACCGAGAAAAGTCGTGGTTTCCGTCAATATCTCCGATTTGAAAGAAGCCGATATCATTATTGTGGTGACCAATTCTCTTGAAGTCATCATTCAACCCCGGCATCTGAAATCGGGAGCTGTCATTCTGGACGACACCGCCCCGCGCAATACCTCCATGGAACTGGTGATTCAAAGGCCGGATGTCCTGGTCCTGGATGTCGTCGCCAATGCTCCGGAGGTCTATTCCAATTTTAATTTTAACTTCCCCATTAAAAATGATGTTTATACTTGTCTGGGAGAAACCCTGATTCTGGGCGCCCGCGGATGGGAACAGAACTATGCGCTGGGTCTGTTTGATTACGGCCTCGTGGACGAAATATCAAAGTGGGGGCAGGAGATGGGTTTTGGCGTCGCCCCCTTCAGGACGTTCAATCAATTGGTCTCGTTCGATAAAATAAATAAAATCAAAACATTCTATCAAACGGCGCCTGTTCCTGTTAAAGATAAACAGGCCCACTCTATAAAAGGATAAGGGCCCTTTGGATATCAAAAATGCTTTAAATATTCTTGTGGCTCTTTTTAATATCGTTTTCGGGATGATCGTTTTTTTACGCGCCCAGAAACGGTCAGTTCATCTTTACTTTAGTTTTATTGTCTTTGGCATCGCCTTATGGGCGCTGTCTATGGCCTCCTTCCGGTTTGTCGACACGCCCCAATCGGCTCTCATTTGGGCAAGAATCTTGTATGTCCCCCCGATTTTAATTGTGACGATGTTTCTGATCTTCACTTACGTCTTTCCCAATAAAATAATGACGTTCAATCTAAAAATCCACGGATCGATCTATGGCGTTGGAATTCTGATGGCCCTTCTGACTTTTCTCCCCAATGGCGTCATAGAAACCGTCACGGTGGATCCCGGCGAGGAGCACCAGATTGTTTTTGGCCCCGCCTATTTTCTCTATACCCTGATGATCCCGGCCTATTTTATCTGGGCCTTCTTCCGATTATACCGGAAACAACAATATGCCTCGGGATTAAAAAAGACCCAGATTCAATTTGTACTTTTCGGCACCTTTGTTTCGGCAAATCTCGGCCTGATCACCAATTTAACCCTTCCGACGTTCGGGATATTCGGGCTGAACTGGTGCGGACCGGTATTCACCCTGATTATGGTCACCACGATTAGTTACGCGATTCTCCGCCACCGGTTGATGGACATCCGGTCACCCTTTAGCAAAAATCTGGCCTATACCGTGTTTTTGGTCGCCACGGTTTCCCTTTACTGCGTCACCCTTTTTCTCGTCGCTCTAAATCTTGATCGTTCAAGTGGAGAATTGGCCGTCATTTTGATCGGATCGATTATTCTGGGCGTGGGCTTTGACCCTGCAAAACGGCTGATTGAAAAAGGAACGGATCGGATTTTTTATAAGAAAAATTACGACCCCCAGCAGCTTTTAACCGAATTAAACCGTAAAATCCATTCCATCGTTGATTTAAACAAGATCCTCCAGTCTGTCCAGATGATTATCATGGACCATTTTGATCTTGAAAGGATGGGGATATTCCTGATTGACGAAAAGCAGAACCAATATTCCCTCAGAATGCATAAAGGATTGGAAGATTTAACGCCACTTTCTTTCAAAAACCGGATTGTCGAAAACCTGGAGCAAAGAAACAGGGCCCTGCTGGTCTATGAAAGCCTCCTCGACTCCCATCAGCCTCTTCCTCGGGACGAGGCCATCATTGAAGAAATGGATAAAAGAAAAATCAACCTGATCAGCCCCCTCTACAGCGAAGAAAAATTAATCGGCATCTATTTCTTCGGACCTAAAAAATCAGGGGACTACTTTACCGGCCTCGATCTGCAGATCATTGAAATTATCAGCGCCCAGACCGGAACCACCCTTGAAAACGCCCGGCTTTATCAGCTCGTCGAATCCCAGATGCATGAATTGAAAAAAACACAGGTACAGCAGCTGACTCAGGCGGCAAAGCTTTCATCAATCGGCGAGCTGGCGACTTCCGTGGCCCATGAAATCAATAACCCCCTGACCGGTATTTTGGGTTTTGCCTCCCTCTTATTAAAAGACATGGACGATGCCGACCCCAAAAAGCGGGATGTCAGAGTGATCGAAAGCGAAGCCCTGAGGACCCGGACGATTGTTCGTTCGCTCCTGGACTTTGCCCGCCAGAGAGAACCGAAAAGAGAGCCGACCAATATCAACGAGGTCCTGAAGTCGACGCTGGTCCTGGTCCGCCATCAGGCCCAGGTTTCCAATATTGAGCTGATCGAGCAGTACAAGGATCCTCTCCCAATGATCTCCGTCGATATCGATCAGATGAAGCAGGTCTTTATTAATTTAATTAAAAACGCATTTGACTCCATGCCAAAAGGAGGTAAACTTTATATTAAGACCAATGTGCTTTACGTCAGAAAAGGGATCGGAGAAAAAATCGGGGAAGAAGACTTAAATGAAGAGCAGATGTCTCAATTCCTCGAAATGACCTGCTCGGATAACGGAACCGGAATGACCCCGGATGTGATGGCCCATATCTTTGAACCCTTTTATACGACCAAAGGAGAAAAGCTGGGAACAGGACTCGGCCTGCCGGTCAGTTATGGAATCATTGAGCGGCATGGGGGCCAGATAGAGGTTCAAAGCACGCCCGGCAGGGGGACGACGTTTAAAATCAAACTTCCCGTTTCATAAGAAGAAACGCTAACAGGAAAGGAAAAACAGGTGGTCAGCAGAAAGAAAGTTCTGGTGGTTGACGATGAAGTCGTGATCGTTGAGCTCTGCCGGCGTTTTTTATCAAGCGCGGGATACGACGTCAAGACCGTCTCGCAGGGAAATGAGGCGATCGGACTCTGCCAGAAAGAGGCTTTCGACCTCATTTTATCCGATGTGAGAATGCCCGGAATCAGCGGCCTGGAATTGATCAAAACCATCAAACAGATCCAGCCCCAAATGGTGATTGTCATTATGACCGGCCATGGGACAATTCAGACCGCTATCGAAGCCATGAAACAAGGGGCTCTCGGATTTGTTTTGAAGCCTTTTACCGAAGAAGAGCTTTTAAAATCGATCCGCTACGCCTCGGAAATGAACGATATGGTGAAAGAAAATATGAGGCTGAAATCTTATATGGGCCTCTTTGAGATCAACCGGTCGCTCATGAATGAAATTCATCTCGAACAACTTCTTCCAAAAATTGTGGAGATCACCCTGAAAGAGACCAAAGCCGACAGGGCATCGATTATGCTCCTCGATCCCGATGGACAGGAACTCACGGTTAAAGCGCATGCCGGATTTGACAAAATTCTTCCGGAATTGCTAAAAAAGAAGGTCGGAGAGTGGGTTTCCGGAAAGGTCGCCCAGACCAAAGAACCCGTTCTCATTCAGAAAGCCCAGACCGAAGATCCTGAACTCAGCCAATTTTTAAAAAATGAGAAGATCACTTCCTCTCTAACCGTTCCTCTGGTATTTAATGAAAAGGTCATCGGGGTTCTCAACGCCTCCAAATTAAACGAATCGCCCCCTTTTACCGCAAGCGATGTGGACCTCGTGTCGATCATGTCAGGCCAGGCGGCAGTGGCTATTGAAAACGCGACGCTTTATGAAAAACTTTTTAATAATTATGTTAAAACCATCGAGGCTTTATTAACAGCCATGGAGGTCAAAGATCTTTATACACAGGGCCATTCCGCAAGAGTCTCAAAAATGTCACGGCTCCTTTGCATGGAAATGAAACTTTCCAGCAAAATGATCGAAGATATTTCGATTTCAGCCCTTTTACACGATATCGGAAAAATAGGGATTCAGGATAATGTGCTCCAGAAACCGGGAAAACTGGACGATCTTGAAACGGTCATCATGCGGGAACACCCGGCAAACGGAGTTAAGATTCTCCGCCCGATTGATTTTCCTCTTCATATTCTTGAATCGGTCTATTCCCACCATGAATGGTGGAACGGATCGGGATATCCCCGGGGATTAAAAGGAGAGGAGATTCCGCTGGGAGGGAGAATCATCGCGGTTGCCGATACGGTCGACTCAATGATCGGCAACCGGGTTTATCGAAAAGCCCTTTCACTGGAAAACATGAAAGAAGAGCTTCAAAAATATGCCGGAATCCAATTTGACACCGACATCATTAATACATTTCTCTCTCTACTGGATAGAGTCGGACTGGAAAAACTTCTTGAACACCTTCAAGTCGGAAATGGCCAGCCGGAAAACGGAGCGGCTTCAAAACTTCGGGCTTTTGCGCTGCTGAACAACTGTTGACGCCTCATCAGGAAAAAGGGACCGGGATAAACGTTCCGATAAAAATAAACAAAGCTATCCATCCGATCGCAATACGGGTTTTATTTAAACGGATTTCCTGATCTGCCAGAGGGGGATGCCGAAGCCCGATCAAAGCCCCCAGTACCCCCCAGACCCACCATCCCGGCCAGCCTAAGAAACCTGTGAAAATAAGCAAAATAATGGTCATGACCGATATGGTTCGGTGTTTTTTTCCGAATAAGGCGTAAGCCAGATGTCCTCCGTCCAGCTGACCGACCGGAATCAGGTTCAGGCAGGTAATAAAAAGTCCCAGCCAGCCGGCAAAAGCGATCGGATTTAAATCGATGTAATACCCCTGCGGCAATGATCCGATCAATTGATTCACAAAAAAATAAAAAATGGGAGAACTCCCGAAAGAGATATCCTGCGCGCCGGGAGGCTTGACCGTCACGTCGGACAGCGGGATTCCGATCAACAGGGCCAAACAGGAGAGGATAAAACCGGCAATCGGGCCGGCAACGGCAATGTCAAACAGCGCTTTTTTGTGAACAATGGGAGAGCGTATTCTGATAAAGGCACCGAAGGTGCCGATGATAAAAGGATAGGGCGGCGCAGGTATAAAATAAGGGAGCGAAGCATCGACCCCGTAATACCGCGAAGCGAAGTAATGCCCCAGTTCATGTGAAAGCAATATAAACATCAAGGTCAATGAAAAGGGAATTCCCAGCGCAATCTCCAGCGGATGGCCCAGAGGATCGGCCCCGGATAGAAACGCTCCGGCATAAAGGGTGGTGATCAGCGTGAGAACAAAAAGGAAAAGGGCCAGCCCCACTTTCTGGTCTTTGGATCCACTGATCCACTGGGTCTTTGAACCGACCGATCCAAACGTCGAAAGGTCGGAGTCTTTCTTATTCGCTTCAGGGATCTCCGGAGCCGGCATGTTCTCTTCCATTACCCGCCGCTCCTCCGGATCGAGGATACCTGTTCCATCGGTAACTCTACCCATTGAAGGAGGGTCTGAAGGGTCAAGCTTTCCTCCGAGGCGCCGATCAGCTTTCCTTTATAAAGAATCCCGTTAGCCATGACTTCAACATTTTGGCCTCTGCAGGATTCTATTTCATCTTTCATCATGAACTTTATACACTCCCGCTTGTCGTTTTGCGCCAACCCTTCCCCTCATTATAATATCGGGGGGCCTTCATAAAATTCACTCAATGATCCGGCCGCCTCACTGTCTCGGCGGCGCTCATGACTTGTTGCCACTTTCTCGTGTCAACATTCGCCCCCCGTGCCCCTTGCTTCACCTTAGACAAAGATTTTGCCCGGGTTTAATATGCCGTTGGGATCGAACGCCCGCTTGATATTTTTAAGCAACTGAATCGAACTCTGGTCCATTTCGAGAGACAAATAGGGAGATTTGGACAGGCCGATCCCATGCTCTCCGGATAAAGAACCTCCCAAACGAATAGTCAGCTCAAAGATCTCTTTAACCGCCCGCTGGGCATTATCCCATTCTGTTTTATTTTTTTGATCGGTCATGATATTGACATGCAAATTTCCTTCTCCCGCATGTCCGAAGCTGACAATGATGAGCCGATATTTTTGCGAGAGTTCATTTAATCCCGAGACCATCCGGGAGATCTGACTTCGCGGGACCACGATGTCTTCATTGATTTTTGAAGGCTTGAGCTTATAAAGGGATTGCGAGAGGGCCTTCCTCGCTTTCCAGATTTCTTTCTTTTCCATTTCATCTCTGGCCATCTTTATGGAAATGGCGCCATGTTGGCGGCAAACCAGCGCAATCTGATCGGCTTCTTCAAGGGCCGCGTTCTTGTTTCCATCGGTTTCAATCATTAAAATAGATTTGGCCTCTTCCGGAAGTCCGAAACGGACATGGGCTTCTACAATCTTTAAAGAGGCGTCATCCATGTATTCCAGGACAGAAGGCCTTATTTTTGAACGGACGATCTCGGAAATGGTCCGGGCGGCAGTTTCAATTGAAGGGAAAACCGCCAGAAGGCTCTGTTGATATTCAGGGTGGGGGAGGAGTTTCAAAAGCGCCCGGGTGACCACTCCCAGTGTCCCCTCGGAACCGACCATGAGCCGGGTCAGGTCATAACCTACCGTCCTTTTAACGGATTGTCCGCCGGTTTGGATTATCTCCCCTGTAGGGAGAACCACTTCGAGGCCTAGGACATAATCTCTCGTCCCCCCATACTTTACAGAGTGAGGCCCCGAAGCCCCTTCGGCAATATTCCCGCCAAGCGTGCAAAAATCCGAACTTGAAGGATCCGGCGGGTAATAGAGCCCTTTTCCTTTGACTTTTTCCTGCAAGGCTCCCGTGATCACTCCCGGTTCGACCTCTGCCGTCAGATTTTCTTCATCAATTCGGATTATCCGGTTCATTCGTTCAAGCGAAAGGACGATCCCCCCTTTTACCGGAACCGCTCCTCCAGTGAATCCGCTCCCCATTCCGCGGGGGACCACTGGAATGTTTTCCTGATTCGCAAAGATTAATATTTTCGACACTTCTTCCGCCGTAACGGGGAAAACCACCGCCTCGGGGAGAAGTTCGGTTTGAGTGGCATCAAATGCGTAACAGATCAGATCTTCAGGTTCAGCAGACATCCGGGGCTTCGGAAGAATCCCCTCGAGAAGTTTTAATTGCCGGCCCGTCAACATGGTTTTATCATAGCAGACCTGTTTTTCACACACAACGAAAATGGTTTAATGATTTGATTTTTTAAAGGATTTACGATACTCTGATCACGTACCCGACAATCCTCTTAATCTAATTTTGGGCATTAGCATCCTCTTATTATTTCGACAGATTCTCTTTGACCGATTGAAGTTTTTTCTACTTATTCTCCCCTTTATTCTTATCCTGTGCGAATCGCCCGGAAAAACTCAGGAATTCCCGGAGGCATCCTCCAAACTTCTGTCGGAATTTAAAGTTCAGATTGACCGCTACCGGGTGGAAGCGCAGGCCCCTCCGTTTGAGGCGACTCTGGCCGACCCCGGCCTCTTGAAATATGAAAACGGCTTAAATTTCTTCCGGAACGGAGACGGCTATTCCGCTATTCAAACTTTCAATTCCCTTTTGGAATCCAACAAGACTTCTCAAGAGTTAAAGAAAGAAGTCCATGCGACGCTGGGATTCATTTTTTTAGAACAAAAACGCCCAAAAGAGGCGATGGAAGAATTCACCACTATTGAACAGGAACCCGGGTTCGAAGAAAAAGCAAGGTTCGGAAATGCCTGGAGTTTCATGGAAATGGAAGAGTATGTTAAAGCCATCGCCCTGCTGGAAGATCTCCTCTCGGAATTTCCCGAAGGAGAATATGCCCAGGAAAACCTGTTAAGAACTGGCTTTTGCTATTCAAAACTTCTCGCTTATAGAAAAGCCCTTGACACCTATCAGAAGGCGCTGAACACCTATAACCGGCAGAGCCAGTCCGGGAAAACCTTCATCAAAAAGCTGGAACAGCCCGCGGCGTTTAACAGGGACTTTATTTTTAACAACCCCGATCCGGAGTGGCGGCGGCTTCTCGCCCGGATCGATGAAAACCCTGATGGCCGTCAAATGATCCAGTGGGCCGCCTCCTTTTTAAACATGGAAGACGCCCTCACCCAGACCCGTCCCGGATACATACAGGAATCCTCCGACATCCGCCGGAACCTTCCTCCGGTCTTTGGATCGCCCGATCCACGGGTCGGACCGGTCAGAAGTAAAATCCGCAGCCTCTTTGATCAATTTATCCGCGAAGAAGCGGCTCGCCAGCAAAAAATTTTGGAAGCGCAGTCCGTTCAGGCGGCCATTGAACTGGCAAAAATCCTGATCCTGGAAAAATCTGAAACCGGGAAGGGGGGGGGCCGCCCTTGAAGCCCGTTGTCCTCATGATCATCTCGCTTTTCTGTCTGACCGGAATTCAATGTTCTCCGGAGCCCTATTCGCGCAAGGTAGAAGACGACAAAATCCAACGGGTGGTGGCCGGAATTTTGGACGAAAACCCCGTCAAAAGAATGGCTCCCGACCAGGAAGAAATCCTTAAGGAATATGAAACCTTTCTGGATCAGGTTGATTTTAAATCGGTCCAGCAGACCGAAGCGCTCCACCAGCTCGGCAATTTGCTCATGGCCATGGAAGAAGAAGAACTGGAGAAAAACCCACGGCTTCTCAATAAACCTGAAGCGCATCGGTTTTCCGCGAGAGTTTATGAAAAGATTCTGGCCCAGTTTCCTTCCTATAGAGAAAACGACGAAATCCTTTATCAACTGGCCCATGGATATTCCGAAGCAAACAACAAAAATAAGGCCGCCCTCCTGCTCAAGGACCTTGTCAAACGGTACCCTAAAAGCAGTTACTATTCGGAATCGATGTTCCGGATCGGAGAGTTTTATTTTGAAGAGGCGAAATATCCCGAGGCCTCGGAAGCCTACTTAAAAGCGCTGCAAAACAGTCCGAACCGGGCATTGATGGAAACCATTACTTATAAAATCAGCTGGACCGCTTTTAAAATGGGAGATTACCAGAAAACCATCGACCATGTCGTCAACGCCTTAAACCGGTATGCGGTCAGCGGGAACGGAGGCGTCTCCACGCTTGATATTGAGACGCTTTCCGAGTATAACTGGGCTCAGATTAAAGAACTTCTCCATCTGGCGGTCCTCTCGTTTGATTTCTCGGGCGGGGCGGCAAAAGCAAGAAATTATTTTGATTTCCATGGCCATGTCTCTTATGAGTATTTAATTTACCGGCCCCTGGGTTATTTATACTTAAACCGGGGGAAATTTCCGGAAGCTGTTCAGGCCTTTGAAACCTTTCTGACGCTTTATCCCGCCCACGAAGAGGCTCCGACCTTTCAAATTGATCTCATCGAAACCTACCGGAAAGCTGAAAAATGGAGTCTGGCGAGCCAGGCCAGAGCGGCCTTTATAGAAAATTACAGGCCCGGCAGCCTCTGGTGGAAAAATAATACTCCGAACATTCAGGCTAAGATCGGAAATTTCCGGA